>PLXM01000179.1 GCA_003153235.1 Rhodospirillales bacterium
TTAGCTGAGTGACGACGTGACATTAATATACCCCTTTTACTTAGGACGTTTCGCGCCGTAGCGTGAGCGCGATTGTTTACGTTTATCGACGCCCTGAGTATCGAGCGCACCGCGGATGACCTTGTAACGGACACCAGGCAAGTCTTTCACACGGCCGCCACGCACGAGAACAACCGAGTGTTCCTGCAGGTTATGACCGACGCCGGGAATGTAACATGTTGCCTCACGACCATTAGTCATGCGAACCCGTGCGACCTTACGCAGAGCTGAGTTCGGTTTCTTTGGTGTGGTTGTGTAGACACGCGTGCAAACACCGCGCTTCTGCGGATTGCCCTGCAGATCGGCGTTCTTCTTCTTGGCGACCTGCGGTGTACGGCGGTTGCGTACGAGCTGGTTATAGGTTGGCATTCAATATACCTTCTCTAAAATAAAAATTATCTTCATGTCGGGGGATGGATTAGAGAAAAACAAAACCTGTCCGTGTAAATTACACGACAGGCTCCTGACTTTTGTCAGCCTGCTTCCACTTTTCCCGCGGAAGCATCGGTTAAAACCGGACTGTGTTTAGAACAATTTTGTCTACCACCAGTCCATCCTTCGAGCGTGGGCAATATAACACGGAAAACAGACGCGTCAACGATTCGTCAGCAATTAATTGGTATTTCTTTACAAAGTTATGAGTATATATATATTTAACATAAATATTAAGAGGGATTGGGACCCCCGACGATCAGATTGACAGTCCCTTTATTGCCACTAGTTGTGCCTGTCACTATTGTCCCTTGTTCGCATATTCTTGGATCTCCGCCTGAATACGTGATTGCTGTGGAGTGACCTCCCGACACTATTACATTCGGAGCAAAAAAGGTTGTTTTTGTGAGCGGAAAAGCATCACAGTTCTTGGAGCCGGCAACATTGGGGATTGAAAAATCTTCCACGAAATTCGCCGGCTGCGTTAACGACGTTGAAGTTGATGCTATGAGGCCAAGCACGGTCGATTTTTTGGTTGTCTCGTCGGTAACCTTCCCCGCCCACCATTGCACATGGGTCTTAGATTTGCCTATGGTTGTGGGGTTACCAAAAGCAACAACATTCACGTTGTAGGTATGTCCAGCCACAACGGAAAATGGCGCCCTGCAAGAACCGCCTGTTCCTTCGTTGCCAAAAGACTGGCATGTGGCGGACGATTTGGGGACCTGATGCCAAGCTACCGCATTCCATAGGGAAAAAATGGCATCTCCGGATGTTTGCTGCCCGCTAACATTGCCATTGGTTTGGATGCCAATATACCCCCCATAGTTTTGGTTAGTAAAAGAAAACATTGTCGACCAGAAGGTAGTGGGGGCAAGGTTATCTATTGTAAAATCTTGCGATATATTAACGAATGAGGGGGGAGCATTCCAGAATACATAATCATTGAGGCCGGTGGTTGAAGTTGCAGCTCCTGCAGCACCCGCGGGCAAAACAGCAGAAAAGGCGGCTACGGCGGTAAGCCCCAGGAGGCCAATGGCTGCTTTTGCAGACCGTCCGTTAAACATTGTCGATAGTCTTTTTTTCGCCCCTAACTTCATGCTCCATTTCCCCTTAAATAGCATTGTTTTATATAATATAGTATCTCCATATATATTTCAATATATTATGAAAAATAATTTTATTTCATTAAAAAGCTCATTTGTTTTAATCGCTTAAGTACACCATCGCTCTATCTTCCAAAGAAGGCATGCCCCACGAATGGACACGCATATCAAAAAAAAGCGTGGTCCCAAAGGAAATCACGCTTTTTGCTCATTCAACCTGATCACACTTCTCGAGCTTGGGTATATTTGTACAGAGATGATCCCCGAAAGTCAAGAATAAAATTGCGATTATTGCAATAAAATATCTATCTATTTGATAAAAAAGTAAAATTATAATAAAATTATTTTGCTTTTATTGCATTTTTGTTCCCGCGCGTTCCCGCAGCGCTTTACTTTTATATTATAGTGATAAACCCCCGCACCTGCGCCACCGCCCTTAAGCGGGTCCGAAGATAAGAAAATCGGGGAATCAAATTCTTGACATAGTGGGTTTTATGCTTATATTTCCTCGTCTCAGGTGGAATCACTTCAAGTGAGTCCGTCATTGGAATGTTTGAAAGTTAAAGAACCCGAAAGTAAACAACTATGTACGCAGTCATTAAAACCGGTGGTAAGCAGTATCGCGTTGCAAAAGACGACATCATTGAAGTCGAATTGCTGAACACCCCCAAGGGCGGCTCGATCACACTGGACCACGTCCTGCTCGTCGGCGATGCCGGCAGCGCCAAGATCGGCACACCCACAGTCTCGGGCGCCTCTGTGAAAGCCACCGTGCTTGACCAGAAAAAAGGCGACAAAATCATCGTCTTCAAAAAGAAGCGTCGCCAGAATTACCGCCGCAAGAACGGCCACCGTCAGAACCTGACTGTGCTCAAGATCACCGATATCAAAGGCTAACTTTAATTAGTGCAGCGGGGCTGCACAGAGGAGAAAAACAATGGCACACCATAAGAGCGGCGGCAGTTCCAGAAACGGTCGTGACTCAGGCGGACAGCGCCTTGGCGTAAAAGTATACGGCAGCCAACACATTCTTCCCGGCGGCATCATCGTGCGCCAGCGCGGCACGGAATTCCACCCCGGCAAGTTTGTCGGCATTGGCAAGGATCATACGCTCTTCGCCAAAGTCGAAGGCACAGTAAAATTCCACGGCGGTCTCAAAGGCCGTCAGTACATTTCGATCGTTCCTGTCGCAAAAGCGGCTTAACGCTGCAGAATACACTTTCTCAAAAGCCGGGGAAAAATTCTCCCCGGCTTTTTGTTTGGATTAAAGGGCAATGAAATTTCTCGATGAAGCGAAGATCTATCTCGAAAGTGGCACGGGCGGCGCAGGCTGCGTTGCTTTCCGTCGTGAGAAATATATCCCCGAGGGCGGTCCCGATGGCGGCAACGGCGGACGTGGCGGCCATATTTATTTCGAATGCGTCGATAACCTCAACACGCTGATTGATTTTCGCTACACACAGCACTTCCGCGCTGAAGTCGGCATCCACGGCAGCGGCGGCAACTGCTCCGGCCGCAACGGCAAAGACCTTATCGTAAAAGTGCCGCGCGGCACTGTGATACTCGCCGAAGACAAGGAAACCGTTCTCGCCGACATGATGACGCCGGGCGAGCGCATTCTCTTTCTCAAGGGCGGCGACGGCGGCTTCGGCAATGCGCATTACAAATCCTCCACCAACCGCGCGCCGCGCAAATCTCTGCCCGGCTGGCCGGGAGAAGAACGGGCTGTGTGGCTGCGGCTCAAACTGATTGCCGATTCGGGCATCATCGGCCTGCCGAATGCCGGCAAATCGACCTTTCTCTCCGTCGTGTCACGCGCCCGGCCAAAAGTGGCCGACTATCCCTTCACCACGCTCGCGCCAAACCTCGGCGTCATCCACGTCCATGACAATGAATTTGTCATGGCCGACATCCCCGGCCTGATCGAAGGAGCGCATCTGGGGCATGGCCTCGGCACGCGCTTCCTCGGCCACGTCGAACGCACAAGCGTGCTCCTGCACCTGATCGACATGACGCAGGATGATATTGTTGGCGCTTACAAAACGATCCGCAAGGAACTGAAAGCTTACGGCGGCGGACTGGCCAAGAAGCCGGAAGTGATCGTCCTCAACAAAGCCGATGCGCTGGGCAAGGAACTGTCCGAAGACCAGCAGAAAATTCTCGCCAAAGCCATCCGTAAAAAAGTCCACGTCATCTCCGCTGTCAGCGGCGCCGGCGTTGATAATGTTTTGCGCGAACTGTGGAAGTATATCGACAAGGGCAAGAAAGAAGACCAGGCCGCCAATATCAACGCCCTGCCCAAGGGCGGGCTCGTTTTCGACGAAGAATAAATTAATTCTTTGGCGGGGAATAATTTTTTTAAAGTTTTGGCGCGCTGACTTTGAATTTCTGCCGCTGTGCCAGTTCTTTCAGGCCACGCTGCTTTTCCGCAACGGTTTTATGTTTTGACTTATCCGCCGCACCGGACTCTTCTACTATTGCCCGCTGACGCTTTTCAGCCAGCGCGTCCAGCAGCCCGACAACTTCAGGGTGATCATTATGCAGGGCGAGATCTCTGGGGGTCATCCCCCTATTATTTGTTGCTTCAAAATCCGCGCCTTTGTCGATGAGCATGGCGGCCATTTTTTCAAGGCCATAAATAGCGGCGAACATCAGCGCCGTCTGTCCGTCTTTGTCCTTTAGTTCCAGCGAGGCGTCCGCATCCAGCAAGAGCTGCACGCCTTCGCTGAAATCCCCCTTCATACGCCATGCATAGGCGGCCATCATCAATGGTGTTGCATCGTTCCCGCTGCGCGTGTCAGCCTTCGCACCCTGCGCCAGCAGGTTTCTGACTGCCGCCACATCGCCATCCGCTGCTGCAACCATAAGCATGCCGGACAGGGGCGGCGTTGACTGACAGGCGGTGACGTTTTTCACGGCGCGGGACCCACTTTAAACTTCTGGCGCTGGGCAAATTCCTTCACGTTCTTCTGGTGACTGGCGACAGTAACTGCATTCCTCAGCTTCTCTTCCGCCGCAACCCTGATCGCCGCTTCGATGCGGGATTTTTCCTCGGCACGCTCAAGGCGCAGGGCGGGAGCCGATTCCAGCAACTCGACCATTCTGGATTGGCCGCCGCAGCGTGCCCAGTCCCGGGCCGAATACCCTTCTACTTTTCCCACATCCAGATCGGCAGGGGAATCGATGAGCCGGCTGACGGCTTCCCCACGGCCAAAGTATGCCGCGCGAGACAGCGCGGAGTGTCCCTCCTCATCCTGATCGTTCAGGCTGGCGCCTTTATTGATCAGCATATCCATGATGTCGACGTTATTGCACCACGCCGCCGTGATCAGGGCTGTCTGACCGCTCCAGTTCTTTTTGTTAATATCAGCATTGGCTTCTATCAGCAGACGGGCAATCTCCGTATCGCCCCGCCCCGCTGCAAGAATCAGCGCCGTTTCTTTAATTGTATTACAATCATCAGGATCAGCGCCGCGCTTCAGCAAATCTTTTACCGCCGCGACATCATCGTTGCGGACAGCCTGATAAAGTTCGCCTGCGGCGGGACTTGCGATGATAGCTGGCGCCGCCGTCATTATCCCGGTCCTATTTTTGTCTTCGGCTTATTCTTCAAACGATCCTTTAAGCCCTGCTGCTTTGAGGCAACGAAGGCATGGCGCGCAGCCTCGGCTTCAAGACGCACACGCTCTGCTTCGGCGGCAGCCTTTTCAGCGGCAAGGCGCTGGATGGATTTTATAGCGGACTTGAGCAGCTGCTGAATGTCGGTTTCACCGTACTCGTTAGCCCAGTCCAAAGCCGTGCGCTTGTCCACATCCTTTGCCTCAAGGTCAGCCCCCTTATCAAGCAGCAGTTTTACAATATCCGCATAACCGCACACCGCCGCCTCGATGAGCGGTGTTGCCTGATAGCTCCCCCTTTCATTGACATTTGCCCCTTTGTCCAGCAACAGGTGCGTCAGTTCTTCGTTGCCGTCACTCACCGCCGTATAAAGCGGCGAGTTGCCATTCTTGCCCTTTAAATTAACATCCGCGCCCTTCTTTATAATCAGCAGCGCCAGCTCCATGTTCTGGCTTGTCACGGCGGCCAGTAAAGGCGTATCGCCATAGCGGTCACGCGCATTCAGGTCGGGGCAGGTCTCCACGAGCGCCCTGGCCGTTTTTATATCGTTTTGAAATATGGCGTCCGTTAGTTTGTCGATGGATACTTTCGGCGGCGGGCTTTTGGGGAAATCATTTTTCATGGCTAAATAAACCTCGTTCCAGATGCTATTTTTAATTTGGGTCTGTGCTGCTCTTTTATGCGCAGCTGGGCGGCGATGGCGGCGGCATGCTGCGCTTTCTCCGCTTCAATGCGGGCGAACTCGGCGGCAATCTTACGGCGCGGCGCAACGACCTCCGTCAGCACCGCAAGCACCTCCGGACATTCTTTTTCCTGAGCCCAGTCGAGTGCCGTTTTTCCACCGCTGCCTTTTTCATCCGGGTCGAACCCCTTACCGACCAGCATCTGCACAATCTCCGCATTGCCGCCCCAGACGGCGCAGATCAGCGCCGTGTCGCCTTGCGATGTCTTTTTATAAATATCGGCTTTCTTTTTGATCAGCAGGTCCATCACATTTTTATGGCCGCCGCTGATAGCCCAGAGGACCGGCGTGCGGCCATTGGCGACTTCCTCGACATTAAGACCTTTATTCAGCAGCTGCCTGACGGCTGTTATCTTTCCTGTCCATACTGCTTTTGACAGGTAATGTGATGCGTACGGCTCAGCCGTGGATATATCTTTCATCGTCGGTTTTCCGGCTCTAAAACGGGCTGAAAGGTTTAAAATTCAGGACATGCCATATTACATGGAGCGAGGCTTATGTCAACGCCCTAGTTATTATGCAGACGTTCGGGTTTACGCAGCTTTAGTACCACTGGTGTATGGTCTGAGGCCTTCTCTTCGCCGCGCGGGGCCGAATCGATAGCGCAGGCGGACAACAGGTCGGCGGACTGCGGCGAGAGCAGAAAATGGTCGATCCTGATGCCATTGTTCTGCTGCCAGGCGCCGCCCTGATAATCCCAGAAACTGTATTGCTCCGCCTCATTATTATTGACGCGGAAGGCATCTGTCAGCCCCAGATTCAGCAGCGCACGGAACTTGCGGCGGCTCTCCAAGCGAAACAGCGCATCGTCTTCCCACAACTTTGGGTCATGGCAATCCCGCGGCTCAGGGATGATATTGTAGTCCCCGCCAAACACGAGCGGCTGCTCTGTCTGCAACAAACCCTTCATATGCGTGTAAAGCCTGTCCATCCATTTGAGCTTGTAGGGATATTTCTCGCTGTCAACGGGATTGCCGTTCGGCAGGTAAATGGAGGCGACGCGGAGCCCTTCCACCGTTGCTTCAATATAGCGCGACTGTTCATCCGCCGAATCTCCCGGTAGTCCGGTTTTAACATCTGTGATGTTATGCTTCGAGAGGATCGCAACCCCGTTCCACGCTTTCTGGCCGAAAACGGCGGTGTGATAACCCAGCGCGGAGAACTCCATCTTGGGAAATTTGTCTTCTGTGGTTTTCAACTCCTGAAGCAGGACAACATCCGGCTCTTCAGCCTTCAGCCACGCCAATACATTGGGCAGGCGCGCGGTGATAGAGTTTACATTCCATGTGGCTATAGTGAGCAAGAGAGATCCCCCATAACCCCAAATTTTATAGACACTACAGGTAAAAACAAGCCGTCTTATTCTCAATATCCACAAGGCCCGATGCGTTTTACTGCATCAGGCCCCGTGAATATGAAAGGTATTATTAAGTAATCAGGCAATAATTTCGTGGTTGGCATACAGGCTGGTAACGCTCAATCCCGTAACGCCGTCCAGCTGCGCTGCCTCAACCCAGTTGGTTCCTGTGCCGCTTGCACTGACGGAAACAATGGTGTTGCTGCCCGATGTGGTGAACTCGACAAACTTTGTAATGCTTACGGCGCTATTGAAGTGCAGCACATCGTGCAGGTCCAGAACATCCCCTTGCTTGGTGCTGAAGTCGGCTACCGTATCATGGTGAGTAAGGTTGTTGAAGACAAAGGTATCTTTGCCGTTGCCGCCGGACAGAATGTCTGCGCCTGCACCGCCGACGAGCGTATCATTACCCGCACCGCCGAAGATAGCGCTGCCATGGGTTGCGTTTCCGTGAACGGCATCATTACCCACAGTCCCTACAACGAGATCCTTGCCGTCGCCAAGCGTTGTCGGCAAAGCAAGATTGCTCCGTTGGGCGCTGGTCAGGTTGCTGAATATATTGTCCAGAGCATCTACATTCGAGTTATAGGCCAAGTTGCTCACGGCGTTGCTGATAGAGTACGTATCGGTATCGACACCGACATGGGTCATGAAGTCTTTGA
>PLXM01000075.1 GCA_003153235.1 Rhodospirillales bacterium
CCCTGCCCTTCGCGGAACAGGTCGGGCAGGATGCCTGAATATTTAACGTGGATTTCCTTCACTGTGTCAGTGACGGTAAAGGAGATGGCAAGACTGTCGTTGCGTTTTTTGAGAGTGTCTTTTTTCACCAATCCTCCCAAACGAAAAGTATGCCCGGGCATAGACAGCTCGGGATGCTTGGCGATTTCCATCGGGCTGTAGAAAAAGGAAATATTATCCTGCAGCGCATAGAGCGCCAGCCCCACCGCCGCCGAAAGGCAGATAAGGATGAACAGGATAAAATATAGACGCCCCCTTGCTTTCACTTCACTTTTTTCCACGCAATAAGAGTGGTGATGGTAATGCCGGCAAGTACGACGAAGCTGATGACATAGGCTGCTATGATATAAAAGGAATAATCACCGTTCATCGCGCACCATTTTCTTTCTCTTGGCGATTTCGGTTTTGAGGCGGATGCAGACCAGAGCTGTGAATAGCGCCGTGAAGCCGATACCCATTGTCAGCAGGGGCACCAGCATCGCGTTGTCAAGCGCAGGCTTGGCGAAGCGCATCAGGCTGGCGGGCTGGTGCAGCGTGTTCCACCAGTCGACAGAGAATTTGATGATCGGAATATTGATGACGCCGATGAGCAGTAAAAAGGCCCCGGCATTGATGCCTTTCTGCTCGTCGTCAAAGGCATCGACCAGCGCCATGTAGCCGAGATAGAGGAAAAACAGGATCAGCACCGAGGTCAGCCGCGCATCCCAGACCCACCATGTGCCCCACATCGGTTTCCCCCAGAGCGAGCCGGTGACGAGACAGATGAAAGTAAATGCAGCACCCAATGGTGCGGCGGCTTTGGCGTAAAGTTCGGCGACGATATGTTTCCATACCAATCCAACGAAAGCGGCAACCGCCATGCTGGTATAACAAAACATCGCCATCCACGCGGCTGGAACATGCAGATACATGATGCGCACCGATGAACCTTGCTGGTAGTCATCCGGTGATGTGACAAGTCCGGTATAGAGGCCGATGGCGATGGTCACGACAGCGACGACGGCAGCAATGGGTTCGATCCATTTGATCAGTGCGAGCGCGCGGCGCGGATTGGCAAAGCGCCCGATATTTGTTTTCTTCATTATGACCTCATATTCATCCGGAAGCAGAGGGCAGCCGCCCATGATGTCAGGGGCAGGGCAGCGATAACAAGAGAGAGTTGCAGCAGAAGATAAGCTTTTACGGGGAGGTCTACAAGGGCTGCCTCGATGCCCATCACGCCGATAATCAACATGGGGATATAAAGCGGCAGAATAAGCAATGCCAGCAGCAGGCCGGGCCGCCTTGCGCCGAAAGTCAGCACGGCGCCCATGCCTCCCATCAGGCTCATGTATAGAGTGCCGAGCAGCAAGGAGGGAATGAGCGTACACAGTACAGTTGCCGGAACAAATAGCATCTGCGAGACGACAACGCTGACAATGACAAGTGCGAGGCCGGAGATGATCCAGTGTGCGAACATTTTTGCCAGTGCAATGCCCAGCGGAGATATAGGAGAGAGCAGCAGCAGATCAAAAGTGCCATCTTCGGCATCACGGTGATAAATCGTCTCCAATGACAGCAGCGACGCCAGCACCGCCGAGACCCAGAGGATGGCTGGGGCTGCGCGCTGTACGATTGTTTTCTCTCCGCCGAGGGCGATGGAGAAAAGGCTTGCGGTGATGACAAAGAAGAACAGTGTCACCATGCCCTCTGAACCACGGAACAGTGATAATCTTAAATCGCGCTTAATAAGAGTGATATAAGACTTCATTACTTCACCCCCACATCAATGCGATGTAAGTGGCCGTACTTTGGAGGTTCTATGGCGTAGTGGCTGGCGACGGCCACCATGCCGCCGTTGGCGCAATGCACGTTGAGCGCCTTCATCAGCAGGTCGTAGGAGTCACGGTCAAGGCCGCTAAGCGGTTCATCAAGCAGCCACAGCGGTGCGGTTTTGACGAACACGCGAGCGAGGCTCAGGCGGCGCTTTTGTCCGGTGGAAAGATGGCGCACCGGCGTGTTCTTCAAATCCAGCAGATGCATTTTATCGAGTGCGGTGTCGCAGCTATCATTAGCCACGCCCCAGATACTTGCCCAGAAGCGGATATTTTCCAAGACGGTTTCTAAGGGTTTCAGACTGCGGTCATCGGCGGGGAGGAAAGCGTAGCGCTCGCTATGAGCGGCGACGCCGTTTTCCAAAAAGTACTTACCATTCCATAAGATATCACCTTCGGGAACCGGCAGTGCGCCGGCCATTATACGCAAAAGACTCGTTTTCCCTGCGCCGTTGGGACCGGATAAGTGAACAATATCTCCCGGATTCATCCCAAAAGACAGCTTTTGGAAAAGCATGCGCCCCCCACGTATACAGGTGATGTCGATACCGTTAAAAAGCCGTTTTGAGGATGTCATTTTTCGCCTATGATTAAGCAGTTATACCTTTGTCGCAGACAGAATCCAAGGAGTTTGACCATATGACCACCACGGGACACGATAGCCTGAAAACAAGGAAAACTCTGACAGTCGATGGCAAGGAATACGATTATTTCAGCCTCGCCGAAGCCTCGAAAACAGTCGGGGACATTACACGCCTGCCTTACTCACTGAAAGTTCTTCTCGAGAACCTGCTGAGGTTCGAGGATGGCAAGAGTGTTTCAGTCGATGACATCAAGGCGATGGGGCAGTGGCTCAAGGATAAACGCAGCGACCGCGAAATTGCTTTCCGTCCGGCGCGCGTGTTGATGCAGGACTTTACCGGTGTGCCTGCGGTTGTTGATTTGGCAGCGATGCGTGATGCGATGGTGGCGCTCGGCGGCGACCCGCAGAAAATCAATCCGCTGGCGAATGTCGATCTGGTCATTGACCACTCGGTGATGGTGGATTCATTCGGCACATCTCATGCGTTTAAAGATAACGTCAAAATTGAATTCGAGCGCAACATGGAGCGTTATGTGTTTCTGCGCTGGGGTGCGAAAGCGTTTAACCGCTTCCGCGTCGTGCCGCCGGGAACCGGCATTTGCCATCAGGTCAATCTGGAGTATCTCGCACAGACCGTCTGGGCGGAAGAAGATGAAGGCAAATCCAAGCGTCAGGTGGCTTATCCCGATACGCTTGTCGGCACAGACAGCCACACAACGATGGTCAATGGTCTCGCCGTGCTCGGCTGGGGCGTGGGCGGTATCGAAGCGGAGGCGGCGATGCTTGGGCAGCCTGTGTCGATGCTTATTCCTGAGGTCATCGGCTTCAAGCTGAATGGTGCACTGAAGGAAGGCATGACGGCAACAGACCTCGTGCTGACCGTTACGCAGATGCTGCGTAAAAAAGGCGTGGTGAACAAGTTTGTCGAGTTCTTCGGCAGCGGCGTGAAAGCCTTGTCGCTGGCTGACCGCGCAACGCTGGCTAACATGGCGCCTGAATATGGCGCGACCTGCGGTTTCTTCCCGATCGATCAGGAGACGATCAATTACCTCACTTTCACGGGGCGTGATCCGCACCGCGTCAAGCTGGTTGAAGCCTATGCGAAGGCGCAAGGCCTGTGGCACGACGATAAAGTTGACCCTGTATTTACCGATACGCTGGAACTGGACCTTGCCACTGTCGAGCCGTCACTTGCAGGACCGAAACGTCCGCAGGACCGCGTGGCGCTGAGTAAGGCCGCGCCCGCTTTTGTCGAGAGCCTTGGTGCGGACAAAGACAAAAAGGTTGCCGTTAAGGGCCATGATTACAGCATAGAGCAGGGGAATGTCGTTATTGCGGCCATCACCAGCTGCACCAATACTTCCAACCCCGGCGTGATGCTGGCGGCGGGACTGGTGGCGAAAAAGGCGGTCGAGAAGGGATTGAAGGTAAAGCCCTGGGTGAAGACATCGCTCGCGCCCGGATCGCAGGTGGTGACGGATTATCTGCTGAAGGCTGACCTGCAAAAAGATCTTGATGCTCTGGGCTTTAACCTCGTTGGTTACGGCTGCACGACCTGTATCGGCAACTCCGGCCCGCTGCCGGACCATATCGAAGCGGCTATCAAAGAAGGAGACCTGAATGTTGCGGGAGTTCTCTCCGGCAATCGTAACTTTGAAGGCCGTATTCATGCGTTCGTGAAATCAAACTATCTTGCTTCGCCGCCGCTGGTGGTTGCTTATGCACTTGCAGGCTCGATGAAGATCGATATAACCAAAGAGCCTCTTGGCACAGGCAAGGATGGCAAGCCGGTTTACCTGAAGGACATCTGGCCATCGAATCAGGAAGTCAAAGAGACGTTGCAGAAAGCCGTTACGCAGGAGATGTTCAAAAAGCGTTACGCCAACGTCTTTGAAGGCCCGAAGGAATGGCAGGATGTGAAGACTTCCGGCGGCATGACGTACAAATGGGATCCAGGTTCGACCTACGTCCAGAACCCCCCATACTTCGTTGACATGCCGAGAGAGCCAGCCCCTTTGAACGATATCAAGGGCGCACGGCTGCTGGCGCTGTTTGGCGACTCGATCACTACCGACCATATCTCGCCTGCGGGCTCGATCAAGAAAGACGGCCCGGCCGGTGAATATCTTTTGGAGCATCAGGTGCGTCCGGCGGAGTTTAATTCCTACGGCGCACGGCGCGGTAACCATGAAGTCATGATGCGCGGCACTTTCGCCAATATCCGCATCAAGAACGAGATGTTGGGCGGCAAGGAGGGCGGGCTGACGAAATCCTCTTCCGGTGAAACGCTGCCGATTTATAACGCGGCGATGAAATACATTGCTGCCAACACGCCGCTGATTGTCGTGGCCGGAAAAGAATACGGTACGGGTTCAAGCCGTGACTGGGCTGCCAAGGGTACGAATCTGCTGGGCGTCAAGGCTGTCATTGCCGAAAGTTTCGAGCGTATTCACCGCTCCAACCTTGTCGGCATGGGTGTGCTGCCGCTGCAGTTCAAGGATGGCATGACGCGCCAGTCTCTTGGCCTTACGGGCGATGAGATATTTGATGTCGCGGGTATTGCGAATGGCCTGAAACCGCGTATGGATATCGTCGTCACCATTCATCGCGCTAATGGCAAGAAGGAAGAGATTAAATGCCTCTGCCGTATCGATACGCTGGATGAGATCGAATACTTCAGGAACGGCGGCATCCTCCATTATGTTTTAAGATCGATAGCAAAATCGACAAGGAAGGCGGCCTAAAAGCATGAAAAGAGTCCTGATAGCCATTTTATTCATGGGTGTTTTAGCGGGTTCAACCTTTTCTTGGGGACAGGACAATAATGCGGCCGCACCGCCGACGGCACAACAGGCGGCTCCTGCAGCTGCAACTGCTGAAACCCCTCCTGCGGCCACGGTGCCTGCAGGCACTCCTACACCTGCGGCACAACAGCAGCCGGCTGCCCAACCGGGACAACTGCCTTCATGGATGGAATATAAACCTGCTTATACAGGTGAAGAAAACGATATTACCAACCCTCACCGCACGACAGAAGAGATAACGACCTGGACACAGCAGGCTGCTGCAGATGTACTGACTTTCAGCAGTGACGATTACAAGGGCAAAATAACCGGCTTTAAACGATACTTTGTTACGCAGGGCTGGGAGCAATATGTAGCTTACCTGAAGGATACGAAAGCCATCGATAAAGTCAGCGTCGATGGGTACTCCATCGGTGCGATCGTTGACGAAGCGCCGCAGATTATCAATCAAGGGTCATCAAATGGCGCTTATCATTGGATCCTGCGCATGCCGATTACTATCAGCTTCTTCAAAAAAGATCCGGCATCAGGCGAAACAAAAACCGGCCCTTCAGGAAAATTTTATCTGTTTATGGATGTACTGCGTGTAGCGCAGGGCGGCGGCGATGACGGTATTGCCATCACCAACTGGCGTGTTATGGATGTACCGAAGAACTAATGTGAGGATTTAACCAAGCTATGCTTCAGGATTTAAATAGTGCAGCGGCGGCGGCTTTGTGTTTTTCTTTCTTCTGGATGTCCGCTTCGGCACGCACGATTTCTTCTTTAAGCTGCTGGATATAGTCCCGCAGCTCGGGCACGGAAAGGTTATCAAGCGGGCGCAGTTTCTGCTTTTTTGTTTTGGGGTCTGTGTCGTCATCGAAGATCATTTTCAGGGGTCCTTATATGAAGTGTATTGAAATCAGTAACCAGCGCCTGATTCTGACCGAGCGCCCGATGCCCAAGACTAAATCGGGAGAAGTTCTTGTCAAGGTCCATGCAGCAGGTGTCAACCGGCCCGACCTTTTACAGCGCAAAGGGCTATATCCGCCGCCTGCCGGCGTCACGGACATTCCCGGGCTGGAGATCGCGGGAGAGATTGTCAAAGGACCGGGCAAGGGTAAAAAGGTCTGTGCACTGGTGTCTGGCGGAGGTTATGCGGAATATTGCGCTGTTCCCAAGGCACAATGCCTGCCTTTGCCCAAGGGTATGGATTTTGTGACGGCGGCGGGCATTCCTGAAACATATTTTACCGTCTGGACCAATTTGTTTGACCGCGGGCAGCTGAAAAAAGGCGAAACGATCCTGATCCATGGCGGAGCCTCCGGCATAGGCACAACGGCTATCCAGATCGCCAAAGCTTTCGGCGCGAAAGTTATTGTTACTGCCGGATCAGAAAAGAAATGTCAGGCCTGCAAAAAGCTGGGGGCATCGCTGGCTATAAATTACCGGACAAGCGATTTTGTTGAGGAAACGCTGAAAGAGACAAATAACGAAGGCGTGGATGTTGTGTTGGATATGGTCGGCGGCGATTATCTGCCGCGCAACCTGAAAACCCTCAAAATGGGCGGGCGGCATGTCAGTATCGCTGTTCAGGGCGGTCGCATGACACAACTTGATATAGTTCAGGTGATGACCCGCCGCCTGATCCTGACTGGCTCGACCCTGCGTCCACGCCCTCCGGCAGATAAGGCAGCCATCGCCAAGGCGCTTTATAAGGCCGTCTGGCCGCTCTTGAACCGGAAAAAGGTAAAGCCGATGATTGATAAGGTGTTTGCTTTCAAGGATGCGCAATTGGCTCATGATTACCTTGAGGCAGGAGCGCATGTGGGGAAGGTTATACTGAAGATTATTTAACATATATACAATAACCTTTTTCTCTGGACTTTCCAACGCATTATTATATTATCCCTGCATCTTTCCAAATCGATTGAAGACTATCTCAATCGTCGCCGTTTTAAAAAATGGCGCGCGCATGGAGACTTATTTTTTAAAGGAGCTTAAAAACATGGCCGCTTATCCCTTGATGCCCAAAGCAACTGCCGCCTGGCTGGTGGACAACACCGCCCTGACGTTTGATCAGATCGCCGAGTTCTGCAACTTGCACCCGCTGGAAATACAAGCGCTGGCCGATGGTGAAGTGAATAGCGGCATCATGGGCACAAGCCCGATCCTGGCCGGAGAACTGACAGCCGAAGAAATCGCCCGCTGCGAGAAGAACACCAACGCACGCCTTAAGATGCTCAAGAGTGACCTGCCGAAGCCGCGCGCCCGTTCCAAAGGCCCGCGCTATACGCCTGTTACAAAGCGAGCAGAAAAGCCGAATGCGATTTTCTATCTGGTTAAAAAGCATCCTGAACTGGCTGATGTGCAGATTGCCCGTCTTGTGGGTTCCACCAAGCCGACCGTCGATACTATTCGCAACAAAACCTATGCGGGCATGTCGACGCTGAAGCCGGTTGACCCTGTCTCCATCGGCCTTTGCACGGCTGACGAGCTTGAAAAAGCCGTCAAGAAAGCCGAGCGCCGCACCGAGCGTCAGACCAAGACTGGTGCCGCGCCCGCTGTAACGGAACAGGATAACGACACCACACCTCCGCACAGCGCGTCGTCAGTTTAATTATATCTAGATTTCTGCCTGCGTATTTCCGGCTTCAGGAACCATCCAGCTTTGCTGGCGGGTCTGGAAACTGATGCTGCCTTGCATCTGCACCTGATCAAGCCCCTGCGCAAAGCGCTTCATCAGCTCCTGCCGCATATCGAAAGGTAATTTATCCTCGGTGCGGAGGATGATGTCGAAATTCTGCTTCTGAATAAAGCCATCCAGCTGCATCGCGCCCATGCGGCTTAAGCTTAGGTTGAGGATAAACCTCGTTGCAGGCTTCCCGCCGCCACCCTGATCTTTTTCTTTCTGATCCTGATCGTGCTGCTGGCGCACATAAAACTGCAGCTGGCTGATTTGCTCATCATAGCGGAGCGGAATGGAAATCGAGCGCCAGTTACCCGGCAAAACATCTTTTGTCTGGGCAGACAGTTTTTCGAAATCGCTGGAAAGGCTGTCGACGAGATCTTTTTTACCCATTTGCTGCAAGACCTGAAGCGTATTGGCGCCAAGCCAGTTGCTGATGACGCCGCTGCGCAGTGCAGCCAGAAAAAACAGCGCTGTCGGCGCAAGCTGCTGTGTTGGTACCGGCAATGTATTCCTGAGCGCTGCGGCCTGCGCGCTTGAGGGCGGTAAAGCTTGCAGGGCTTCCTGCAGCGCGGGCCATAAGGCTTTTTGCAGCAAGCTGCTGTCTGATATGGTAAAAAGGCCCTGTTGCATAATTTCATCCGGCGTCATGGGCGCGGCTGTCAGAATTATTTTACTACCGGGCGGAACATTCACAGGCGTTGTGACAACAAAATGGCCGTCGCCGGTTTGCAGGATAGGCTGACCGCCTGAGGTTGTCGTTTCAAGCTCTGCTATTTGTGCCCCTGCGGGCATTTTTCCCAAAATGGATTGCATTTGTTCCGGTGTCGTTTCCGGCAGGAGTATTCTGAGGATATTCAGCCGGAACATATTTTGAGGCATCGGCGCCTGTTCCTGCGGGCCCTGCGGCATGAACTGGCGCAGAAGGGCGGTAAAGCCGGATGTTTTCTCGTTTTCTGTAGAAGAGGCTGCCAGCATGCCCAGTGTCGATGTCAGCGGGGAGAATGCGGCTTGTTTTGTATTGCCGGGGGCGGGAGATTGCAGGATTTGTTGTGTTGACTTGGCCTGCAGCTGAGCGCGCATGATCTGCAGAAGATTGTTATCAAGAAAATCCGGCTGTGCGGTTTCTTTCGCGGGCAGAGTATAAGCCCCCACGTCTGATTTTTGCGGCAGGTAGGCCGAGAGCAACTGGCGGAGAATGCCGGGGCTGTTTTCAGTGAAAGATGGCTTTGGATTTACAAATGAATTGTTGAGGCTTTGCAGCTGCGCCGGCGGGAGCTGCTTGAGGAATTCTTGAAGATCGGATGTCGTCAAAAGTTCCTGTATAATTTGCGCGGGCAATGGCGGCTGGACATTTTGCAGCCCAGTTTGCATCTGGGATTCGATGGAATTGGCCAGCTGATCTATAGAAATAGGCTGTGCGTTTTGTGTCGAGGACTGACCCTGAATCTGGAGCGCTATTACGGTGCTCCCTTCCTGCAGGGTGGGCGCGATGATCTGTATATCGGGCTGCACAACGTTTTGAAGTGTTTGGGTCTGCTGGATATTTTTCTGCATGACCGTGACTGTTGCGCGTGTCTGGGCATTGCTGGTGAAGAACTCCACAGATACCTGCGTATCGGGCGGCAATGGTGCGCTGGATTGCAGGATGACAGGTCCTTGCGGCGTCTGGATATTCAACTGCTGTGCTTGCGGATTACTTGAAATAACAGTACCCGGCACTTGCACCGGCTGGCTTGGCGCGATGAGCGCAGGCGGAGCTTGCTGAACAGGGGCATTGGAAAGGCCGGGCGTGCCATTGCCGGATATGGGAGATGTCGGCGCAGTCGGTATAACGGAGGGAATATCCGCCATGGCCTAAACCAGAATATTTTCGCTGACGGTTTTGGCTATTTTCTCGATGTCTGCCGCCGTTTCCGTGTTCGGCGAGCGGGTCAGATAAGGCGTCTGCGCACGGATCGCTTCCTTGACGCGCTTGTCCTGACGGATGATGCCGATAAGCGGCGGCGTAAGCTTCAGAAAATTCTTGCAGGCTTTCAGCAGCGTATTATAGGTGCCTTCGCCCTCCCTGATATCCGCCGACATATTGATGACGACTTTTATATTGTTTCCGTGCCCTGCGGCGTTGCTGAGCTTGATAAGGGCGTAAGCGTCTGTCAGCGCGGTCGGTTCGTCAGTGGTGACGACGATGGTTGTGTCCGTGGCGGCGGCTATAAAGCGTACCGTGCGGTCAATTCCGGCGCCGAGGTCGATGATGACGGCATCATA
>PLXM01000080.1 GCA_003153235.1 Rhodospirillales bacterium
ACAGCGTGTCAGGGCAAACAATACACACCGACCACCTCGGCACCCCGCAGAAGATGACCAACGCCGACCAGAAGGTCGTCTGGGATCGTGTTGCAGAGCCGTTTGGCGAGACCTTCAGCGTCACCGGCCCCGCCACCCTCAAGCTCCGCTTCCCAGGTCAGTTCCATGACACCGAAAGCGGGTTGGATTATAACAGCCTTAGAAGTTATAATTCTAAAATAGGGAGGTATGCGCAATCTGATCCGAGGGGCCTCTTTGGAGGAATTAATACTTACGGCTATGTCGAAGGAAACCCGATAAACTGGATTGACCCCTATGCACTTGCTGCAAATCAGGCGTGCGTTGCACAGTGTACTCTTTTAGGGGCTGATGTTGGGGGCCAAGCAGGATCTGTAGGGGGCGGTATTGTTGGCGGAGCAGGAGCAGCACTTGTTACTGAAGGGGGAGCAACGTTTTTCGGTGCTAGCGCAGGTGCTGCGGTCGGAGCAGCAGGAGGTGCGGCTTTAGGCGGGACATCTGGATATATAATTGGGAATACGTTTTGTCCAAACACCGGACAAGTGTTGAATAACGAAGAAAACCAGAGTAATCCGCCGCCAGGCTCAAAACCCATTGATGAAACCCCATGGTCAGGAGATCATAAAGATATCAAGGATGGGATTCTCGCTGGACCAAAAGACAACGTGAAAATTGATCCTAATGGAAATGTCTGGGGTCAGAATCCTGACGGGAGTTGGACTAATCACGGCTCCGCTGGTAATTACACAGGCTCCGGAAAACCAAGCGGAAGAAGAGGGAAAGACAGGTAAGAGATGAGAAACAACGCAGAGTATGGGCTTTCATTGCGATTCGTTCATCCTTCAATCGACCCCAAGGATATTACAAAAAAGCTTAAAATCAAGCCAAGGTTCTCATGGAAAAGCGGAGAACAGGCCAAGTCTCCTACTGGCACAAAATTGAACTTCGTCCGTAAAGAAAGTTACTGGTGTTACAACATAAAAAAAAACGACGAATTTTTTTCCAGTGAAATCAATAAAATTCTAAAGGATATTTCACAGCATCGGGGTTTCTTACACAGAATCGTAGCAGAAAATGGGCGTGTTGAACTATATCTAGGGCTACCCGGATCAATCAATATCGGTGATACAATTCCGCTGGAAACCCTTACAAAACTAACCGATCTCAAAGTGGCACTCGCCATCGAAGTATTCCCTCATATGAAAAAAATCGCTAACGTAGCTAAGGCGTCCCGAAAGAGACAGCGATCAAAGAGATAATATCAAAGGGGTCCGAGTAAATTGAATTTAAGCCAGCAATCAGTTGAGCCCTTCGGCCCGGCCACCGGCGCTTACGGCACGGAGAGCTTCACCTATGACGCCGACGGCAACAGGCTCGGCGAGACGAAGACCGCTGATGATCACAAGCCGCGCACCAGCGTCTATACCTATCCGGCCACATCGAACCAGCTCTCCGCCATCGCGGGCGGCGGCGACAAGCATGCATTCACCTACGATGCAGCGGGCAATACAGTCTCCGAAACCGGCGATGTGGGCAAAACATTCACCTACGATGCCCGCAACCGCAACAGTGTCATCGACCTGCATGGCGACAGGTCCGGCAGCGTCAAATACCTCTACAACGCGCTCGGCGAGAGGGTCTCCAAGGATCATGACCGTGATGGCGACAATGACAAGGACAAGGATGACGGCCCGAGCAAGGACTTCATCTACGACGAGCAAGGCCACCTGATCGCTCAGGGCGCTGATACGACGCGGAGGGAATATGTTTACCTGAATGACCTGCCCATCGCCGTCGTGGATGGCAAGAGCATCCTCTACATCCATACAGATCATCTGGCTACGCCTGTCAAAATGACAGATAGTGAGCAAAAAGTCGTCTGGGATCGTGTTGCAGAGCCGTTTGGCGAGGCCTTCTCAGTCACCGGCCCCGCCGTCCTCAAGCTCCGCTTTCCGGGGCAGTTCCATGACACCGAGAGTGGGCTGGATTATAACTTCCACCGCAGTTATGACCCTAAAATCGGGAGGTATACGCAGTCCGATCCGATAGGACTGCTCGGCGGAATCAATACGTTTGGATATGTTCATCAAAACCCCATCAATAGGATTGACCCCTTTGGATTGTGTGACTCTGGCTGTCCCAAGCCTGATATTAACCAACAGTTGATGGAACAAAATATTGGGCCAGCGTGGAGCAACAATCCTCCGGTGATGAGTCCTAGGACTGAATGTGATTTATTTGCAGGAGCGCCATGTAAATTTTTGATAGAGAATCCTTGGGCTTTTGGACTTTGTGAATTGGGCACCACGGCTGCTTGCCAGTTGGTTCCTGAACAGCCGTCACAGCCGCAGCCACAACCAAGCGCACCGCAATATTGCCCGCCTAGCAGCAATCC
Organism: Rhodospirillales bacterium; assembly: GCA_003153235.1. Classification (GTDB taxonomy): domain Bacteria; phylum Pseudomonadota; class Alphaproteobacteria; order Micavibrionales; family UBA2020; genus PALSA-926. Next base: position 2,414 of record PLXM01000080.1, read on the forward strand.
TCAACCAAATAATCCGTTATTTCAAAGTACGCCGTTACCCCAGAGACGTCCATCACCACAGAGTACACCGCAAGGCGTACCATGAAAAATGGAGACAGTTGATGAGTCTGAAGTGCCCAAATTGCAATAAGCCCCTTCCTTGGTACAGGATTACAGGTAAATTTTCCTGTCCTTCATGCGAGGCGCGTTTAACAGCAACTAAGATAGCACCAGGTCTCGTAGTTATTGTTATTGTTCTATGGTCATTCATTGAACTTATCATGCGAGAGTTAACTACAGGTTTGGGGTTTGTCGGTCAAATTCTTATAATTTTTCCTAGCCTTCTAGTTGGCTTGCTACTCTATAGGAGCATTTACTTGAAAAATGTGACAGTGAGAAGGGCAGAGAAATCAGATTCACAGGATGAAGAAAACGACGGTAAAAAGCGGAAGAAAAAGGATACGTAATCCCCGTGCCGCCTATGTAAGATGGCAGATGAATGGGCGGCCTTTAGATGTGAATGGCGAGCCGCTTCCAACGGCAAAAACGCCAGAAGCGCATATTCCAGTGGAAGAGTTCCCCGGGGTTCCTCCAGAATTTTTTGATATTCCTTAGGAGCGTCTAGATGTACTGGATTGATAAAAAACGTATTAGAGACTGTTTGAAAGAACTTTCTGATATTTATTATCAAGAGAGGGTTTGGCTGGCTTCCTCGGGGCCAGAAGTTTCTTCTCTTTCAGAGGCGACATGCCAACTATTCGGTGATTCTGGGCTGGATTTTTCTCTAGACAGAAATCAAGAAGTGTACGGAAAAAAGGTTGATGATCTTCTAAGGGATTTCAGGGCTGTTCTGCAAAAAATTCCCGACAACAGACCTCCATCCGAACTCATCAAAGATGAGAAAATGATTCCTGTTAGAAAAATGGCAGCTGATATTTTGAAACTTATTGAACAGCAAAATAAGATGAACGCCGAAATACAACGAATTGTTGGAGCACGTTTGAATTCGGTTGAGTTTGTCATGGACTATTTGATACTTGGATTTGGTCCGCATGGTGCTCTCACAGCTCTGGTGTGGCCGGAGATAATTGATGATAAAACGACTTCTATATTTGGCCATGAAGGATATAGAGACAAGTTGTGTTCGTTGATAGAATGTGTTGTCAAAAATGCAACAGTAGATTTGGATGAGGTAATCAGTATAGTTCTTATCGGGGAAGTTTCTTAATAATGAAGAATTTTTTAATTTCCATTGGTATAGCAGCTTTAGTAATGGGCGTATTTATGATGCTACGTTCTTCACCAGAATCAGTGCCTGCCACCCCTATATCTAATAACTTAGAAGTACGGGGAAAGCAGCTTCGTACGGCAATCGATCAGGCATATAAGAGAATGTCTGATGCGCAAACAATTAGAGGAAGATGGGTCAACATAACTTCAGTCGTAGTGCCTTATATTCCGGCTGGCATGTCGTTTGATGATGCGGAACAGGTATTGCGCAGTGCAGGTTTTGAAGTTAAGCCACGTCCTGGACCAAAGGGGTTGAAGGATCATACTGACCCATATAAGTATAATGTAGAAGCATTGATCAAGAACTATACTAACCCGTACCTTAATTGGCTTTCCTCCCCCTTCGGAGTTAGTATTGCTGTAGATTTAACACCAAAAGCCCCTAGAGATTACACAAAAGTTTTAAGAGTCGAGGCAAGCATTCTTGTTTCAGATATATAAGGAATAGAAAAATGACCGGAGAAACAATTTCTGTAGTGTTTGAGCCCATTTCTGGTAGTGAAGGTTTGGCTTTTCATGAAACACTGGTTTATAGGAATGCAGATGGGGATATAATAGGTATTGCAACGGCTGATCATTCCGGCACTCCGCCGGACGCCACCCTTTCTCAAAAGATAGAGGATCTTCTCCAGTCACAGATGGCTGTGAATAGAGGGTAAGCTCTAATATCTGGTCACTATATTGCTCTCTATTCTCTCGACTTCCTTAGTAAATAGAGCGTTCATGAACATATAAAGGTGTTCATGCATGCAGAAGAATCGTAAAAACCAAAGCCCTGATAATAGTGTTGCTGAGTTGTCGCTAGAGGAATTGCGGCGCCAGTGGTCGGAATGCTGGGGTATTCAGCCACATGTGCAGATTGGGCGGCAGATGCTGGAGAAAAGCCTGCAATATAAACAGCGGCAGTTGCGCGGTGAGGGTCTTTCCGCAGAGCAACAAAAGCGGCTTGATAATTTAGTTGCTCAGCATAAGCGCGATGCAAAATCTTTCGAGCAGGGGCCTGCCGGCCTGAAGCCGGGGACAAGACTGATCCGGGCCCATGCAGGCGAAAAGCATCTCGTGCTGGTAAAACCCTATGGCTTTGACTATCGCAAGCAACATTATAACAGTTTGTCGGAGATTGCCTTCGCTATCACCGGCACACGCTGGAACGGCTGGCTGTTCTTTGGTATCAAAAAAAGGAAGCAGCAGAAACAATGAAACCTCTTACCAGACATTGTGCTGTTTATACGCGAAAATCGACCGACGAGGGTCTGGAACAGGACTTCAATTCCCTGGATGCGCAGCGGGAGGCTTGCCAAGCCTATATATTAAGTCAGAAAACGGAAGGCTGGCAGGCGGTAAAAACTACCTATGACGATGGGGGCTATTCAGGCGGCAACATGGAGCGCCCCGCGCTTAAAAAGTTGATGGAGGATATTCAGGCAGGTAAGGTTCATATCATTGTCGTTTACAAAATAGACCGCCTGACTCGGTCACTCATGGATTTCGCAAAGCTGGTAGAGGTTTTTGATAAACACGGGGTTACCTTTGTTTCCGTTACGCAGTCATTCAATACAACGACATCCATGGGGCGGCTGACACTTAACGTTCTCTTGTCCTTTGCGCAGTTTGAGCGGGAAGTTACCGGCGAGCGCATTAGAGATAAAGTTGCTGCCAGCCGGAAAAAAGGCATGTGGATGGGGGGCGGGGTACCATTTGGATATAAGGTGCAGAACCGCGCCCTTGTCGTTCATGAGCGGGACGCTACGATTGTTCAAAAGATATTACAGGCTTATTTGCAGCTGAAGAGCTTGCTGAGGCTGAAAATCCATGTAGAAAAAGAAGGGTATAGGACGAGGAGAGGGTGCGTTTTTAATCGCGCGAGTTTGTATTCCCTCCTGACCAATCCAGTTTATATCGGAAAGGCACGACATAAGACGCAGGTTTACGATGGCTTGCATCCTGCAATTGTTTCGCAGGATTTATGGGATGCCGTGCAGAAGCAACTGGTCGTGAACCCCGATAAAGGCGGGCACAAGAGGGTATCCCAGGAATTTTTGTTGCAGGGTCTCCTTTTTGATGAAGCGGGAATTCTTTACACACCCGTCTTTACCAGTAAGGACAGGAGGCTCTATCGATACTATGTAAGCCGCGATAAATTCGAAGGAAGGGAAGATTCAGATGCGCCCAGCAGACGGTTGCCTGCCCAGGAGATCGAAACCTTTTTGGAGAAAACCCTGCGAAGCCATATTGAAGATACGCGCAAGCTCTCTGAAATCCTGTCAATAGACCATGATCTCAACTATCCGGCCCTTCAAAAGTTCGCCATGAGAAGCGCGCCTATGCCTATAGATAAGATCGTCAGGAAGTCCGTCTGTAAGGTCATTTTGCGTGAGGCCGCTATGACGATTGAGATAAAGCCCGAAAATCTTTTATCTCTTCTGCAACAGGATAACGCATATCATGTCAAAGTTGACGCGGCTCAGGAAGTTTATAGCCTGACGGCGCCGTTTGAAATAAACCGGGCTCTCAAAAGCACCCTTGTGATCAGGCCACCTGCAACCAACACTCCAGAGGATATATTCTCTCTTCCGCCGCATAAACTCAAAAACTTGGTTCAGGGCATTGTCTGGCGTGACGAGCATTTTAACGGAATGTCGATTGCCGCAATCGCACGGCGTGAAGAATGCGATAACACCTTTGTCGGGCGTTTGATCCGCGAATCCCTCGAAATAGCCTAAGATTCTCAGGGCCGATTTCATAACCCTTTGATAGTCCGCTCGGACTGCCGAAAGCTCCAACTGAGAAAACGGCGCTATTTGGCCAAAAGGAGAGGTGTCTCAGTAGTCCGACCAGAAACCGGATTCGCGAAGTATGCGCCAACAGCGCGCATTACTGCACGTTTTGGACGCATAGTCTCGGGAGGGAAGAAAGTATGGTGCCCAAAATAAGACTCGAACTTACACGGGTTGCCCCACAGGTACCTGAAACCTGCGCGTCTACCAATTCCGCCATTTGGGCACGGGTTTGGTGGGGTTGAGTCTTAAAGAAAACAGCCGTATTTGTCAAATCATATATAAGTTATGAAAATTTATCTCATTACCGCCGGTTTTCATTGGTCATCCGCGCAGGTTTTTTCTAGAGTATAGTGTGGAGTTTAGGGGTACTGAATGGACATTCTGGTCATCGACCGCGAATCACTGACCAACCAGCTTATATCGTCGAAGCTGACGGCCAAGGGGCATGCCGTCACTATAGAGCCCAACAAGAACGAAGCGTTCGAGAGAATTAAGAGCCATCCCTATGATTGTATCATGGTGGATCCGTATCCTCTCAGCGAGGCGCGACCTGTTGTTGTAGGTATTTGGAAGAATCTCCGTACGCCCATCAAGCCTTATATGATCCTGCTGTCAAAAACGGCAACACAGGAGGAGGCTATCTTATCTGGCACAAATGATGTGCTGAATAAGCCTTTCAGCACCATGGATGTTGAGACCAAGACAATAAATGCGGAGCGGCTGATGGATGTCTGCCGACATCTGTCGCGTGAAGACAACGTTCATTCCTCCGGTGGCATGATTGGCAAGGCAGCATTTAATCAGTTGTTTCTCTCGTCCATTGACCGATCATTCCGTTATGGCGAGCGCAGCCTTGTTGTGTTTGTGGAGATGACGAATTATGACGAGATTGTTGCATCGGCGGGTGCGGAGGTTGTTGAAGAAACGGTGCGGAAGTTGACGGAGAAGATGACTTATATGCGCCGGCAGTCGGATGTTATCGGGCGGCTGAGTTCTCATGATTTCGGTATTCTGCTGCAGCGGCCACAGTATGAAACAGAGCCGACCGATGCCATTAACCGATTTTCTGAGATATTGGATAAATTCTACAACGAATTTGAAAACAAAGATGCAGCACCAAAACTGGAACTAAATCTTGTGGAACTGCCTCAGGGTGCATTGCATGAGGTAAGAACTGTACCCTTGCCACGCCTGGCAGATTCGGTGAGTGTATAATGTCGCAAGCATCAAAAGAAAAGACATTGGAACTTCTTCAGGATGTGATGAAGAAGGCGAAGAGCTTTGGCGCAACAAGCGCTGATGTTGTTCTGTCTGATTCGTCTTCCGTTTCCATTAACCGCCGCCTGGGTAAGCCTGAATCGATCCACCGCTCGGAAGAGGCGGATATAGGCTTGCGCGTTTTTGTTGGAAAGAGGAGTGCAATTGTGTCGTCCTCCGACCGCGCGCCCGATGCTTTAAGCCAGATGGCGGAGCGCGCTGTTGCCATGGCAAAAAACGTACCGGAAGATCCTTATGCCGGCATTGCTGACCCTGCGGAGATCGCCAAAAGTTTTCCTGATCTGGACCTGTACGATCCGCAGGAGCTTTCCGTCGAGAAGATGAACGCCTATGCCGATCGCGCAGAGCAGGCTGCGCGTGCCATCAAGGGGGTAACGAATTCTGATGGAGCAGAGTTCGGTTGTGGCAAGGACATTTCTTATTATGTGGCCAGTAATGGCTTTGTCGGTAGTTATGCCTCCTCCGGTTTTAGTCTTTCGGTATCAGTCATCGCGGGCAAAGATACGGCCATGGAAACGGACTATGATTTTGACTCGGTAATCTTTCTTGACGACCTTGCGGAGCCGGAAGTAATTGGCCGCAGTGCTGGCGAAAGAGCCGTGCGGGCTCTCAATCCCCAAAAAGGCCATACTAAGCAGATGCCGGTTGTTTTTGACAGGCGGATTTCCGGCAGCGTGATCAATGTGCTGGCGAGTGCCATTTCCGGCAACGCCGTTGCGCGCGGCACGACTCTGCTGAAAGATAGAATGGGTGAACATATCTTTTCCACTAACATAACGATTATTGATGACCCGTTTCTGAAACGGGGACACCGTTCGCATCCATTTGATGGAGAGGGCGTGGCGCCGCAGAAACGATCTATCATTGATAAAGGCGTTCTCACCGGTTGGCTGCTCGATCTGGGATCAGCACGGCAACTGGGATTAAAAACGACAGGTAACGCCGCGCGCGGATCCGGTTCTCCTCCTGCCCCCCGTGCCACAAATTTTTACATGCAGCCTGGGCATGTTACGTTTGATGAACTGATCAAGGACATCGATGAGGGATTTTTTGTGACGCAGATGCTGGGCGGGGGCGGTAACATCATCACTGGTGATTATAGCCGTGGAGCGCGTGGGTTCTGGATTGAGCGGGGTCGTCTTTCCTATCCAGTAAGCGAAATGACTATCGCCGGAAATCTTAATGATATGTGGCGCACATGCACACCGGCGAATGATCTGCAGATGAAGTACGGCATTGACGCGCCAAGCCTCAGGATCGATGGTATGATGGTAGCTGGGGCCTGATAAGTTATTCCACGACGGCGATGCGGAGAATGTTGGTCGAACCTGACGTGCCAAAGGGAACGCCGGCAGTGATAACCAGTTTCTGGCCTTTTGCGGCAATCTGGTGTTCGAGGGCGACTTTGCAGGCTTTGTTCACCATGTCGCCGAAATTATCGACATCTGCTGTGTGCACGGGATAGACCCCGTAAGAAAGTTGTAGCCGCCGTGCGACAACCATATATTCGGTCAGGCACAGAATAGCGACTGAAGGCCTTTCCCGCACCGTGCGGAGTGTTGTTGAGCCAGATGTTGTGTAATTGACAATGGCTGCAGCCGAAACAGTCGCTGCGACCCCGGAAGCGGCGGCTGTTATAGCGTCAGAAGAGTTTTTCTCGGGATCGGGATGTTCGGCATCCATGATCTTGCGGTAGAGCGTGTCTTTCTCGACGTCAGCCGCAATCTTGTCCATGATCGATACAGCCTCAAGGGGGTATTCACCGGAGGCCGTTTCTGCCGAGAGCATCACAGCATCTGTGCCATCATAGATGGCTGTTGCAACGTCAGATGCTTCTGCGCGCGTCGGGCGCGGGGAGGAAATCATTGATTCCAGCATTTGTGTTGCGATGATGACGGGTTTCCCCGCCAGACGGCAGGCACGCACGACACGTTTCTGGATGCTGGGGACGCGCTCTGCTGGAATTTCAACGCCGAGATCACCGCGTGCCAGCATCACTGCATCCGTAATGCTCACAATTTTCTCAAGGCTTTCGATGGCCGAGGGTTTTTCAATTTTCACAATGATCTTGGCGCGATCGCCGATAAGCTGGCGTGCCTCTGTCACATCTTCCGGTCGCTGCACGAATGACAGCGCGATCCAGTCAACACCCATCTTAAGCGCAGCTTCGAGATCAATACGGTCTTTCGCGGTCAGGGAGGAAACCTTTAACAGCACGTTAGGCAGGTTGACGCCTTTGCGGTCCATCAGTTTCTTGCCGGCGACGACCTCTGTCTCTACGGAGTCTTTACCTTTTTTAATGACATGTAAATGCACTTTTCCGTCATCAAGCAGGATGTCGGAGCCGACTTGCAGAGCTTCCAGAATTTCAGGATGCGGCAGATAAACGCGTTTCTCGTCTCCCGCTGCGGGATTTGAGTCGAGTGTGATATGCATACCTTTATCGATATTAATTTCGCCATTTTTAAAAGTGCCCAGGCGCAGCTTCGGCCCCTGCAAGTCTGCAAACACGCCAATTGGGCGGCCAGTCTCTTTTTCAAGATCGCGGATCAGCATCAGGCGTTTCTGGTGATCTTCATGAGAGCCGTGGCTAAAGTTCAGGCGGAAGACGTCAACACCGGATTCGAACAGGCTGCGAACCATAGCTGGTGTTGATGAGGCGGGGCCGAGCGTGGCGACGATTTTTGTTTTACGGTTGCGTTTAAAATTTGGCATATCGTATAAAAACCCCTTTTTTTGTCGATTGCAAGGGTTTATTGAATGTTTCTCGCGGCCTTGATGTTATTGAGGATATTGGCTGCCGAAAGACTGCCAAAAACAAGGCTGGTGACGCCGGGAGTCTCCAGAATAAAGCGTATATTCTCCTCCAGCCCCCCCAGCGTATTCACGTGGCCGGAAGCGAGGCCTTTTTTGACAAGAACGGCCTTGCCATGTTCGTGAGCATAATCGATCACTTTTTTTTCAGCCGGATAGGTTTTGTTATAAGACACCATCACGGCATCTGTCAGATCCACGGCACGCTTTCCTCCCTCTGCGGTATTGGCAGATACGCCGAAGCTAAGAATTTTTCCTTCCTGTTTGAACTGAGCGAGTGTTTCCAGCACAGGAGTCTGGTTTATGACTTCGAGGTCATTCTTGCTGGCATGGACCAGTACACAATCGAGATAATTGGTTTTCAGTCGTTGCAGGCTGCGGTCTATGCTCATACGGGTGTGTTCGGCAGAGAAGTTGTAGGAGGATTTTCCGTTGGTGAACTCCTCCCCAGTCTTCGTGACGATAAAAAAGTCTTTTCGGCGTTTACCCAGCAGTTTACCGAGACGCTCTTCAGATGTGCCGTAGGCGGGGGCGGTGTCAATCAGATTGATGCCGCGCTCAAGGCATAGGTCAAGCAGCGCTGAAATCTCCTGATCTGTGGGCAGGGAGAACCCGTCGCCTTCCGGATATTTAACACCCTGATTGCGCCCGAACTTGACCGTGCCCAAGCCCAGAACGCTGACACTTTTTCCTGTCGAGGCAAAGCGGCGGTGTAATACTTCTCCTAAAGACGCTGCCATGTGGCTTCCTCCCAGGGGTAAGAACCTATTTCCACCGCTGGTAATGATGGCGGCGTTGTTTCCGGTGAAGGCTTAATCTGGCTTTTTTGCAACCATTCAAACACGCTATCCGCTAGCGCTGGGACGAAAGTCAGTTTTGTCGGCCAGGCCAGCAGGATTTTCCCCCGCTGCTGTATGCACGGACCGGTCGGTAAATGTCCTGCACTATCGAAGGCTTCCGCACGGTCGCCTTGCCAGCTCGCCCATTCTTTATTATCCCAATCCATATCAGGAAATATCTCCTGCATTTCTTTTTTAGCAAAAGAGAACGCTTCGGCTTCGGTCATCTTCGCGCCTTCCTCGGCGATATTGCCACCGAGATACCAGATATAACTTCCTGTGTTATCGGGATGACTGGTAATTGTTACACGCGGCTTGGGTTTTCCGACGATGCCGTGACCGTAAAGTGCTTGTGGCATAGGCTTAACCATGATTTGTCGCAACGGGCGGCGCTGGGTATGCTGTTCTTTGATGTTAAGTAATTTGAGAGCCATTTCGTTGCCTGCACCTGCTGTAAAAATAATTGCCTGCGCCTGAAATTTTTGCCCCCCGATGACTACCTGCCCATCTGGCAATATCTCTTCAGCTTCGCCTTTAAGGGTCCGCCCCTGCAGGTCTTCTGTAAGCGAGGAGACTAGCGATTTTATATCCAGCACTTTTTCCTGCATCTCATAGATGGGTCCGCGCTTCAGGATTTCAGGAAAGTCTTTGTGGGGCAGTTTTTTTGTTTTTCCATTAACGGTTTTTGCTGCGGCAAAAACTGTCAGGCTGGAAAGGACAGACCCTGCCGGAAACATCACCTGTGTGTCGCTGAGAGCTTCTACGCCTGAAAGGTCAATATCACCCGTGCCCTCAAAACAGGCATCCCACCGCGCTGGCATAGCGGCTATGGAGGCTGCTTGTGCCGTCACGTTCCCTTGCAGGGTATATTTTTGTCCGCCATGGATCATGCCTTGCGAGGCAAGCGTCTGCACCCCCCCTAGCTTATCTTTTTCTACCAGAATAAGGTTATAACCGGCATTACGCAGACGACTAGCGATAAACAATCCTGCAATACCGCCGCCAAAGATAATGATGTCGTAGTTTTGCGTCATGCTGGATTAAATATTTTTTTGATAACATGCGTCACATCATTAAATTCAGTATCGACGATATGATGTGCGCCGGCTTCTTCCAAGTGTTCTTTCGGGTGTGCTCCCCAGGTGACCCCGATGGTATGTGTTCCGGCGGATCTTCCCATGCAGATATCCATGGTCGTGTCGCCGATCATGACTGTGTCTTTTGGTGTAAACTTTAACTCCCGCATCACGCTATGCAGCATATCCGGTTGCGGCTTTTCACGTTCTTTCCGGCGGGCGATATCATCGTGAGCCCGGTGTGCTGAGAAGAAGTGCCTGACTTTGTGTATATCCAGCAGGTGCAGCAATGGTGCTTCCGGTTTTGATGTGATGATGGCGAGCGTGTGGCCAATATCTTTCAGGCGAGTAAGGGATTCTGGCACCCCCTCATATAATTCCGGCGTATGATGAGCCTCTCCTGACATTGAATATTTATCAGTCAGGATCATTGTCTGGATCATATGATGAAATTGCTCCTCGCGGCTTACGCCCCAGCCAAAATCATGTGCGTGAGGATCGCCGTAGCCATGACGTATTGTTTTGAGACATGGTTCAGGCAGCTCATTGGTGCGTGAGTATTCAAGCACCACTTTGTCATACATGGCCTGCGAGTTCAGAATAGTGCCATCGACGTCAAAGACGATTAATTTTGACATTCTATTTTCCGATTTTTGCAGATAGGAAGGTCGGCCAGTCGGTGTCTCCACCATATTCATCCATATTCCTGAGTTTCCAACCGTCTCCATCTCTAAAAACGTGGCAGAAGGCATAGCTATAAGCCACTGCGTCTGCAGGAGGGTTTATACTGCATTTAAGTATATCACTGTTTGTTCTGCTATCGGCCAGACGGACAGTTGCATTGGGGATTTGATCTAGCCGGTACTTACTGTCACTTACTACAACGAAGAATAAGTGTTGGTAGTCATCCGGCAGACCGATTGTCTCGACAAAGATTTGTTCATCATCTCCACCGCCTAATCCAGAACGGTTGTCACCGCTATGTGTAATTTTTTGACTGGCGTCAATTTCCTCATTGTCATCTGTGCCGACAATCGCTTTTACCAGCCCGTCGGCGCCGAGAACGTAGCAATATAGGTCAAGATCATAAGCGCTGCTGTTGACATCGCGCCCTACAGCATCATCGACTATCAGGGGTCCGCCTGATACTGTCGACTTGAGCTCTTCAAGAACGGTCGTTTTCTCAGATTCAGCCAGATACCCCTCGTCCCTGATGAGCTTATTCAGCGAGGTAACAAGAGTAACCGGGAAGCTTACGATGCGCATAAGGATGCCCAGAAAGTCCGAAGACGCGTCCGGCAGGTAGGCCTTCGCTTGCGGGGCATCTTTTGGGTCCCACCCAAGGCCGATGAGTATTCGTCGAGGGGGCAGTGGGGAAAGAATTAGATTTATTTCTGCGCCTTTTTCCGGACCGAGTATAACCGCCATTTAAGACCCCAGCTTTGCTTTAAGCAAGTCATTGACCATAGCCGGATTGGCTTTGCCGCCTGAACGTTTCAGCACCTGACCGACAAAAAAGCCGAACATCTTATCTTTGCCTGCCTTGTATTCGGCAACTTTGTCCGGATTCTCGGCAAGGACTTCGTTCACGAGCTTTTCAATAGTGCCGGTATCGGTCACCTGCTTCAGGCCTTTTTCATCGACGATCTTCGCGGCATCTTTTCCGGTTGCAAACATCTCAGAGAAAACTTCCTTGGCAATTTTTCCAGAGATGGTGTTGTCGGCAATCAACTTGAGCAGCCCGCCCAGTTTCTCTGCTGAGATGGGGCTGTCATGCAGCGCCTTGCCTGCTTTGTTGAGTGCACCAGCCAGTTCCGTCGTTACCCAGTTAGCAGCCAGCTTCGGATCGTTGTTGTCGGCAACTTTTTCGTAGAAATCTGCACGCTCTTTTTCCGCGACAAGTACGCTCGCATCATAGGGCGACAGGCCCATATCGATAAAGCGTTTCTTCTTTGCATCCGGCAGCTCCGGCAACGTCTTTTTGATATCATCAACAAAGGCTTGTTCCAGCTTCAGCGGCAGCAAGTCCGGGTCGGGGAAATACCGGTAATCGTGTGCATCTTCCTTAGAACGCATGGTGCGCGTTGTGCCATTTTTAGTGTCAAACAGGCGAGTTTCCTGCGTTATCTTGCCGCCACCTTCGAGTACTTCGATTTGCCGGCGCGCTTCGTATTCAATAGCCTGCTGGACAAAGCGGATGGAATTGACGTTCTTGATCTCGCATCGTGTTCCAAGAGGTGCGCCGGGGCGGCGCATGGAAAGGTTCACATCGCAACGCATCGAGCCTTCGTCCATATTGCCATCGCAGGTGTCAAGATAGCGGACGATGGCGCGGAGTTTTGTGACGTAGGCGGCAGCCTCTTCGGCAGAATTCATATCCGGCTTGGAAACAATCTCCATCAGGGGGTTTCCTGAACGGTTGAGGTCAACATAAGACTTGGATGGATGCTGGTCGTGCAGAGATTTTCCAGCGTCCTGCTCGAGATGTAGGCGCTCGATGCCAATTTTTTTAATCGAACCATCCGGCAGGTCTATTTCAATGATTCCTTCACCAACAATCGGGTGTTGGTATTGCGAGATCTGATAACCTTGCGGCAGGTCGGGATAGAAATAGTTTTTGCGCTCGAAGACCGAATACATATTGATCTTGGCATTTAGACCAAGACCGGTGCGGACGGCTTTCTCGATGCAGAGCTTATTGATAACAGGAAGCATCCCCGGCATTCCTGCGTCGATAGGCGAGACCTGTGCATTTGGTGCTGCGCCGAAATCAGCCGAAGCGCCGGAGAAGAGTTTCGATTTAGTGAGAACCTGAGCATGAACCTCAAGTCCGATGACCATTTCCCAGTCGCCTGTTTCGCCTTTTAAGAGTGCATGTGCCATGATTTATGCCGCCTTGCTCATGAGTGATTGGGGGAGAGCGGTGAAGTTTGCCGCCTTCTCGATCACGTGCGCCACTTTGAAGACTGTTTCTTCATCAAACGGTTTTCCGAGAAGTTGCAGACCGAGCGGTAGCCCGTCAGAGCTTAAACCGACCGGCAGTGACATTCCCGGCATCCCCGCCATCGAGGCTGGAATGGTGAAAACGTCGTTAAGATACATCGTTACAGGGTCCTGCATATTTTCGCCGATCGCGAATGCAGGTGTTGGCACAGTTGGCGTGAGCAGAACGTCACATTTCTGATAGGCGTTAATAAAATCCTGCCAGATCAGTTTGCGCACGCTGCGGGCCTTGTTGTAATAGGCATCGTAATATCCAGCAGAGAGAACGTAAGTGCCGATCAGGATGCGGCGCTTGACTTCCTTACCGAAGCCTTCGGCACGGGTTTTCTCGTAAGTATCAACGAGGTTGTCGCCTTCCACTCTTAAACCGAAGCGGACGCCGTCATAGCGCGCAAGGTTGGAGGAACATTCCGCCGGTGCAATCACGTAATAAGTTTGCAGGGCGTATTTGGTATGCGGCAGAGAGACATCGACGATTTCCGCGCCGGCATCCTTCATCATCTGCACACCTTTTTCCCAGAGCTTGATGATTTCGGGGTTAGTGCCATCGATGCGATATTCCTTAGGCACGCCAACTTTCAGCCCCTTGACGCTCTGGCCGATGGACTTGGAATATTCCGGCACAGGGCGGTTGACGGAGGTGGAATCTTTCGGGTCGTATCCCGCCATGGATTGCAGCATGAGGGCGCAGTCTTCTGAGGTGCGTGCAGTCGGCCCCGCCTGGTCAAGCGAGGAGGCGAAGGCGACGATGCCGAAACGCGAGCAGCGGCCATAAGTTGGTTTGATGCCGGCAATACCGCAGAATGCCGCAGGTTGGCGGATGGAGCCGCCGGTGTCCGTTCCTGTCGCACCCATCGCGATACGCGCCGCTACTGCTGCTGCAGAACCGCCGCCTGAGCCGCCGGGAACGAGAGGCTTGTCGTGGTTTTTACTCCTCCACGGGTTGATGACATTTCCAAATGCGCTGGTCGTATTGGAGGAACCCATGGCAAATTCATCGAGGTTCGCCTTGCCGAGCATTGTCGCGCCATCGCGCCACAGATTGGCGGAGACGGTGGATTCATAAGGAGGCTTGAAGCCTTTGAGGATATTGCTGGCTGCCGTGGTCTGGATGCCCTCGGTGCAAAACAGGTCTTTCATGGCAACGGGGATGCCATCGAGCAGACCAGCTGTGCCCTTGGCGTATCGCGCATCGCTTTCCTTCGCCTGTTTGCGGGCAAGGTCGAAGGTTTCGGTGATGTAGCAGTTCAGGTGCCGAGCGGCTTCAGCAGCCTTGATATGCGCCTCGGTTAGTTCAACAGCAGTGAATTCTTTTTTCTTCAGGCCGATGAGCGCTTCTTTAATTGTGAGCGTGGTTAGGTTCTTCATGAGTCTACTCCACCACCTTTGGCACAACAAAGAACCCGGCTGTGTGCTCCGGTGCGTTGGCGAGAATCTTTTCCGGGATACCGCCGTCCGTCACCTTGTCCTCGCGTTCCGGCATCTTCATCTCGATGACGCTGGTCATGGGCTCGACACCGTCGGTGTTAACCTCGTTAAGTTGTTCTATCATTTTCAGGATTTTACTGAGTTCTCCTGACAAAACTTCTGTCTCTGCATCTGTCGTGCGGATACGCGCGAGTTTCGCCACTTTTCTCACTGTGTTAATATCGATGGACATATGCTTCCCTACCGTATAACAATGTTTATGGCACCAAAATAGGCGTAGAGATTAACATGGCTATTGTGACTTTAAAAGAACTGAGAACCGCCCTTCCTAAAGGAAAACGACTGCTCGGTATTGATCAGAGCAAGAACAAGCTCGGTTTGGCTGTTTCCAACCCCGATCTGACCATTGCCACCCCTCTTAAAACCATTATGCGCACGAAGTTCGCGGAAGATGTAAAAGCGTTGGCGGCGATTAGCAAGGAATATGGGGTCGGGGGATTTGTCATAGGACTACCCCTCAATATGGATGACTCAGAAGGCCCCCGGGTCGATTCGGTCAGGCATTTTGCCGATAACCTGATTGCTGCCCAGGATGCACTTGGTTTCAGCCCGTTGATCGCATTCCTCGACGAAAGACTTTCGACGCAGGCTGCCCATGATTTTCTGGAGGAACAGGCCAATATCTCGAGCAAACGCCGAGCCGAGGTTATCGATCAGCTTGCCGCGCAGATCATTTTAAAGGGCGCGCTGGAGTTGATGGCAAAAGCCTAGATCTTTGGCCCGGCCTGCTTTTTAACCGGCGGCGTGTATTTTTTCAGATCCATAGACTTGACGGCCTCCGCCATCTTTTCATCTGATAGCGGGATCAGTTTGGCTTCGCGTGTATAAAGCAGAGCGCATTTGATTTCCTTGCCCGGGTAGATCTGCTGGACTGCCATTTTATAGGCGGCCAACTGCATGACGTATTCCCGCGATACTTCTGAAGCGTCTTTGGGCACGTGCAGGCTGTTCTTGTAATCAACGATCATGACGGTATTGCCGGAGACGACAAGGCGGTCAATTTGCGCGTTGAGCATCTGCTTCTTGCCGTCTTTCTCGACAAAGCCGCTGACTGAGACCTCAGGACGCGAACCGGGGCCATACAGGGCACCGAATTGCGGGTCATTTAACACAGCGATGACCTGCTTCAGGGTTCGTTTCTGGTCTTCGTCTTTTATTGCCAGCACAGGTTTGGACAGATATTCCTGTGCGGCACCTTCGCGCTCTTCAGCGGGAAGCGTAGGTAGGAATTCGAGCAGGGCATGCACGGCTGTTCCAAGGTTTTTGTAGTACTCGTTACTTTCCTTATCACTTAGCGGCGAGGGGGCGCTGATGTTATCGTTCGCGCTATGGCCTTGTTGGGAAGGACGGAAACGGTCGAGTTCCCCTTCTCCGGCGGGTGGGTTGGTGCGTGCCCATACGGGTATGCCGACAACTTTTTCTTTTTCAAACGGCTTGACGTTGTCCGGAACGGGTTTTACTGTTTGTGGCACGGCAAGACGAATAATGGTTTGTTCGGCTTCTGTGGCCTTTTCTGCATCATCAGCGGCGCTGCCAGTTTCATCGTTGGCGACAGGAAGAGTCTCTATTTTGTCTTTCGCGTGTTCTTCCAGACCGGTGCGGATCAGGTTGTACCAGCTTTGCTCGAAGTTGTTCTTGGGTACGCGGTCACCGTAAACGTAGAGACGGTCGGCGGCGCGGGTCATGGCAACGTAGAGCAGACGGCGGTATTCGCGGTCTCTCTCAAGCTCAGCCAGCTGGCGCTCCCGCGTAAAGACGGCGTTCTCCATGTCGGCATGTGGCGTCCAGAGAGGAACTTTACGATCTCCCTCGGGCCACAGGAATTTGGGTCGTGCGCGCGGATTGTCCGAAGGAACGCCAATGGTATCCGGCAGGATGATGATCGGAGCTTCAAGACCTTTTGCGCCATGCACGGTCATGATATGGACGCGCGGGTGCTCGGGGTTGAGGTTAACCTCGCGTTTGACTTCAGATTCACCTGCCTCCAGCCATGACAGGAAGCCGCGCAGGTCCGGCACGTGGACTTTTTCAAATTGTTCCAGAGAGTTCAGGAATTCAACTAACGGATCTTCCGCTTCATACCCCAGACGTCCGTAAAGCGAAGTCAGACCGGATTTACCCGTCGCGGGGCAGGGAGAGAGAAGGATGGAAGAGTAAAGCTCGTAGGGGCGCACCGTACCCAGTTTATCTTGCAAGTCAGCGAGGTATTTATAGGCAGCACCATAAACCTTATCCGCTTTCGGATCCGCCGCTTTTTCTTTCAGTGTCTCCCACAGGTCTGTCTTGCGGTCAATCGCCAGGTCTTCAAGCTGCTGGTCGGTTATGCCGATCAGTGGTGACTTTAGTACGCAGGCGAGTTTGTATTCATCTTTAGGGAATAGCAACGTTTCCCCTAGCGCCACAAGATCCATGACAACGATTTGGTCACGAAGGGAAATGCGGTCTGCGCCTGCTACCGGTATGTTGCGTTTTTTCAACGCCCGTACCATATGGTCGACGAAAGCAGTACGGCGGCGTACCAGAATGATAATGTCCGCCGGGTTGATCGGGCGGTCACGAGATTCAAGCTTCTCGCCACTATCCAGCCAGTCTTTGATCTGGTCGGCAATTTTATCCGCAAGCTCTACCGAGGGGTCATCTACGTTTTCCATCTTCAGTGGCAACTCCCAGGGCTTTAGCTCTGGAGCCTTTTCTGACTTTTCGATGGGATAAACTTCCACAACGCCGGCTTGTCCGCGTCGGAAGGGATCATGCGTGACTTTGCGGTCTACTTCATCTGAGTGGAACAACCCATCTGAAGCTGCCGGATTGGCGAAAACTGCATCCACCGCCTGCGTAATGGCCGGGCTGGAACGGAAGGCGATCTTCATTTCAACTTCACGCCATTTTCCGCCGGCATCTTCCACCAGTCCGGCAAATTCTTTTTTGCGGGCGGCGAATTCATCTGGGTCAGCGCGCTGGAAGGAGAAAATGGACTGTTTTTCGTCACCAACAACGAAAAGGGTATTGTCTTTGCTCTTTTTTCTGGCCGGGTTGGTAAAGAATTCTTTCACAATGGAAGAAACAAGATCCCACTGGTCGGGGTTAGTATCCTGACCTTCATCGATGAGAATATGTTTCAGGTCGCCCGGCAGTTTTTCAAGCGCCCAGCTTGTGGCGTGATCATCTATTTTCATCATTAGCCCCGCCTGATAGACGAGGTCGTCGTAGTCCAATAGATTGAGGGAGCGTTTCTTCTTCTCGTAGTTCTTAAGAATAGCTTCACTCATGCGCAAGATGGATTCTGTTTCCTGTGCAACATTCAGCGTCCTGAGAGCTTCAATCCCCTCCGTTAGACGGAAAGCTTCAGCTTGCAGGACAGCTTCTGCCGCCACAGTGGCTTTTGTGGTCATATTTTTGCGGGGTTTTCCTTCGGTCGTCAGGAACAGTTTTTTGTATTCATCAAACCATTCCGCGCGCTTTTCAGGGTGGGCAAGCCATGCTTCGAGCGCCTGTGCCCTCTGTTTTTCTGCGGCTGATCCACCGGCGAGTGTTTTGGCAGCATGTTTCAGACCCTCTATATCCGGGGCCTTGTCGGTCAATCCTTTGTCTGAGCTTAGTTGATCAAGGAGATCCTGCGGTGTAGAGCCCTTTGTGGCTCCCAGATATTTGTAGACGGCATTAACCGTACCTTCGAGTCCGCTATTTTGCTCAAAAATTGACAAAAGCTGTCCGCGGCGCGAAGTCAGCTCGCCGATAAGATCGACAAAGTCATCTTCGCTAACTTCCGGCGTTACAAGGCCAATAGCTTTAGCAAGGGGAGAATTGGGGTTCAGTCCCGCTTCTTGCAGAACTTCTGCTTGTGATACGCGCAACTCTTCTGCGACTGTCTGGTCATCCATCACATCAAAGTAAGGAGGGATACCTGATTCAATCGGGAAGCGTTTCAATAAAGATTGTGCGAAGGAGTGAATCGTCTGGATGCGTAGGTCGCCGGAATCGAGGAATTCGGCAAAGAGCTGGCGGGCCCGGGCCATGGTTTTCTCATCAGGCTTCTTTCCCGTCAGGCGAGTCAGTTTTTCTTCGAGCGTTTTCTGGTCACAGGTGGCCCATACACTGAGAACGTCCCTGATTCTGTTAGTCATGACGGATGCGGCGGCCCGCGTAAAAGTCAGGCATAAAATCTCGTCCGGTTTTGCGCCGCCAAGCATCAGGCGCAGCGTGCGATCGGTCAATACCTGCGTTTTTCCGGTACCAGCTGAGGCTGTAACCCAGACACTGGCCGATGGATCGGAAGCCTGGCGTTGTACTGCGCTTGGGTCCAGCTGTTTCTTTTTCGGTTCAGTCATCGCTTGGGACCCCTTTTGCTGGTTGCGGGTTTTTTACCTGTTGTTTTCTTGACGGTACTCCACTCGTCTACGCGTGACAGGTGGCGGGTGTTGTTATAGCGCGGCGCCCATTCCGGACGCGGAGTCACCAGATAAGGCGTTGCTGGATCGTTGAAGGCCTTGATCAGTGCCTCAATGCCTTCTCTTGCCTCGCTGACGAGTGTCTTGACGTCGCCATTAACATCTTTTATGTCTGCGGCCTTGCGGTTGCCGGAGAGCTTCCAGTACTGCAGCTTGCCAACATCGGCTGCATCGATTCCATCAAAGCCGCCGGTGAAGGAGATCAGTGCTTCCAGCGTCAATTGCGGCGAGAAGCCGAGCTTGACCGCTTTTTGTTCGGGTACGGCACCAGTCTTATAGTCAATCATGGTCAGTTGGTCGTTGGCGTCGCGGTCAATGCGGTCAGCAATGGCGGTGAGTGTAAAGACACTGTCGCCGATATCGAACTGCAGCTTGCCCTGCACTTCGGTGCCGAGTGTTTTTGACATGGCGCGGCGCTGGGTTTCAAAACCCACAAACCATTTTGCGATTTGTTCAAACCGCGGCCACCAGAAAGCACGCACGGTGGGATTGTCGATGCGGGTTTCGAAGGTTTTTTGCCCGATCCTGAGAAGTTCCGCCAAGGCGTTCTTTGGCATTTCATCCGGATACTTTTTCATGAAAGTATCCAACGCCTCGTGAGTGAAGGTTCCGCGCTCGGCAACGCCCGGATTTGAATCGAGAGGCGCTTTTTGCTTTATTTTCAGCACATACTTCACGTAGATGGAGTAGGGGTCGCGCATCAGTGTTTCAATGCCGGTGACAGGAAGCTGTTTGGGGCGCTTATCGACCGGGGGCGTCACATGTGGCGGCTTGATGGGCACAACTTTTGTCGGTGTGTGCATCGCGACGTGGATATCCAGCAGCCGTGTTTTGTTTTCGAGGTTCTTTTCAAGTCCTGCACTGTGCAGTACCATCATCATCCGTGCAAGGAATGGAGACATGACTGTCGGCGCGTCGCCTGACCGCATCGAGCGGACCAGAAGAACATTAGGGTTGGATGTCATCTGTGCGAAATCACGCGCGGAGTTGCCGATCACGCCTTCAGGTGCGGGCAGGCCAAGTGCCTTGATCATTTTCGGCGACAGCCATGGATTTTCCTGAACGGCCGGCGGCCAGACTTTGTCATTGATGCCGCCGAGGATGACGATATCTGATTTTATCAGGCGTGCCTGTTCGGGCGACATGATTCTGAGTTCGGGATGTGTGGTTGCCTTGTTTTGTACCTTTACATCATACATTAACCCTTGCAGCACATCTGCGTATTCCTGTCCTGTGACAGGCGGCGCAAGGGCGGCATTATCACGCAGGTTCTTGAGGAAGCGCGCAGCCTTGACCCCGTCTTCGCCGCGCCAGATTCTTTTTTCGCCTGATTCCTTGTCGTCACTTGCCAGCTTCTCGGCAAAGCGGATATGCGCATCAAGCATATCAATGAACGGCACCGGCTTGGTTGAAGCCATTTTAGTAAAGAAATCTTTGCCCGCCGCTTCAACGTTGGTGACTAGCGCTTCCAGTTCTTTCTGGCTGGCAGCCAGTTGTTCTGGTGTCTGGAAACGCGGGTGAGCAGCAGCTTGATTAAAGGCGGTTGTTAACGCGCTCTTGAGGCCCTTTGCACCGGGAGCTGGACGGGGTCCATGGAAAGCCATATTTTCGAGATCTGATACCTTGCGGCGGAAATCATCCTTGTTTTCGCCCATAGCTGCCAAAGGATGGCGCAGCGCTTCCAGTATTGGCACCGGCGCCCATTTTTCAGCAGCCATCGCAGCTGTGGTGAGTAAATAGACACCAACCGGTGTTTCTGACAGTTCCACGCCGGCTTCGTCGTTGACATCTATCTGCCAGTTTTTGAGCCGCGCCGACACACGCCGCGCCAACGCACGGTCTTCGGTCACAAAAGTGACTTTGCGTCCCGGCACCTCAAGGCTTTCGCGCATTTTGAGAGCGATAACACTCGCTTCTTCCTGCTGTGATGTTGTGGTGATTAGGTCCATTCCGCTCAGGGCATGAACGTCAATAACCTCCTTATCAGAGGGGGGCACGGCTGTGAAGGTATGGGTCGGCGGCGCGGGCGTTGTCCATTCCCGTGTTGTTTCGGAAGGAAGCATCGTGTCGCGAAGGAGTTTTTGCCGCCCCTTATTGGTACGGTTGAGGTTAGGGGAACGGGCATAATTGTTGGGAGTGAGCGGCGTTGCTTTCCATTCTTTCACGTTTGCTCGGGCTGTGCCGATTTCCTGCAGTATCTGTTTCAGGCCATATTGTGGATGTACAGGCGTTAGGATGTCCCAGCTGTGTTGATCCAACCCGAGATCTAGTCCTTGCAGGACAACTTTCCCTTGCGGCAACGATGCGACGGACTGGAGCAGGTCGCCTAATACCGGAGAGCTGTCATCAAAACCGATGGCAATAACGGGGTTAGACGGCTTGGTATTGCGCCAGTGATCGGCACGGATTTTAAGGATGGCATTCCGGTGTGTTTCCGGATCAACCTTATTCATTTCCAGCAACTTTTTTGGCCATGTTTCGGTGATAATTTTCAGGAATCCCGCCGTCTGTGCCCATTCACTCTTGAATTCCGGTGGAACGAGACGTTCGACGTTGCTTAGGTCAACGTTATAGCGTTGGGCTTCGTCAAGAAACTGACCGAGCGCTTCGCCGAGCTTGATGGCTTTTTCCGGTGAGCTTGCAGTGCCGGGTATTTTCAGAATTTCATTAGCCAGTATCAGTTGACGTTCCAGTCGCGAGATCGGAGGAGGAATCTCCGCCAGCTTCTTTGACAAAGTAGCATCATCAGAAATCTGCAGGCTTAATTGTTCCTGATCAACGTCTTCAGGCACTTCTATTTGCGGCATGATGCTGGGACGACCCTGCATCTGCTCGATGAAAGCCTGACGTAAGGCAAAGGCTGTTTCACGGTTGGGTACAAGTATGATGGCATCAGCCAGCTTGAGAGGGTCGTTTTTGTTTTCGTCCAGAACGCCGCGCGCTATCGTATCCAGAAATGACTGGTATGGCTGAACGGTGTAAACATTGGGGTTCAACTCCAGGGATTTCAGTTCGGGATCTTTTCCGGAAGGAGATGATTCTGTCATCGTTTTTTGCCTGTGCACAATGGTAGATTTCATAAACTTTCTAGAGCTTTACGAGCCTATTATATTTATGTGAAGAGTCAAGCTGAAAAGGGCGCGGCTCTGATGAAAGCAATAGTCTTTCGTGATGATGTGATGAGCAATATAGTGTCAAGGATCGTTCAACGACTGGACGTCCACGGAATCAAAGGATATTCTTCAAGGGCTTCAATCAAAGATATCATAGGTTCATAAGTTATGTTAAACACAGACCGTCCCCTCTCGCCGCATCTGCAAGTATATAAGCCGCAACTCACATCCATGCTTTCGATTCTACATCGCATGACCGGCGCGGCATTGGCGTTTGGTTCTGTGATGCTGGCATGGTGGCTTTTTGCGGCGTTGGATGGAGTTCGTGCTTTTTCACTTGTTCAGGATTTCAGGGAAAGTTTTATTGGACAGTTCATGCTGTTTGGCTGGCTCTTTTCTTTTGTGTACCACTTTCTGAATGGCATCCGTCATCTGAAGTGGGATTTAGGCTTCGGTCTGGAAATAAAAAGTGTTTACCGTACCGGCTATATCGTTGTCGTGGGATCGATTATTCTTTCGGTCATGATCTGGACAATGACGGGAGGAAAGTGATGCAGCAGAATGTAAAGCACTGGACGATGACGCGCCTTACATCGATACCCCTGGCTGTGCTGTTCTTCTACTTTGTTGGGCAGAGTGAATACATCACGACAAAAAGCCGCCCTGTATTCATCACATGGGTGAAAGAACCTATGGTGACAGGCGCATTGCTGCTTTTTATTATCTGTGGCTTCTGGCATGCGCTGCTTGGTATGGAGGAAATAATCATTGACTACGTGCCATCAAAAAATACACAGGCGCTGTGTCTATGGGTGAATAAACTATTTTTCTTGGTCCTTGGCGCGGCGTGCTTTTATGCTGTACTGAAAATAAGCTTCGGGAATTATTAAATGCAAAGCAGCTATCCGATTATTGAGCATGAATATGATGTTATTGTCGTTGGTGCTGGCGGTGCGGGCCTCCGCGCCACTTTCGGCATGGCGGAAAAAGGCCTAAAAACAGCCTGTATCACAAAAGTGTTTCCTACGCGCAGCCATACTGTTGCAGCGCAGGGCGGTATTTCTGCCGCTCTCGGCAATGAAGGCGAGGATGACTGGCGCTGGCATATGTATGATACCGTCAAAGGTTCAGACTGGCTGGGTGATCAGGACGCAATCGAATATATGTGCCGTGAGGCCATTCCGGCGGTGATTGAGCTTGAACACTATGGTGTGCCATTCAGCCGCACCAAGGAAGGAAAGATTTACCAGCGTGCTTTTGGCGGCATGACGACACACTTTGGTAAAGGCACGGCCAAGCGCACTTGCGCCGCGGCTGACCGCACAGGCCATGCCATTCTGCATACGCTTTACCAGCAAAGTCTCAAGCACAAAGCCGAATTTTATATCGAATATTTCGCGCTGGACCTCATCATGGATGATGAAGGCGTCTGCCGTGGCGTGATGGCGTGGAATCTGGATGACGGAACGCTGCATCGCTTCCGCGCGCATGTGGTTGTGCTGGCGACGGGCGGTTATGGCCGCGCCTATTTCTCCTGTACTTCGGCGCATACCTGTACCGGTGATGGAAATGGCATGGTTCTCCGTGCCGGATTACCGCTGCAGGATATGGAGTTTGTGCAGTTCCACCCGACGGGCATTTATCCAGCAGGTTGTCTGATCACTGAAGGCGCGCGTGGCGAAGGCGGATATCTTACCAACAGTGCAGGCGAGCGTTTCATGGAGCGTTATGCTCCGCATGCGAAAGACCTTGCCTCACGCGATGTTGTGAGCCGTGCAATGACCGTTGAAATCCGTGAAGGCCGCGGTATTGGCGATCATAAGGACCACATTCACCTGCACCTCGAGCATCTGGATGCTGCGATCATCCACGAGCGCCTGCCGGGTATTGCCGAGACGGCAAAAATTTTCGCCAATGTTGATATGACGAAGGAACCGATCCCCGTATTGCCGACAGTGCATTACAATATGGGCGGCATCCCGACTAATTATCACACCGAAGTCGTCAACCCGACCAAGGACAATCCGGATGCAATTGTTCCGGGGCTGATGGCGATTGGCGAAGCGGCCTGCGTTTCTGTGCATGGCGCGAATCGTCTTGGCTCCAACTCGCTGCTGGATCTGGTGGTGTTTGGGCGTTCTGCTGCGATGCGGGCGGCGGAAGTCGTCAAGCCCGGTGCGCCGCATAAAAAGCTGCCTGCCAACGCAGGGTCAATCGCTATTGAACGTCTTGATAAATACCGCAACGCCAAGGGGGGCACGCGCACGGCGGATCTTCGCCTCGAAATGCAGCGCAGTATGCAGGATCACTGCGCTGTCTTCCGCACTGGCGATGTGCTCAAGGAAGGGCTGCAGAAGATCAATAAATGCTGGCAGGGTATGGCCAATCTGCAAACATCTGACCGTTCGATGATCTGGAATTCCGATCTTGTTGAGACACTCGAGCTCGATAACCTGATGCATCAGGCGCAGGCGACTATTGTTTCCGCCGAAAACCGCAAAGAGTCGCGTGGTGCCCATGCCCGCGAGGATTTCAAAGACCGTGACGACAAGGAATGGATGAAGCACAGCGTCATTTACGTTGACACGAAGGGAGATACCAAGATTGTTTACCGCCCTGTGCATCTCTACACGATGTCGAATGATGTTGAAGTCGTGGCACCTAAGGCGAGGGTTTACTAAGTATGGCAGTAAAGGCATCAGCGCATAAGGCCATCTGCTTCGCCCCGTTGGCGAGCAGGCAGCCGCGTACGCTGATCCTCGGTTCTATGCCGGGCGTGAAGTCTTTACAGGAACAGCAATATTACGCCCATCCGCAAAACAGCTTCTGGAAGATCATGGGTAAACTGTTTGCGGCGTCCACCGACACTTACAAGCAGCGCATTGAGCTTATTAAGGACAATGATCTCGCATTGTGGGATGTGCTGCAATGTTGCACCAGGCAAGGTAGCCTTGATGCGAAGATCAGTCCTGATTCAATAGAAGTGAATGATTTTTCTGCTTTCCTGAAGAAACATGCGGCTGTTACGCGTATCTTTTTTAACGGAGCGACCGCCGAAAAAGAATTTACCCGCCGCGTGCTGCCGGGTCTGCCGCAAAATATTAAGACGCGTTTGTCTTTAAAGCGCCTGCCCTCCACCAGCCCTGCGCATGCGGGTTTGCGCGTGGAGAAGAAAATTAAAGAATGGTCTGTTTTAATATCTCCAGTGAGGGCTTAACATGGTTCAATTCGCACTCCCGAAAAACTCCACAGTCACACAAGGTAAGCATTATCCAGCCCCCGAAGGCGCGAAAAACAAACACACGTTCAATGTTTATCGCTGGAACCCGGATAATAAAGAAAACCCACGTCTGGACTCTTACGAAATCGATATGGATAAGTGTGGGCCGATGGTACTGGATGCGTTGATTTATATTAAAAATAACGTCGATTCAACATTGACCTTCCGCCGCTCCTGCCGCGAAGGAATTTGCGGCTCCTGTGCGATGAATATCGGAGGCACCAATACACTTGCCTGTACCAAAGCCTGTGAAGATGTAAAGGGTGATGTTAAGATTACGCCGTTGCCGCATATGCCGGTGGTGAAAGATCTCGTGCCGGATCTGAATCAGGTTTATAAGCAGCATGCCTCCATCGAGCCGTGGATGCAGAATGACGAGAAGCCGCCGTCGCCTTCGGCGACAAATTCAGATGCGGTTGCGGCGGGCTTCGCCGCGCCGGGGCGCGAACGTCTGCAAAGCCCTGAAGATGCCGATAAGCTGAATGGCAAGGACGGCCACGGTCCTGCGATGTGCATCATGTGTTTCTGCTGCTCGACAGCATGTCCGAGTTACTGGTGGAATGGTGACAAGTTTTTAGGTCCAGCTGTTCTGCTGCAGGCCTGGCGCTGGATTGCCGATACGCGCGACCGCATGAAGAAAAAGCGTCTTGAGAGTCTGGAAGACCCGTTCAAGCTCTACCGCTGCCATACCATTATGAACTGCACCAACACTTGCCCCAAAGGTTTGAATCCTGCGAAAGCGATCGCTGAGATTAAGATGCAGATGGTAAAGCAGAAAGAGTAAAGATGAGCGGCGCCGCGCCTGTTTCTATTACAAAATCACTGCAGCAGATAACGGCGGATAGGGTTGTGGCACTGACCATTCTGGTAAGTGCGTTAGGGTATTTCGTCGATATCTTTGATCTATTACTGTTCAGCATTGTACGTGTGCCGAGCCTGAAAGATCTTGGCGTAGGGCAGGCGGACTTGCTCTCCATGGGTATCCGTTTGCTCAATATCCAGATGGCTGGGTTACTGGTTGGGGGCTTCATATGGGGTGTGATAGGCGACAAGTATGGGCGCGTTTCCGTCCTGTTCGGTTCGATCCTGCTTTATTCTATCGGCAATATTGGCAACGGTTTTGTCCATAGTGTTGACCAGTATGCCCTGCTGCGTTTTCTGACAGGTTTTGGCCTTGCAGGAGAACTGGGTATCGGTGTGACACTGGCATCCGAGTTGCTGCCGAAGGAAATCCGCGGTCTGGGCGCGACCTTTATTTCCTTTATTGGTATTATGGGCGCGACCCTTGCTTATTATATTTCCGCAACGATGGGTTGGCGTGATGCATATATTTTAGGAGGAATCCTTGGGCTTGGTCTGCTGATACTCCGCCTTAATATCTGCGAGTCCGGCATGTACCACCAGATGGAGAAAAAAGAAAATAAGTCATCACGCGGCAATATTCTGCTGTTCTTTAAAAATCCAGAGTTACTTAAGAAGTATCTTATGGTTGTTCTGATCGGTGCGCCAATATGGGCCACTGTGGCCATCTTCATTACGTTCTCTCCAGAGTTCGCGAAGGAATTTGGCATGACCACCCTGCCTGATCCCGGCAAGGCAGTCATGTTTTGCTATGGTATACAGGCTATTGCAGGGTTTTTTATAGGCATTATCAGCCAAAAGCTGCAGAGTCGTAAAAAAGCGATTCTTCTGTCCATCGTTTTGCTCATTATTGCGACCTTCCTTTTCGTGACTGTGCGGACTAATTCTTTGACAGTTTTTTATGCGCTCTGCGGCGCAATGGGGATTGGCGGAGCCTATTGGGCGATGTTTGTGCAGGTGGGGGCCGAGCAGTTCGGCACGAATATTCGCGCTACGGCCGCCACTAGCATCCCTAATGTCGTGCGCGGGTCGGTTATTCCGATGACAGCAGGGTTTCATGTGATGATAAAGGGAATGGATTTTCAAGTGCTATCGGGAATTCATATTATAATTCCAGCTCTGGGTGTTACGGCCAGCGGTGTGACAATAATGGCAACGGCTATTACACTTGCTCTCGTCTCCCTGTGGAATATGAGCGAGACTTTTCATGTCGATCTGGATTATATAGAAGGTTAGGAGTTGATCTTTCATGGGCAATACACATAAGCAAAATGTCGAGGGATCACGGGACATCATCCGCGGTAAAATCGGCAAACTGCAGCCGAAAATCGCCATTATCCTTGGCTCCGGTCTTGGCGGGCTTGCGGACAAGATTGGTAATGCCGTCACTATACCCTACAAAGACCTGCCTGGATTTCCGACACTCACTATTCAGGGTCACGTAAGTGAAGTCGTGGTTGGAGCTCTCAATGGTGTTGACGTTCTCATGTTCAAGGGCCGCAAACATTTTTATGAGACAGATGACGCCTATCCTTTAAAGACCATGATCCGCACCATNNCTTTCCGCCCATGAGCGACGCCTGGAATCCTATTCTGAGAGACAAGTTGGCGGAAACAGCGCAGGAACAAAAAATACCGCTGCATGAAGGTGTTTATGTCGCACTGCGCGGTCCCTCATTCGAGACGCCAGCAGAAATACGCATGCTGCAGAAGCTGGGCGGTGATGCCGTGGGCATGTCTAGCGTACCGGATTGCATCATTGCACGGCATTGCGGATTGAGAGTGGTTGGCTGCTCTTGTATTACCAATATGGGTGAGGGCCTGAGCGATGAAAAACTGAGTCACGAACATACGCTGGAGAACGCCAAACGCGGGGCTGTGAATTTTGAAAAGCTGGTCGCCGCTTTTGTGAAACACTTATGATGATCATTGATGCGCCTTCACCGAATTTCGGTCCTCGCAAGGAAGGCAAAAAGATAAAATATCTGATACTGCATTATACCGGCACGAAGACCTCCTTTGAGGCGATCCGTCTGTTGCAGGGTGGCGACAAGGACCATCAGGTCAGTGCGCACTACATGGTTGATGAGGCAGGATCGGTTATGCGCTTTGTTGATGAAGCTATGCGCGCATGGCATGCCGGAAAGTCCAGCTGGGAAGGGGAAGAGGACATCAACTCCTGCTCCATCGGCATCGAGATTC
>PLXM01000207.1 GCA_003153235.1 Rhodospirillales bacterium
TATTGCGCATTGTGAATAGAACTACAGGTTGCCCCCGTCAATCATTCCGCCGCTTCTACAGCGCGAGATTGACGGGGCAGCCGCCTGACGATGATCCACGAGGCAAACGGGCAGTATACGCCCGCCGTCCAGGCTGTGTTGAGCAAGGCTGCAGCGATTACCTTCTAATCCCTTCTCCCTACGGGAGAAGGTTAGGATGAGGGAGATACTGAAAGCACCATTATTACTGCATTCTCCGGGACATCCCTCACCCCGCCCTCTCCCGTAGGGAGAGGGGGGAGAAAGTTTACTTTACGGTAACGGTGAAGTTCTTCAGTTTTGCTGGCGGTTTGTTTTCCCAGGCACGCTTGTATTGAGCTTCGATCTCAACCGTGCCCGCTTCTTCGGCCTTGAAGATAAAAACCTGCTTGCCGCCCGCGCCGCAGACCATTGAACCCGGTTGCGCGCTGGACGTGAAATCCTCTTTCAGAAGGCTTGCCTTGCCGGCTTTGAGTTTAACATCCCACGCGTAGCCAGTCGTCGGGTTTGAGTCCAGCTCGATGGCAAAGGTTTCGCCCTTGGCGACGGTTGCTGTGTTGAATGCTTCGGTTAATGTCTTCATGGAATTGCCCCTCGAAATAGAGTTAAAGAATGAGGCGCGATTATGCCCGGATATGCATCTGAGTCAATGCACAAAAAAGAAGGGCAGCATCGCAAAGATACTGCCCCTATTGATCTCGGGTTATGCGCTAGCTATCAGTTGACGGTAAGTTTGAAACTCTGTGCTTTTTTAATGGCCTGACCGTCAGGACGTTTGCATGTCGCTTCAATCTCGAGCGGGCCTGTTTGATCGGCGTGAAGAACAAAGACCTCTTCATGCTTCTGAGGCATAGGGTATGTAAAAACTATGCCGCCGCCAGAAAAGTCCGGACCATTGAGATAAAACTTCTTCTCAAGGCTTGCCTTGCCTGCCTTCAATCTGAGATCCCAAAGGGCGCCTTTGTTGTTTTTTGTATCCAGGGGAAGCCTGATAATAAACGACTCACCTTCGGCAACCGTTGCTGTGGTAAATTCCTGAGTTAATGTTGTCTTTGTCATGCCTGTGTCATCCCTGTATATAATGTTAACGTAAGCTTATTGTATTATGACTAATAAGCCTTTGTCAACAAATAAAAACTAATTATATACAATTGGTTAGCTACTGACTGCCTGAATCATCCGCCGGTAAGACGCGCTGGTACTGGCCGTTATGCGCGCCCGCAACACCCTTACCGGAAGCCTCCTGATAGGAGCCTGACGTCTGGATCATGACGCGCTGCCCAACGCTCAACGGCTTGTCATCCTTGCCGATATTCTGGACGATGGAAACGGTTCGGCCGTTTTCCTTCTTGATGATGTACTGGATGCCGACCTTGTCGTTCAGTGCCTTCTCGGCAGCGCTTCCTGCAAAACCCCCGGCAAGCGCACCCGCGATAGTGGTCAGGATAGCACCTTTGCCCCCGCCGAGTTCAGAGCCCACAACGCCGCCGCCCGCCGCGCCCGCAACGGTGCCGACGCCTGATTGCTGCGCTTGTACTTTAACATGTTTGACGCCCAGAATTTTGCCAAATTCGATGTCAGTCTGTTTACCAACTTCTCCCTCATTATAAGTATTCTGGCTCTGCTGTTCCGCACAGGCAGACAGCATCGTTACAAAAGATACAACGATCAGTGACAAAAGAACTTTTTTCATGGGTAACTACTCCTTCAGGGCTTTCAATACAAATTCTTCAATTTTATCGAGCGCGACGCGTTCCTGCTTCATCGTATCGCGGTGGCGGATGGTGGCGGCATGATCGTTGGGCGTGTCAGTATCAACCGTGATGCAGAACGGCGTGCCGATCTCGTCGTGACGCGCGTAGCGTTTGCCGATGTTGCCTTTCATATCGTATTCGGTGACGAACTTCGTGCGCATCGAATAGTAGAGTTTATGCGCTATTTCCGGCAGACCGTCCTTGTTCAGCAGCGGCAGGACCGCGGCCTTGACCGGCGCCATGCTCGGCTTGAACTTCATGTACATTCCGCTCGGGCGCGACGGATCAGCCGTGTACGCCTCGGACAACAGCACCAGCGTGCCGCGTGTCAGACCTGCGGCGGGCTCGATAACGTGCGGGATAAAGCGGCGTGGCGGCTGCACGCTGTCATCGAAATATTCCATCTTCTTGCCGGAATGCTTTTCGTGCTGCGTNNCGCAGCGGTGCGCGATGCCTTCCAGCTCGCCAAAACCCGGCGCGGTGAAGGGGAAACGGTATTCAACGTCAACCGTCCCCTCGCCTGCTTTGGCGTAGTGCGACAATTCATCCTTGTCGTGGGCGCGGATTTGCAGGTTGGACGCTGAAACACCAATAGCTGACCACCATTTCTTGCGCGTCTCGGACCAGAATTCAAACCACTTCTTTGCTTCATCGGGCGGACAGAACCATTCCATCTCCATCTGCTNNGGAAGGCCTTGCCGATCTGCGCGATACCGAACGGCACGCGCACGCGCATATTATCAACAACGTTCTTGTAATTGAGGAAACATCCTTGCGCTGTTTCCGGACGAAGATAAGCGACATCATCTTCCGTCGCCGTCGCGCCGATATATGTCTTGAGCATCATATTGAACTGGCGCGGCGGAGTCAGTGTGCCCTTCTGGTCCGTATCAGGGCCGATGACTTTCTCATAGGCAGCAACATCGATCTCTGTGAAAGGCGCGACCTTCAGCTTTTCGAGCTCGTCCGTGCCGGCCATCTTTTTGAGTTTTTTCAGCGTGGATTTTTCTTCCAGCGCTTCTTTGTCGAAAGCGAAGATCTGGCCGTTGCGCTCGTCGATGACGGCGACGAGATGATCCTGACGGTAGCGCAACTTGGTGACTTTGCAGTCGATCATCGGGTCGCTGAAGCCGCCGACGTGACCTGAGGCCACCCAGGTCTTCGGGTTCTGGATGATAGCTGAATCAATGCCGACAATTTGCAGCGGGTCGCCATCCGGCCCGATGGGCGGACAGATGACCATGTCGTTCCACCAGCGGTCGCGCAGGTTGTTTTGCAGCAGCGCGCCGAGGGGGCCAAAATCCCAGAAACCATTGATACCGCCGTAAATTTCGGAGGCCGGAAAAATGAAGCCTCTGCGTTTGCATAGAGCGACAAGTTCTTCCATTGGAACTTTGCCCGAAACTTCAACGTTAGATTGGCTCACAGCCTGTGCATTGCCCATATTTCCCCCGGAGGTTAACTTGATTACAGCCCGTAAATACTATAGCATTACGCCATCTTTCACAAGACAAGATGGAGCGCTGCCGATGACCAAAAACCTGAAACCCCATGCTTTGCATGTAGAACATGCGAGGCTGGTTCGGCGCAGCAAAAATGGGTTTATAGCTTCGGCCATACCCTGTGCGAAGGGGATGCCAGCCTGAAAAACCTGCTCGGCGGCAAGGGCGCCAATCTGGC
>PLXM01000220.1:0-1268 GCA_003153235.1 Rhodospirillales bacterium
TGGGTGAGCAAGGTGCTTTGAGCGTCTCATGATCGCAGGCGCTTAAGGCCAGCACGGTCAGTATCGTTAAAACTGCATAAATTTTCTGGCGCATATTTTGTTTCTCCTATGGTTGGCTGGCGCTTTGCGCCCCGGTTTGATAAGCGCTGCGCGCCTGTGTGGCGTCGTAGCGGTTGACGTTGCTGGACTGGCTGGAGGCCGTTAATTGCTGATTATCTTCAGCAGCCTTTTGCTGCACCTGAATGGTGTTCATGCGCAGCAACTCGTTCATGGTCAGACCGTTTTCGGCAGCGATACGCGATTGCAGATCAACGGAGGATTTCAGGTCGGTGGTGGTGTTCACCTGTTGCATCAGGCTTTCATAGGTGGCTGTGCGCGGCGCGACGGAGTTATATGATTGCTCGCTCGCCGCCATAGAGGCATAGGTGGTCTGAGTTTTGCGGTCAATAGACTGCGAGATTGGCCCGGTGGGGTCGCGGGTCATGGCCGCTGCGCCCGTCACCGGCGCATTGGTTGTATAATAACTGTTATAAAGACTCTGCGTCTGCGCGCCGGTACTGTTAAGCCCGGTCGCACTGCCCATCTTCATGGTATTTTGCCAGGTTGACGGCAGGAACTGCCGCAGCGCCGCTTCCGCCGGACCGTTGGCGATGCTCCCCATCGTGCGCGTACCGGTTAGCGCTCCTGTCTGCTGGATCGCCTGATTGAGTTGCTGCAATTGCTGTTGATATTGTTTGACCATCTGATTGAACTGCGTCATCAGCTCGGCATGATTGGTCGGGTCATAGACGATCCCATTGGCACGAGAGCTTGTACTGAATAATGTCAGGACAGCGATAAGCGCGGCAGCGGGGATGAAGGTTCTTATCTGGTTTCTCATGTTTGCTTCCTTATGCTTGTGTGGAAATGGGGCAGCCAGTTCTCGGGGCTTTCGCCATACTTTTANNGGTGCGGCCTGACAGGACGGAGATGTATTGCTCCATGCCGGAGAGGTCGAGTTTGGCGATCACGGAGTCCGTGCCGTGGCGCAGCAGGAAACAGCGGGATTCGGGGGTCAGTTCGCGTACCAGCTTGAGTTCATGGCGGGAAAGCCCAAATCCTTTGCAATAGTCTTCCTCCGAGGCACGGGGATGGGGAAAAAATATTTGCGTTGGTGATTGATCTATAATGGCGTCACCGACGCTGCTGCCGAGTGCGTCTTTGGGGGACTGCGTCGCAAAACCCAGAAGACCGTTCTGTTTGCGGATGGTCTTCATCCAGTCCTTGAT
>PLXM01000220.1:1283-6689 GCA_003153235.1 Rhodospirillales bacterium
GGTCAAAACCTATGTTCCGGTTTTCCAGGGACAGGGTGTCCTCGGCATTGTCGAACATCCATGCCCGCTCTCCCTTCCCATGCCACAGGCCAATACGGGCAGCAAGGGAGTCGCCGTGCCGGGTTTCGTGCCCGGCCAACAGTTCTACAAAGGTGGAGAGCCTTCTATGCTCAAGCGGTTCTTCATAGTTGGCCTTGACCGCATCGGCGA
Source organism: Rhodospirillales bacterium (assembly GCA_003153235.1). Classification (GTDB taxonomy): domain Bacteria; phylum Pseudomonadota; class Alphaproteobacteria; order Micavibrionales; family UBA2020; genus PALSA-926. Next base: position 1,494 of record PLXM01000220.1, read on the forward strand.
TAATATCAAGGTCCCGTGCCGAGACATCTATCTTGTTGTCGATAGTGACCAGCAGCCTGACCCATTCCCTGATAAAGGCGCGGTTCTCTGCAGTGTCGGGTAGTTGCAGCGGGTTCAGGCCGGTGGGTATGCCTGCCTTGACAGTTGTATAGCTTCCTCCGATCGCCCGCAGATAAATCTCCGCCCCATGGTCTTTGTCAAAATACACTGACTTCGGATTCAGCCGTTGTGCCTGGGCATGGAGGAAGGTGAGGAGAACAGTTTTACCCGTCCCCGTTGGGCCGATCACCGTAAAATTGCCGACATCCCTTTGGTGGAAATTAAACCAGTACGGTGTGCCGGAGGTGGTCTCAAGCCGGGTAATGGCTTGGCCCCAATGGTTGCCGCCAGCTTTACCGGCAGGGAAGGTGTGCAAACTCGCAAACCCCGCAAAGTTGCTATTAGAGATCAATGACCTTCTGGCAATGTAACTAAAGTTTCCCGGCAGTTGCGCCCAGAAGGCGGTCTCCATATTCATATCTTCCCTGACGGCGATAATGCCAAGGTTGACGAAAGAGGAGAGACAACTGCTTACCACGCGGTCGAGTTCAGCCGCATTCTTTGCCAAGGTAGTGACCGTCAGGTGATGCTCGCCGAAGGTTGACCGCCCCGAAGCGATATCGTCTATGGCGTCGTCAAGGTCATTTTCAAGGCTGGTCGCTCCTTGTTCCCCAGCGATCATCTTGCGCTGCGTATCGCGCATGGCGTTCTGCGAGGCCTGACGGTCTACAAAGGCATAAGACTGAGTGATGATAAATTCATGGGGGAGGCGCAGCAGACCGTCAAGCATCCCTGGTCCCGTGCCGTCAGCATATTCCTTGAGCGAGAGTACCGCGCCAAGTCTTACATCGGTTGGTGCTGCACCACGTACCTCAAAAGTTTCATTGCCGAAGGAGATTCGTTTCTTTGGCAGGTACTGGGCTATCCCGGCGTCTGGGAGCCGGATATCAGATTTTTCCAGATTGATAAGATAGGAAAGAAATGACAATGGCTGGGAGAAGAAGCCCCGCTCGGTTTGCTGGAGACCGAGCAGGGTGGGGCGATAGGGGCCCAAAGTGGTCAGGAGATTGGATACTGCTTCGTTTAGTGCTTTTTGAGATTCTTGTTCCTGTGCCTCTTGCTGAGAGGGATCAACCTTTGCGGAGAGGCTCTGTCCCAGCCCGGCGATAAAGCTGAGAGGCCCCTGCGTCTGACGGCGGACAATGGTGATATATTGATCATTAACAAACATGCGCTTGGTGGAAAGGCGTTTCTGGTAGGCGCGGTCGAGATCGCGGCACCAATCACTTTCAAACAGGCTGTCGAGTGTTCCGTTCTCCTCGCGGCGGATAATATGGTGATAGAGCGCAAAGCGGCTGTCTGACAGGCCGCGCAGGAAGGTGGCACGGATATGTTTGCGGTGATTGATATCGACCTGGTCGGCGGTTTCGAAAGGCATACCCTCTACTTTTATGATTTTGAGAAGGTAGCCGTCCTTGGTTTTCAGGGTGGTCTCATCCACATGGCGCGTATAGGGGATAAAACGGCTGACAGACTCTTCCCTTCTTGCCAGCGTACCGAGAGACATTTGCTGTTTTTTAGCGGCGGTTTGCATTTTAGTCCTCCTTTCCCTGAATTGTTCTCTTACGGTTGATAACTGTTGCACTTCCAGAAGCGCTTGTTACGTGTCGGCGGGCATTTGCTGCACTTAGTCAGCCAGACGCGCATCCATTGCGGGTCTTTCTCGGTCGCGACATATCCCATCGCGTGCAGCGGTAGTACCAGCCCGATAAAAAACAGAATTTTTCCCGTGAACGACATAAAAACGATCATACCGATGCCGAACAGCATAAAAGTGATACCGAAGAACTCCATCGGCACGCCCATTGTTAACGGAGGACGTGTCATGCCGATAAAGAGGGGATCGATGGCGACTTGTTCTTCTTCCATGGGAATTCCTAATTTGCCGCAGCAGCAATGCCACTAACGATGGATGAAGCGCAGAACATCAGAATGATGCCTGCAATAACGGACAAGGCGAGGTGTACGTGCATTCTGCCGGTCATCATGCTGCCGGCCAGACAGACGACGGCGATAACGCCGATGGCTTGCGCCCAGGTTGTGGTCAGTAAAGTCACCAACGCAGTCAGGAAGTTGGTGCCGGAACTGAACAGCGCGCCGCCGCCGATACCGACGCTGACCGTGCCAGTACTGTTGCCGCTGAGGCTGATCTGCGCGAGGGCGGGATGAGACTGGAGGAGGAGTGTTCCTGCCAGCGTGAGCAGCGTAACGGTGTACAGAGTATTTTTTCTTTGATGAGATAACATGCGTATTGCTCCTGTTGGCATTGGTTTGTCCCGTATCGAAATGACATTTTTTAAACTTTGATATAAAACGTTTTTAATAAATCAGATATTTATAGTCAAATATATTTAGTATTAATATATAATCATATATATTAAATATAATAATAATCAGATATCTATATTTTAAATTAATGGTATATTGCCTACAAGTTTGGCGCCCATCGCAAAAAGAAGATTTTTTGATCAGAATCGGGATAGGTTTCTACCAGAAAGTATTTAAAATATACTATGTTCTCTTCACCACTAATGACTCGGGGCATTTACCTATGGTTAAAATAAATCAGATCCGCGCGGCAAGGGGGCTGCTGGGATGGCACCAAAAAGACCTGGCGCGCATGGCGGGCCTGTCAGAACTGTCGGTTATCAACTTTGAGAATAGCAAAACAACACCTCATCAAGGCACACTCGATAAAATAGCAGCTGCTTTCGAACTGGCGGGGATCGGATTCACGCCGAACAAAGTAGAGATGAAAGAGAATTCCTTTACAGTTTTAAGTGAAGAGGGCTGGTATTCAAGAATGCTTGAAGACATTAAAAGAACCTTCGATATGATGCCGCCGAAGGCAGAGAAAGAAGAAATAATCTTTAATGCTGATGAGAGACGTAATAACCCGGAAGATATTGAGAAGGCAATGGTACTACAGAAGAAGGGGGTGAAATCCAGGTTCTTTATTGAGGAAGGTAACACATATATTCTAGGCGATCTGTCCAGATACCGATACCTGCCGAAAGAACATTACAGCAATAACGGGCCTGTGCATTGCTACGGGGATAAGGTCGCCTTTGTCAAACAAACGCGGGAGAGGGGAGAAGTCCATATCTTGCGTAACGCTCTATTGACAACCGTTATTCTAAACCTTGCCGATCTGCTGTGGGATCAATTGTCTCAGCCGACAGGAACGACAGCACCGAAAAAAGATCGTTATTAAATATTCCCAAATATTCAGCAGTAAAAACAATAAAAGCGGGGTAAAATTTCAATGGCAAAAGTAAATCAGATACGCGCGGCTCGCGGATTACTTGGTTGGAACCAGAAAGATCTTGCGCGCATGGCGGGCATATCCGAATTATCCGTCATTAATATCGAGAGCGGCAAGACATCGCCACAGAAGAATACTCTGGATAAAATAATCCTGGCTTTTGAGCTTGCCGGCGTCAGTTTTACGGAGAACGGCGTGGAGGAAAAGGTCAATATCTTTACAGCTTTCAAGGAAGAAGACTGGTACTTAAAAATGCTTGAAGACGTCGAGAACAGCTTTGGTGCACATCCGGATACGGTGAACGATTGCATACTACTCTACCCTGACGATAGGCTTGGTCCCCCATCCGTCATTTCAAAGGTCAGACATCTTCGTAGTAAGGGGGTAAAGAGCAGGTATTTTATTAAAGAAGGCAACACCTATATCAGAGGCCCGCTGCCTGAATATCGCTATATTCCCAAAGAGTATTTCGACGATGACAGGCTGATCCAATGTTATGCGGACAAGGTGGCGATTATCGAGCAAGTCAAAAAGGCATCGAAGGATAACGGCAGAGACGTTACCGTTACACGGGTCAAAGAGGAAGCCCAGGTATCTATCTTCCGCAATGCCGAGCTGGCAAATTTTGTGAGCGGTCTCGCGAATTTGTTGTGGGATATACTCCCTCAACCTGCTAAAACCACCGCTAAAAAGCATGATCTCTACTAGAAAATTCACAGAGCTTTCGGTAGCCATTCAAGACCGTATATCTTCTGAAATCTTGGACAATGTCTAGTTTTTTTATGCGTCTCACTTTTAAAAACCTGGTTCTTTTTGAAAAGGAATTTTTGATTGTTTTCGTGGCACGGGCGTTTCTGCAAGCGCGACCTGCACTTTATCGTAGCCGGGCGCCGACTCCGCGGCGCCCGTTTTTTCACAAACCAGGCTGGCGGCTGCAGTCGCAATTTGCAAACAGTCCCTGATCGCCAGACCGCTCTGACGGGATACCGCAAAGAAACCGATAAAAGCGTCTCCGGCCCCTGTCGGATCAATCACTTCGGTCTTTCTGGCCGGGGCATACCACACTTCATCGTCTATCGCAGCGACACTGCCACGTTCCCCCAGGGTGACAATGAAATCTTTACCAGTCTTTTGTTTTAACAGTGTTGCGGCATTGATAATATCACGGCATGTAATTCCTAGTTTCTGACAGAGAACAGCTGCTTCGCCGGCATTGGTGATAATAAGATCGGCTTTCTCGACAGGTGATATGTCTTTGAGTAAACCGATTGGGGACGGGTTAAAAATTGTTTTCAGACCTGCCGCTTTGCTTTTATCCAGAAAGGAAAGGAGTGATTCCCAAACATAGGGAATATGTGCAATGCCAAGATTGAAATTTTTTAGCGTTTCTAAAGAAACGGATTCCACGCTCAAGTGTTTCCCAGCATGGTCGTCCACAAGGAGGCGCGCGGGACCGGAATCCGCCGGATCAATTTGAAACTGAACTGATGACGCCCGCTTAATTTGCACCAAAGACGTGTCGATGCCATGAGATTGAAGCCGTTGCAAGGCCCATTGCCCTGCGGCATCATTTCCCACAGCGCTCAGCAAGGAGACGGCAACATTTTCCTGCTTGGTTGCAGCGACCGCAATATTAGCGGCCTCTCCGCCGAGCAAGCGATTTGATTGCGATGATTCATTAAACCGTGCCCTGCCTTCGGATGCTGAAGGAGATACGATAGTGTCTATGGCGGTTAAGCCGAAAGAGATAATGCGGCAAGATTTTGTCATGGCGAAACCATCTCGATCTGGACTTCCGTGTGAAATATTTTAACGATTTTCTTCATTTACTT
>PLXM01000021.1 GCA_003153235.1 Rhodospirillales bacterium
TGCTCGACACCATGTTCGATCTGCCAGGTATGGAAGGCGCCGAGGAAGTTGTTGTGAAGGCTGAAAACGTCATCAACAACACGCCGCCGATGATCATCTTCTCCGACAAGAAGAAGGCAAAGGACAAAGAGACCAAGGAAAGCAAAAAGAAGAAAGACGAAGACCAGGTCGCCGCTTCTTGATTTAGAATTCCTTTATAAAATAAACAGATAAGCCACGTGTTTATATGGCATATAGGTCTGTATCTTTTTAATTGACATATGAATAAATCCATATAAAGTTGCCGCAATTCAATTTTATTAAGGAGAATCACTATGTCAATATTGTCCAAAGTGTGGCCCGGTAAAGCGCACAAAGAAGATAGCAGCATCTACTCGCATGTGTATGAGGGCCTTAATACAGTAACAGGGACCTGTGACCGCGTTTACGGCGGTGTCGTTGCAGGACCGATGTACGTGGAAAAAGTATCGTACAATTCATACGCTGATTTCCAGACATGGCTCGTCGCGAAGCCGGTCAAAGGCGATGAAGAAAAATACAGAATTTATAAACACACAAACGTACAATACAGCAATAATGCTGACACGGGACTTGCCCCCCGTCTTCGTTCTCCGTCTCCGGACAAACTCGTTGATCCTATGAACGGTGTTTACAGCAAAGATCAGGCTATCGTTGCACTCCAGCAATGGGAGAAAGACTGCGAAAAAGGACAGAAAGTCCAGATGGCGCAAAGTCAGCCTTTCGGTGACAGGCTCGTTAACAAAGTTGAAGCAAAGCTCAATGAAGAAGCCAAAAAAGCCATGGAGTTCGAAGGCTCCCGTGAAGGCTATGAGGCCTGGGTAAAAAAGCAGGTAGCGGCTCTTCCGCCTCTGAAGCCGCGCCCGTAAAGGACAACGCACGCTCGCCAGCAAACTCACAACACCTCACAAATAAAACACATTGGGAGAAAATTTATGTCGGTTCCTTTCAAGAAAAAACTATCTTATGCATGGGCGCGCGTCACTCACAGGGACAGGCTCTACTCCCACGTTTTCGAAGACAAATCCAGCTTCGAAAAAGTTGGAGAGCGTTTTAATTTTGTTGGCGGCGCGTATAACGCATTTCAAAAATATACATACAACGTTCTTGAAACCCACAATAACTGGCTTATAGCAAAGCCCATCAAGGGCGAAAAAGATGCCTTTAGAATATACAACTGTTCCTATACAAAATATTCTTCAGACTACAAAAAAAATTACAGCGAGACTTCATTACCCGGCGTATATAACCGTGAAGCTGCTCTTGAGTACATCAAAACGCAGGAAAAAACATGGCTGGACAGCAAGAAGCTGCCTACACAGAAGCAACCCTTTAGCAAAAAAGTTGGAAGCGAACTCTCGGCGCTCAAGAAATAGTATTGCAGGAGACTTAATATGACCGTCCCTTTCAAGAAAAAACTGTCCTACCTCTGGGAACGCGTATCCCACAAAGACAGGATTTACTCTCATGTTTTCGAGAAAGACGTAAAGGCGGGCGTAACAGGCAAACCAAATTATTACATGCCGGCTAAAAGCCAACTGTGGCTTAAAGCCACCAAAGTTGAAGGCTCGGATAGCTCATTCAAGGTATCGCTCTGCCACTACTATACTTTCCTCAACGCGAACGGAAAAAAAATAAGCAGCGACCAGAACTACTACGAAGAGCTCCCATGTCATGGACTTGTGGGCAACCGTAAGAAAATCGAGACATTCATAAAGGATTGGGAAGCGCAGCAGTTGAAAACCAAAAGCACATCGCCTGCGACAAAACAGCCGTTTAAAGGCTTTGTCAAAAACAAGCTTACAAACTCATAAAGCAGCCTTGTGTCCGCCATCTTCATTTATGTGACCGTTCCTACTGACTCGCTCGCACAGAAGATCGCCAGTGCCGTGGTATCGGAACGTCTGGCGGCCTGTGCCAATATCATACCTGGCATGAAGTCCCTCTACCGTTGGGAGGGGAAGATAGAGCAGCGGGATGAGGTAGTGCTGATTCTCAAGACGCAAGCCCATCTTTTTCCCGCCGTCGAGGCACGGGTAAAGGCCTTGCACAGCGACAAGACACCTTGTATCGTCGCCCTGCCCCTGACAGCCGGGAGTGCGGACTTCATGCAATGGATACAGACAGAAACGACCCCGTGAAATGGCCTCCTCTCTCATTCTCAGCGTTCTGGAAGGCAGCATCGCCTTCGGCGAGAAAACCATCTTTGAAGACCTGACCTTTCACATACAGGAAGGCGACAAAATCTGCCTTGTCGGCAAGAACGGCACAGGAAAATCGACGCTGATGAACGTCATCACCGGCGACAAGGAACTGGACAGCGGCGAGCGCTGGAAGCTGCAGGGCATCAAGGTCGGCTACCTGAAGCAGGAGGTCATCCCCGCCCCCGGCCAAACCGTTTACGATTTCGTTTTCGAACAGATCAAGGCCGATGGGGAAGAAGCGCTGCACAAGTACAAAGTCGAAATGATCATCCAGCCGCTGGAACTCAACCCCGATGACCGCATGGACATGCTCTCGGGCGGGCAGCAGCGCCGCGCCTGCCTTGCGCGCTCGCTCGTGGAAGAGCCGGATATCCTGCTGCTCGACGAGCCAACCAACCACCTCGACCTCGACGTTATTGAATGGCTGGAGCGCTACCTGAAGCAATACCGCGGCGCCGTGCTGTGCGTATCCCACGATAAGACATTCCTTGCCAATATCTCCGACAGGATTTTCTGGCTCGACCGCGGCCGCATCAAGGTCTGCTCGCAGGGCTTCGCGCATTTCGACGAATGGTCGACCGCCCTGCTGGAGCAGGAAGCGCGCGAGCTGAAAAACCGCGAGAAGATCGTGGAACAGGAAGTCGAATGGGCCAGCCGCAGCCCCGGCGCACGGCGCAAGCGCAATGTCCGCCGCCTTGAACTGATGAAGCAGGCGCGTGACAAACTGAAATCCGATAAAAGCGCCTTCCGCAGCATGATGGCGAAGATCGAAATCGGCGAACTGGAAATTCAGGGCACGTCCAAAATCGTCGCGGAGTTTATCAAGGTGGATAAAAAATTCGTCAGTGATGATGGAAAAGAGAAACCCATCCTCGACAAATTCAATATGCGGATGATGCGCGGCGACCGTATCGGTCTGCTCGGCAAGAACGGTTCGGGAAAAACGTCATTCCTGCGGCTGCTGGTGAATGAACTGCAGCCGGATATGGGAAAGGTCAAGCTCGCCCGCGAACTGCAGTTCTCATACTTCGACCAGAAGCGCAAGGATTTGAGGCCGGACTGGACGGTGCAGCATACTCTCTGCCCCAACGGCGGCGATCACCTGAAGGTCATGGGCAAGGCGCGGCATGTCTGCGGCTATCTTAAAGACTTTTTGTTCGATCCCGCGCTGGTGGACCAGCAGGTGGGCACGCTTTCTGGCGGCCAGAAAAACCGGCTGATGCTGGCGAAAGTCCTCGCCGATCCCAAGGAATTTCTGATCCTCGACGAGCCGACAAACGATCTCGACATGGATACGCTCGACATGCTGGAGGAAATCCTGTCGCAGTACACCGGCACGCTGATCGTCGTCAGCCATGACCGCGATTTCCTCGACCAGACGGTGACGAAGATTCTGGCCTTCGAGGGCAATGGCATCGTCGAAGGTTATATCGGCGGCTATACGGATTATCTGGAAGCGCAAAAGCAAAGAAAAAAGCCGAAGGCTGCTGCTGACGATAAAGCACAGGCCAAGCCGCCCAAAAAACCGGAACCCGCCGCCGTGTCAAAAGTTTACAAAAAGCTCACGTACAAGCTGCAATACGAGCTGGACAACCTGCCGAAAAGGATCGAAAGGCTGGAAAAAGAAATCGCCGATCTGGAAGCCATACTGGAAGACAGCGATTTATACGTCAAGGACAAAAACGCCTTCCACCACGCCTCGCACCGCCTCGGCTATGCGCGCGAAGAACTCGAAGAAGCTGAAAACAGATGGCTGGAACTGACAGAAATGCGCGAGGCGGCTGAAGGATAATCCTATAGCGCGTTCATATTGTGGATTTTTATTCCGCTGATCCCGGCGTATTTGGATAATCTTCGCGGATCGTTCGCAGTTCAACCATACTCTTCGGAAAGATCGTGCCGGGCTTGGTGCGCGGCAGTACGAGCTTCGGGTCGGCGAGGAAGTCGCGGTAATAGCCGGTTGCGAAGGGGTGATACCTTGCGTCCAGATCGACGGAGCCGATGATGGTGGCGAAGACGGGCGCGTATTTTTTGAACTGTTCCACTTTGGATGAGCAGCTCACGACATAGCGCGTATCGC
>PLXM01000040.1 GCA_003153235.1 Rhodospirillales bacterium
TGTTTCCGGATTCTGGTACAACTGGCCATAAGGCTGGGGTTTGACAGCAGAAAACTGGTCAAAAATTTTGCCGACGGCATCCTGGAAGGACCCTCCATAGGCAATATCACTGCTTAGTTTATAGTCATAATCCGTTGACCAATAAAGCTTCACGTTAGCGGCTTTTGACCATTCCTGAAGAGCCTGTCTGAGAGTCTGCCCTTTCTCGGCGCGCCAGGCAGGCTGAATCACAGCAGCAGAAGATTCTTCTGGTATAGGTGAAGCGCCGGCAGACGCGGCCATGGCCATTACTGGAGCCGACACAGGCGTCACTTCCGTTTCCTGAACGGGCGCAGGGTTCTTGTGGTGGGCTATCATTGATATAGGGTTAGGAGTCACAGGAGGCTGAGCTTCGCTTCCAGTATTATCCGAGACCATGTCATCCGGTATCATATCAGCCTTGCTGCGTTTTGGTGTCGCCCGAGCAAAAGAGGGCTGGCTGCCCGTTGATGATTTTACAACCAACGTATCGCCCTGAATCGCAAAAATAAGTTTCTTCGGCGCCAGCATATCAGACAACACCTGCTCCCAAGGTCTGTCGCCTTTCCAAGAAACATGCGCATTTCCATTCACGCCATCCGCAAGTGAAACAGTATACTGCGACGGCACAACCTGCTGCAGAGCCACATTCAAAGGCAGATCAGAACCAAAGCCTGAAATAGTGTCTGCTGATGCAGATGCAGCTGGTGCAGACGCTGACGTGGACGCTTTCGACGCCGTTGCGGGCGGCATTTTTTTCTTTTCAGCCGGGGTCAATGGTATGGCTTCAATGCCCTGTACTTTTTGTGACGGCATTTGCTGCATAGCGCCCCAATTGATGCCTCCTGACGATGGCGGTGAAGAAGCCGAAGCTGAAGAAGAAGGCGCTGAGGGAGCACCCGCAGGCGGTGTCCATTCGAAGCCCGCCAGAGCCGATGTTATATCTGCAGCCATAAAGACGGAGAAACCCGCCAACAAAAAAACGCGATGCCTTAGCTTCATCTCTGCCATCATGACTGATCCTGCTCAAAAAAAATTATCAACGGAGTCGAAACCTAATAATAAGGTTATAGGACGATTATCCTGTTGAAATCAACTGGAACCCGTGTCAATCATTTTGCGATGACGGGTATAAATCCAAGCTGGCCGGTATTTGCCGATGAACCACAGCCGTATGGCCCGCGTTGCCGCTGCAAAAGAAAGACCTTTACGCTCGAATATCCAGAAAATTCCAAGCACTATCCCCATCAGTGCCAATGTCCAGAGACGCGCATGCACCAGCACCAGCACCAGAAAGAACCCGGCGCGGGCATCGAATATAAAAAAACGTACAGGCTTCATTGTATTGCGCCAGTGCCATGTTCTTACACCATCAGACATTTTTTATCCCCATTTCTTGTCGAGCATTAATACCGGTATTGCCGCTATTCATCATGTTTTTCCTTGTCCTCTTGCTCTGCGGCCGCTTTTGTTCCGTGTGCATAAAGGAGATAGTAACGTCTGTCTATCAGGCCCGCTTCATAGGCTTCTCTCGCCGACTGCTCCATCGTCTTGCCATACTTTGGCACCATTTTCATCAGTTCCGCAGGCCACTGGTCAAAGTGCAAACTCAGCATATGCTCACGAACCTCCTCCGTAAAAGCCATATACTCGCGCAATGCCTGGCGGCCGCCCCCTATTTTAGGGACTAATGTTTGAGTAACGATTAACCGCATTGTTTCCATAAGGGAAAAAGCACGCTCTGTCCGCTCGCTGCCGTCAAAGCTGGACACCATCCGTCGGATGGTTGCTGCCACGCCTGTCGTGTGCACTGTAGAATAAACCAGGTGGCCGGTTTGTCCCGCCTCGATGGCAGCGGCAATCGTTTCCTTATCCCGCGCCTCGCCCACAAGAATAATTTCCGGCTTGCGGCGCAACGCGTTACGCACACCGGCGGCAAAGGTTGGCAGGTGACGTGGAATTTCCGTCTGCGCCACAAGACTGCGGCGGCTCATAACCGAATCATAAGTGAACTCGATCGGCGCTTCGTAAGTTAAAAGCTTACCGCATCCATGCAGACTTTCGATCAGCATCCGGATGCCCGCCGCGAGCAGCGTTGACTTACCCGATCCCGTCGGCCCCGTTATCAGCACCAGTCCCTGACGCGGGCGCCAGTTTTTGATGATGTCCTCTTCAACACCCAGCTGCTTCATTGTCGGCGGTGATTGCGGCAGCACACGCATGGTGATCTGTATGCCGTCACGTCCGGAGGCAAGGATGGCGGTGATGTTGACACGAAAGCGCGTACGCGTGAACCTGTCCGTCATGATCTCGTAGGACAAGTCGATATCCGAGCCGCCGGCGAGAATAGCCAGCGCTTCCGCGCCATAAATGCGGGTGATGATGGCCGCCATGTCAGCTCCATCGATGGAGCGGTATGTGGCAGGATAGAGAACGCCGTAAATTTCGCTGTATACTGAACGGTTGGTCTGGAAAGTGATATCCGACGCGTTGCGCGACACGCACCACAGAAGGAATGGATCGACGTGCGCCTCAAGAAAACGGTCAGGCTCTCCCGGCCATGTCAGTTTGAGGTCGTCGATGCCTTTTTTAAGAAGGCTTACTGGTCTGCCGGCTTCCACAGTTCCGCCTTTGTCAGGAATTGAGAGGGTCCCGTAATTCTGACCGCGCGGTCGCCTACGCGCATCTGGTTCTCGTCACCCGTCACGCCGCGGTCTTCGTGCATGGCATAGGGCGCCGAGATCATTTCCTGCGCCAGCAGCATCCTGTACCGTACCATGCCGTTGTAATCTGCCACCAGCTGGTTGACGTTAGCTTCAAAAATCTGATCCGCCTGCCCGACACCGGCATCCCAGCCCTGCGCTATCCATGTGCTCCAGTCAGCCTGTTCCTTGGGCGTCTTCGGCCACAGCACGCGCGGTGGCGGCGGCACTTGTGACCACGTCTGCACCAAATACCCGCGCCAGTCGCGCGGCGCGGAAACGATCTTCGCTTTTTTGTTAATGTCAAAAACCTTGTCAGCGACAGCGGCTTCGTCGCCCGCGTCTGCGATAACCAGCGCCTTATCTGATTCCTTTATGATCGGCGGCTCAATCAGCATGCCTGACGGCGCCTTGATCAGCAGGGCACGGAAGTTGAACACACGATCAAGAGCCCTGTCAAAACCCTGCATACTCTCCATGATCTCGAAATTGCGCTTGGCAAGTCCGCCGCGCGCACCGTAAGACAGAGCGGCTTCTTTCTGGGCTTCCCTGCGCATATCAAGCGCCATCTCGCCGTTAAGCGGGTCATCTGAAATGCTGCTGGCGACAGCAGCCTGATATTTGTTGATCTGCTGCAGCTGATGGATATCAGGCGGCGGCAACTGCTGGTCAAGATCCTGCTGATCGGCCAGCCCCTGCTTGAGGTTAGATGCATCAGAGCGCTGTTTTTGTGCCTGGGCGGCCAGCTTCTTCACTTGATAAGCCTGACTGGTCGGGTCGTTTGGGTCACCAAGATCGGCGGAAGCGCCGCCTCCGGCTGGCGGTTTGTAATTCGGATTCGGATTTCCAAAAGCATCAGTCGGCTGGTTCTGGCTCTGCTGATTCTGCTGGAGCATCTGCATCAACGCCTGCGGATCCGTCGGCATACCGTTCGCTCCGTAAGGAGATGTATAGCCCGGCTGCGCTCCCGGAGCTGTCCCATAAGGATTCCCGTAGATACTCCCGCTTGGCCCGTAGGGTGCCGGTGCGTAAGAACCCCCTGCTGGAGTCGGATAAGTCGGCATGGCCGGACCCGGCATAAATTGCGCGAAAGACGTTGTCGTGAATAACGATGACGCTACAACGCTCACGGCCAGAATAAAAAATGCGCGGCTAGAAAAAACGGCGCGACGCGATTGTGTCATACCAGGATTAACCACCGGAAACAGGCGCATAATTCAGCTCCACTATACGGCGGTTCGGATCGACAACAACATCTGCGCGCTGGCCTGCCTGCAGGCCAATATCGCGCAAGACTTCAATAACGGTTTTTTCGCGCGCCACAATAGAAACAACAACCGGTACGGGCGGCTTGTCGCCGTTGATCTGCATTTGATAACCGGCACGATCCGCCATGGATTTCGCGATGGGCTCGATCGGCCCCGACCAGTCCACCGTCACAATGCGGCGTAGTTCACGCGGCGCGGAAGGCGGCAATTGCAATGAAACACCGGGATTGTGTGCCTGCTCGACGGAAGCCAACGTCTGCAGCGCGGCAGAAGCTTTATCGACCGCGGACGTTAGCCGAAGCGCGACCGGATCCGGTTCTGCAACCAGTTGCTGGTCCACTTTATACTGGGCGCAAGCCGTCAGCATGGCCATAAAAAACGACGCACACAAAACTAAAATTTTCTTATTCATGCAGATATGCTTCACCACCACGTCAATGAACCCCGACACTAACACTTTTAGTGTTATAGATGTTAACTTGTTTTGAAGCTATTGAAAACAGGCAAGTTAACCCACAAAGTAAGTTAACTTCCGCGCCGTCAGCCTGGGTTGCGGTAGCCGGCGGAAGCCACGAGGTCATCCGGCCGCTGGACAAGACGGTAGCGCTGCATCGCATTCACTACTTTCTTCTGGTAACTGTGGCCCCGCCACGGCGTTGCCGAGTGGTAGTTGGCTATGCCTTCGTAGAGATTGCCGGTTTCGTTCATCTTGCGGCGCAAGATCCACGCGCCGACGCCGATATTAATGCAGGCATCATCACGCACTTCCTGCAAAGCTCTGCGCTCCGAAACACCCCAGTAACGCGCGAGCTCCGGAAGCCAGATCGTGTTGATCTGCATGGGGCCGAGGTCATAGGTATTGTTGGTATTATGCACGGCTTGGCCAATGCGGCCTCCTTCAACATTAAGGATGCCCAGAATAACGGACGGGGGAACAACATAAGTTTGCGCTGCTGTAAAAATGCAAACGGCAAGAGCTTGTGGCGTGATCATGACACCTCCTACTTTATAAACTCAGCCAGCAATAGCATGACGTTTTCAGGACGCCCCACAATTGCTGTTAATATGCCATCTGACGGACGGCGGTACAACGAAAATGGCGGTCCGGCCAATTTCCAATTTTTAACCATCTCCGTATTGGCGTCCATCTTCTGGTAATTCTCTTGTTTTATCTTGTCTTTGCCAAGCGCAGCTTTGTCACCGGCAACATAAGCATTCCAGGCGTCTTCCGGGTTATCAGCAGATAATAATGCCGCACCGCCATCTCGATTTTCCGCAACTTCTCCATAAGGCACCAGCCTCACCTGTAGTTTACCATCCTTGACGCTGCTAGCTAGGTCTTTCCAGAACGCTTGGCAATGGTCACAATTCACATTCATAAATATATAGAGATAGGGCGCATCACTTTTACCCAGCGCAACCCATCCGGCTTTTTCGGTCTCCGCGTAAAGCTTTTCGGATTTCGATGAGGTGGAATCCTGCGCGCCGGGTGCCGCCGACTGATCCCCCGTTGTCCGCTTGTGGTAACTGTCGAGCTGCTTGTCTGTCTCCAGCTTTCCATCAGGAGAGAACATCATGCCGCTAACCAGCGCGCCATCCTGCGTCGTATAAACGGTTTGTACTTTGCCTTCAGGATTGGTGATGATCCAGCCGTCCAGCCCGTGAGAAGCTCCAATGAAATCCACCTTACCGCCTGCATCTTCAAAAACTTTCAGGACAGCGGGGCGCAAAGAATCCTGCGCAAAAACCGGCGCGGAAAAGAACAGTGCGGCGACAACGGCCATCAGCGGCAGCGCCTTAATAATTCTTTTAATAATGTTTTTCCCCGTATTCAAAGCGACTTCCTTTAATCTCCTACTCCCGAGACTAAGGCCCAATAGTTAAAGATTAATTTAATTTTCACATCTTAACAATATAATGGCCCCACTCTGTATATTATAACACCGTTTAGATAAATAACATAATGTACTGGTATAACATATAGTTAAGTGATTGACAGATGACTCCCTTTCCCCTATTACAACAATAAGCATAGCGAAGGAGTGACATATGACGACACTGGGTCCGCAGCTGACATCAAGGCTTCCGCTTTATACTTCCGTTGAAATCGTCACCGCTCTGCCGCCGGCAGACCTCTATGATTTATGTGATGCCACCGACGCGGCCATTGAGGCCGGCGGCGGCTTCGGCTGGGTCACGCCACCCGCGCGCGAAGTGCTGGAAAAATACTGGCGCGGTGTGCTGGTCGTGCCGGAACGTCACCTGCTGGTGGCACGCATGGATGGAATGGTCTGCGGCGCGGTGCAGCTTATCGAGCCCAGCCGTTATAATGAAGCACAATCTTTCACCGCAACCGTACTCGCCAACTTCGTTGCGCCGTGGGCACGCGGTCAAGGCGCGGGACGCAAGCTGATGGAAACGGCTGAGAAGCTCGCTTTCGAAATGGGCTATAAAGCCCTGCAACTGGACGTGCGCGAAACACAGACTATCGCCATCAGCCTTTATGAATCGATGAAATACAAACGCTGGGGCAGCAACCCGCTGTATGCCATGGTTGATAACCGTTTCATCGCCGGTCATTTCTACAGCAAACTTATCCGTCCGCTTTTTGTCCCGAAAAAAGTTCAAAATGACTGATGCTGTAAAAATAGACTACGGCAAAACTATCCACCTGCCCAAAACAGATTTCCCGCGCCGCGCCGGTCTCGCGCAAAAAGAGCCGGAGCTGCAAAAGCGCTGGGAGAAAATGGGCCTGTATGAAAAGCAGCGCGCCGCTTCCAAAGGCCGCGAGAAATTTATTCTGCATTACGGCCCGCCGTTTGCGAATGGCAATATCCACCTCGGCCATGTCCTCTCGAAGACGCTCAAAGACGTCGTCTGCCGCAGCTATCAGATGATGGGCTACGACGCGCCGCTGGTGCCGGGCTGGGACTGTCACGGCTTGCCGATTGAATGGAAAGTGGAAGAAGACTTCCGCGCCAAAGGAAAAAACGGCACC
>PLXM01000018.1 GCA_003153235.1 Rhodospirillales bacterium
GACACCAATCGTTTCAAAGAGTTAGCCTATATCTTTGAAATTTGTACGTAACTTTTACGAAGTATGCGTTGCCGAATAATGGCGCATGATAGCGAAATTTAGGCCTCTTCATTCTGTCCGATTCACGGCGGATATTTTCTGCCTCGACTATCTCGGCGCTGGCGGGTAGGGTACAGAATATTCATACAGGTTTTGCGGGAAAGACATGCCCTTAAGTCCACAACAAATTGAGACGTTTATGCCCACCTGGGCGACCGGATGCTATCAAACGTCGTGCAGAATTTCTTGCCTAATTTCGGGCATGTATCGGATAGCAAAGTGAAATCCATCAGATGAAGGGCAGCCCGGAAATTAAAGCAGCTTTAAGTTGGATGATTGCTATCTTTGCTGTTCGAGATGATATTTCAAAGATACGCAGGTTAGCTAAGCGGGGTGATGCAAAGGCGCAAGAGAGATTAGGATCTGCCTATCGTGACGGCAGGGGTGTTGAGAAAGATCCCAAAGAAGCAGTTAACTGGTACCGCAAAGCTGCGGAACAGGGGAATGTGCAAGCGCAAAATAATCTAGGATTTTCCTATAGTAAGGGTAATGGCGTTGAGAAAAACCCTAAAGAAGCCGTCAACTGGTATCGCAAAGCTGCGGAGCAAGGGGATGCGACTGCACAATTCAATCTAGGAGTTGCCTGTAATCAGGGTAATAGTGTTGAGAAAGATCCCAAAGAAGCNNAAGCCGTCAATTGGTGGCGCAAGGCAGCAGAACAGGGAAATGCAGCTGCACAAAGCAGTCTCGGTATCGCCTATCATAAAGGGGATGGTGTTGAGAAAGATCCCAAAGAAGCTTTTAACTGGTACTGCAAAGCGGCGGAACAGGGAAATGCAGTTGCACAATTCAATTTAGGTCTTGCCTATGAGAGGGGTGATGGAGTTGAGAAAGATCTTAATGAAGCAGTCAATTGGTGGTGCAAGGCGGCAGAACTAGGGCATGTAAAAGCGCAATGCTGTTTAGGAACTGCTTATGTGCAAGGTAGCGGTGTTGAGAAAGATCCTCAAGAAGCCGTCAATTGGTACCGCAAGGCGGCAGAACAAGGGCATGTAAAAGGGCAAGTCGGCCTAGGGACCGCCTATCGTGACGGCAAGGGTGTTGAGAAAGATCTTAATGAAGCAGTCAATTGGTGCCGCAAGGCAGCGGAACAGGGAAATGCAGCTGCACAAAGTAGCCTAGGTATCGCCTATTATAAAGGTGATGGCGTTGAAAAAGATCCTAAAGAAGCCGTCAATTGGTGGCGCAAGGCGGCAGTACAAGGAGATGTGGAGGCACAGAGTAGTCTAGGTATTGCCTATTATAAAGGTGATGGCGTTGAAAAAGATCCTAAAGAAGCCGTCAATTGGTTCCGCAAAGCAGCGAAACAGGGAAATGCAGCTGCACAATTCAATTTAGGCCTTGCCTATGAGCGGGGTGATGGAGTTGAGAAAGATCTTAAAGAAGCCATCAATTGGTGGCGCAAGGCGGCAGAACAAGGCGATGTTGAGGCGCAATTTTATCTAGGTGTTACATATTATGAAGGTGGAGGTTTTGAGAAAAATTATAAAGAGGCTGAGATCTGGTTGCGCAAGGCGGCGGAACAGGGAAATGTGCAAGCGCAATACGGCTTGGGGACTGCTTACGGGCAAGGTAGCGGTGTTGAGAAAGATCCTAAGGAATCTGCTATCTGGTATCGCAAAGCAGCGGAGCAGGGAAATGCGAATGCACAATTCAATTTAGGTCTTGCCTATGAGAAAGGTGATGGGGTTAAGAAAGATCCCACAGAAGCCGTTAACTGGTACCGCAAGGCGGCGGAACAGGGGAATGTGCAAGCGCAATGCGGCTTAGGGACTGCTTACGGGGAAGGCAGCGGTGTTGCGAAAGATCCTGGGGAATCTGTTATCTGGTACCGCAAGGCAGCGGAGCAGGGAAATGCAGTTGCACAATTCAATTTAGGTCTTGCCTATGAGAAAGGTGTTGACGTTGAGAAAGATCCCAAAGAGGCAGTTAACTGGTACCGCAAAGCGGCGGAACAGGGAGATGCGGATGCACAATTTTATCTAGGTGTTGCATATTATGAAGGACAGGGCGTAGAGAAAGATGCCAAAGAAGCAGTATTCTGGTTCCGCAAAGCGGCAGAACAGGGGTATGCGGATGCACAAAACAATCTGGGTGTTGCCTATTATAGAGGTGAAGGTGTCGAGGTGGATTATAAAGAGGCTGAGATCTGGTTACGCAAGGCGGGGGCCCAAGGTTTTACCAATGCACAAGCTACCATGAGTGTAATTTATGGGAAAAATTCAGGCAATCTCACCCCCGAAGAAATCCGGCTGGTGGAAGAAAACGTATATCCACTTCCTGACAGAGGCTGAGCCGGCCTTTTGACCATATCGAAATTGCTGGGACATACAGACACCAACGCACGCTATATACTCATTCACATGATCAAAGACATAGAAGCTAAACGTTTGGCCATTTATAAACAAGCTGACGATAATGAAATATCCGATGCAAAAGTCCTCTAGTCCTGCCCCTGAGAAATGCTTCCGGCGCTAGCATAGCGCAATTGAGCTATGCCAATTCTGTAAAACATGAGGAATAATTATTAGCCCATTTAAAATGGAAAAAGCTGAGTCTTTTCAATGGGGGCTTTTTATCGTGTCATTAAATTCCCACGCTGGCGTCTCTGGGAATGGGAACTTACTCCCCCTTTTCGCGTTAGCGCGAAAAGGGAGAACTCGTATGGCAACATCACCTACATCACGTTCTAAAACCGCAAAACAAAGCAAAGTACATAAAGTAATGAAGGAATATAAAGAAGGGACACTAAAGTCCGGACAGGGCGGTAAAGGCGGTAAGGTCACATCGCGTAAGCAGGCCGTTGCCATCGCCATGCATGAATCTGGACAGTCACGCTATTAGTCTCGGCAGTACTACTTTTTATTCATTTTCCTGCGATAAAGGAGAATATTAAATTTGAAACATATAAGTAAGATGGTCTTTACGCAGAGATGACATTCCTAACAAGTAAGGCGAGCCATGAAAAAGTCAAAAAGGTCTTCTATTCAGAAAAAGCATAGTAAACAAGATACTTTCTTGGGAGCCTCTCAAGAACATATAGCCTCAAATTTAAAACAGTCTCAGGAAGTCAGTGCCCCTGCGCTTAAGAAGGCACAGGTGGACACTGCGCGTGTCCTCAGGAAGGCACAAAAAAGGAATAAGAAGAATATCAAAAGTATAGAGAAGAGCTCCGCTCAAAAGCTGAGTGAAAAAGACCAAGTAATTTCTTGGCTCAGTGGAGGGTATTCAGTAGAGAATAAGCCTCAATAGGTATTTTATCTGCAAATGGCCTCTGTTAGCAGGTGATATATGCACTAAAGGCTCTCCGTTTCTTAGAACCATATAATTGCCGCTGGGAGGAAATTATTAAGAAGATATTGAGGAACGACTTCATGCCCTGGCTGTTCGCCTAGCTTACGAGAGGAGGACGATTATCCAATTATATGATCCGTCTACTGCAGTTTTGGGTATCTGGCCAAAGTCTATAAGGAGGGGCATTTGCAGGCATTCTTTCTGTGGCGTTGGAAATAAATACTAACGGGATTGTAGCATGGCTTGGAGTTTCTTTAGTGTCAACCATTTGATGCCAACTGTTTCAATGACTTAGCCCTCTTTTATGCAGGCTTTTTCTTTATTCGTGTCAAGCTGATGATGTAGTAAATAACATGAAAAAGCATAGAATATCCATCCGAAGCTTACATCCAATCTTCGTCGGAGCTTTAATATTTCTATTGTTCCGCAATACCATAAATGTTAATGACGTAACATTGTTTTATAGCTTTAGGAGAACCACTCTATGACTTACATAGAAATACTAGGCGTCATGGGGACGGGTAAGACGTCGCTGAGCAAGGTGTTCAACGAAAAAGCCGGCGCTACTGTCATCATAGAAAAAGAGGAAGACCTGAAAAGGATGTTCTTGCTCGAGCCCTATATAGCTGACCCGCAAAAATACGGATTTGAAGGGGCTATCAACTTTGTAGCTTTCAATTTGAATAAAATACAGGAAGAGTTGGTCAAGCTCCCTAAAGACGAGTGCGTTGTTGTCGATACTTCCATGCTGATGCAATACGCTTATTCAAAGCCTGTATTAAATGAGGCGGAATTTAAAACGATCTGCGAAACCATTAATCTCGCCTACGCAAAGCTCCCGCCTGTTGACCTGCGTATTGTGATCACTCTCCCGCCAGATGTTCATCTGCAAAGAATAAAAGACCGCGGCCGGGATTTCGAACAAAACGTAACCGAAGAACGTCTTACCGAGGTGCAAAACCTGCTGGACGAGAGCATTAAAAAGATGGGGGCAGGCGTGCCCACCATATACCTTGATGGGTCAAAGCTCGACTGGGTGCACAGTGAAAAAGACAAGAAGGCAGTTATTGACCTTGTAAAGAAAAAATGCCCGCATTTGAAAATGGGATAAAGCAATCGCCATGCCTTGCAGTAAAGCAGGCAGATTGCATATAGCTAGCTTAGAGTTACATTACCGGTTGTACCTGCAGTGCCTGCCGCGCCTCTTAGCTCCAATCTTCCTAGGAAGATTGTTCTGCCCTATTTATTGCTGCTGTTTTTTAATAATGGTGTAGACATGGCATACATCCTGAATCATCATAAATGCTGGAACCTGTCTTATTGAGATGTTGCGCGAAAATGGCAAATTATAAAAAGAAGGTCCTTTGCTAAAAGCTATTGTGCCGCTCCCATCCTCCTTCTGGGATATAATTACATCGTGTATGGACTTTAAGTTGAGTGATTTTATCCTTCTTGAAAAAAGACCAGATGAGATGATTACTCTTTGATTTGTGACTGCGTAGTCTGTATTTGAACGGATTTTTGCATCGGTAAAGAATCTTCCAAAGATTATATAAAGTCCAATCGCTACAAACGGTAGCCCAAAAATTAAATCAAATATATATTGGTCATTATTTAAATTTTTAAGTGAAAGGTTGCTGATGTCCAATACATTACTCAGTACCCCAAAAATTACAAACCCTCCCCAAAATAGGCTCAAAGGTATAAAGATAATATCTGAAGACTGGAGCTTGAGGCCTGTGGCAGGTTTGCCTTGCCAAAGTATCTTTTCTCCACCAAACAACTCATTTTCAATATTGTAGGTCACGTTAGGATTCTTTCATTAATCTGCTTACTTATACATTTTACTGCCCAAGCTGCTTTAAAGCCTGTTGTGCCTCAACATCCCCTTGCTCCGCAGCCTTACTTACCTGTTGTACTTGCAGCGCCCGTTGAGCCCATCGTAGACGTACCAGCACCTGCACCTTTGTTGTGCCCGCCATGCTCTCCATGCTGCCCTTTGGCGGCGCGGCAGGCACTAACATCTGCTTGACTGACGGGAACACTTATAGGCTTCCCATCTCGTGTGGTAGTGCCTGTACCCTTTACAAGAGGATCAAAGCAATCGCGATAGAGACCGTTATCTTCTTTCCATTGACCTTTAATGAATCCCACTTTTCTACATTCTGCGAGTATTCTTTCGCATGCGCCATTATGCTGGCCGCCTGTTTGACCTTGATTGCCGCTACCCGACTGGCCATTATTTTGCCACTTATGATGACCGCCGCCTGTACCCGTTGTGGCGCCGGTTGCACCTGCGGTGCTGCCAGCAGTTGCGCCGCTAATTGTTTGGGAGAATGAGGGCTGTATCGTCAGAGCTACGCCGGATGCAACGACAAGAGTTGCCAGCGCTGTATAAAAAAAGTGTTTCATGTTGAACCCCCTGGAAAAACGA
This sequence comes from Rhodospirillales bacterium, assembly GCA_003153235.1. Taxonomy (GTDB): domain Bacteria; phylum Pseudomonadota; class Alphaproteobacteria; order Micavibrionales; family UBA2020; genus PALSA-926. The sequence continues at coordinate 5,828 of PLXM01000018.1, forward strand.
CTTTGATCATTTTCAGTTCATAGTTCCATTATATCGCACATAAGCTTTCCGGCAGACATTAGGTACATTAAATTTCTTTAATGTTGCATGAAAACAAATTTGTTTAATTAGCTATAGGGCTACTATTAAGGGAAAATTAATAATTTGCACTCCGGACTTCCCTTATTCCGCCAAATTTCAGGGGTTTTTACGAGTTGGCACGGAAGTTGCTTTGTACTGTGGGTAAGGAGCTTCTAACCTCGAAAGGAATATGTCATGGAAAATGCCGAACTCAAAATGAAACAAGTTAATTCAGTGGGTATTATGCAGGAAGAACAGGCGGACAGCCCCTGCAAGAAAGTCTATTTTGTAGTACAACTGATGTATATCTCTGATGAACCGCAAAAGCTGCACGAACTATTCTTTAACCTTGTTCGTGATGTTCAGAAAGCGGCGCCGTCAACAAGCGTGCTTGTTGCAGAGGTCTGCGAATGCATTATGAACGACAATTATATCGGCGCTCTGGAAGTTACGCGCCAATTAATCGGATACGAAGAAAAAGTTATCGCCAAGCGGTCTGCGGTTTAATCGCTTATAAGATGGAAAACCCCGTCACGCTTCCTTTGGGGGTGTTATGGCGGGGTTTTCATTTTTTTGAACTAAAAGAAAAGCCCTTTTAGTGACTGGTGTTATTCATGGGGTGGTTAGGATTTCTACTTCGGCACGATAGGCCACGTTCCAGGCGGTTGCTCCTGCCATCTTGCCTTCTTTTTCTCTTCTGGCGCGGCCATCTCTATCCCATTTTTGAGGTGAAGATAGATCCCATTCAACACGGCTTTTTTCAAGCTCTGTTTTGGCGGAGATAACAGCTGCATTCCAGGCGGCCCGTTCTCGGGCGGGGCTTCCATCGTCAGTAGCCCACGCTGCCTCACCTGCTGCCAGCCATGCAGCATCCCATGCAATACGTCCGGCGTGGGATAACTTTGAGTCTTCTTTGCAATTTTTTTCAACAATTGCTGCAACGGAGGCCGTCACCTCTGCCCAGGAGTGATCCCAGGCTGCCCTGAAGACATAATCTTTTCCTTTAAGTTCTGCTTTCGCGGCTTCCTGCGCCCTGTCCCAAGCCGCATTCCATTCAGCATTGCCGACTGCACAGCTCACCACTGCCCATGCTGCATTCCCGAGTTCTTGTCCCGTATCAGAGGGGGGGAGGCCTTTTACAATATTTCTTTCAAGGACTGACTGTGCCGCTTTTATTGCAGCATTCCAATATGCGTTGCTTCTGGCTTCGCTCTTGTCCAGCAGGGTGACAACTGCTTCTATCGCTTCTTTCCATGTCGCATTCCATGCGGGCGCCAATTTTGCAGGCGGGTAATAAACCGTCTTTTTCTGGTATCTTTTTTCCAGGGATATCCTGGAGGCTGTTATGGCCGCATCCCATGCTGCCGCCCAGGCTATACGGATAGATTCGTCATTTTGCTGGGAAAGTGTTGTCTCTCGAGCCTCCAGAATGACGGCTGACCAAGCTGCACGGCACTCAGAACGCGATGCCAGCTGTTTTAAAGCATTACTTGCCTTGCGGTCGGCTTCCATCCAGGAGGCATCCCAGGCGGCCATCCAGGCTGCGCGCCCTTCCATAGCCACCATTGCATGATTTACTTTTTTCTTATCATCCATGAGGATCCTGCCAGAGCGGTTGCATCAAGATGAACCAGATATGAAACGATATCCTCTTATAGGAAAAAAGAAAATCACCCTTTTACAACACGCAAATATATGGGCCATTTAGTATACATAACGAATATGGCTACTGCTAATATCTACAGGTTTTTGTGCAATAAGTTTCATTGCGACCGGCGCGCTCACAATTGCCCATACATTGAGGGTCTGCCAGCTGAGTGTTCCGTGCCTGAGCGTCGGGATCGAGGGAACATCTTTTTTGACAATAGTCCAAACCGTATCCACGCTGTGTACAATCAGTGATGCAGGCCGCATCCGTTGTCTGCGTTCCCTGATCCCTGAGCGCAAGGATTACAGGTATTGTTGCGAGGATGGTGATTATCAGTACTGTAAAAATATTCTTCACGTTTACTCTTTCAAGGAGCCTCATACTTCATTGTATTAAAGAATAGGAGTCCGTCAAACAAAAAAGCCGTTAGAGGGGTTCAAGGCAGGTTCATCGTTGACTTAAGGGCGGTTTGTTAGGATGCTGATTGGAAATTGGTTATCGGAGGCAGTTGGTACTATATGCGCATAATTTCTTCGAAATGGACGTTTTTTTACAAGAATATTTTCCCGCTTATGTGGTTTTTAGGCATTGCGGGGGCCATGGTAGCTGCGTTATGCGCGGGATTTACTAAAGCTCCGAATGCTCCGCCGGTGATTATATTTTTGATTGTCCCGGCTTTCCTCAGTTTTATCGGCTATATGCTCATGAAGCACTTAGTGCTTGATCTGCTGGACGAGGTTTTGGATGAAGGAGACAGCCTTGTGCTGGTCAAGGGTGATATGAGGGAGGCTATCCGCATATCGGATATCATTAACGTGAGTGATACCTATATGATCAATCCTCCGCGTATTACGCTGTTGTTGCGCCAGCCCTGCCGGTTTGGCCGTGAAGTTGTTTTTTCTCCAGCGAGGGGATTGCAATTTAATCCCTTTAAAAGGAGCGCCATTGCGCAGGAGCTTCTCGAGCGGGTGCACAAGGTATAGTGCCGTTATTCCCTGATGGCCGAGCGGGCGCGCTTTTGGCCGATGAGCAAGATTATCAATCCCAGAACTGATGTGACGGCCAGAATGACAATGATAGGAAAAGCATCATGCGCGGCAAAAGCGCCAATTCCTGTTGAAATCAGCGCACCTACACCCAGCTGCAGGAATCCCAAAAGGGCTGCCGCGCTGCCGGCGTTCTTAGAAAAAGACGAGAGGGCAAGCGCAGCTGCATTGGGATAGGTCAATCCGGCGGAGGACAGGAAGACGAAAAACAATACAAGGGTTGCGGAAAGGCCATACCATCCCGCGAATGTTCCGACTACAAAGACAAGGCTGGTCAGGGTTTGCAGTATGAGAAAGCGTTTAAAGATTTTTTCGCTCTTCCAATGCCGGAGCAGGGCAACATTTATCTGGCCGCTGCCGATAAAACCGGTCGCAAGCAGGGCAAAAATGCCGCTATAGACTTTCGGGCTTAAATGGAACCCCTCCATAAAAATGATAGGTGATCCGGCGACGTAGGCAAAAAGACCGGCAAATGAAAAAGCGCCTGACAAAGCATATGTTATAAAACGCGGATGCGTCAGGATTTTGAAATATTCAATAATGATTGGACCAGGTTTTAGCGAAATGCGGATATCGGGTTTGTGGCTTTCCGGCAGGCAGATATAGATAAGGGCAAAGATGGCGATAACGATAACCGCCAGAATTAAAAACACAGCTCTCCATCCGATAGTCAGGGCGACCATGCCGCCAACGCTGGGCGCGAGCAAGGGCGAGATGGCAATAAAAAGGAAAAGACGCGATAATATCTTGGAGGCTTCTTCAATAGGGAAGAAATCATGCACGATCGCCAGAGAGGCAACGCCTGCCGCGCATCCGCCTATAGCCTCTATAAAGCGGAGAGCCAGAAGGGATTGGATGCCAGGTGCAGCAGCACAGCCGATGGAAGCCAGAATGAATATTGAAAGGCCGATCAAGAGCGGTTTCTTGCGCCCGAAGCGGTCAAGGAAGGGGCCATAAAAGACCTGACCGCAGGCAAGCCCGATAAAATAGCTGGAAATGGTCATGGCAACAGTTGCATTTGTTACCGACAGGTCCTGCGCCACCTGCGGGAAAGCAGGCAAATACATGTCAATCGCAAACGGGCTGATGACGCTCAGAGCGCCCAGCAGACTGATGATAAAAAGATCTGACGGCTTTTTACGCAGGATATTTCTCTTTTATTTAAGGCTTTGGTGTCTGTTTTGCCGCAGTCTTATTCGAGTTAGCGGCAGACGAGGGGTATGAGGGATCATACATTTGCTTGGCAATAAAGGAAGGGATATCTTTAGGCAGCTTGATGCCGGAAAGGCCCTGTTGGGCTGCCACTTTCATGACAGCTTCAGCGATATTGGCGGAAACGGAGCGGATATCCTTCAGCGGCGGATAGAGCGTGCCTGATTTCAGGTCATCTTCAGTGACCATGTTAGCCAGCGTTTTTGCTGATGCGAGGAACATTTCCTCCGTGACGCGTTTTGCGTCGCAGGAGATCGCTCCCAATGCTACGCCTGGGAATATATAGGCGTTGTTGCCTTGTCCGGGGATGGATGTTATCCCGTCATGGGTAACCGGATCAAAGGGGCTGCCGCTGGCAAATAAGGCTTTGCCTTTGCTCCATGTGTAGGCTTGTTCTGCGGTGCACTCGGCCTGTGATGTCGGGTTGGAAAGAGCGAAAATGACAGGGCGCTCATTCACGGCTGACATGGTCTCGACGGTTTCCTGCGTGAAAGCGCCAGCCGAGCCTGTAGCACCGATCAGGACTTGGGGCTGAACTTCCTTGATAAGGTCAGGGAGAGTTGTTGGGGCATGTTTCTTGGCGTAGGGCAGTTCTTGCGGCTCGAGGTCACCGCGATCCTGTGTGATCAGCCCTTTCGAGTCTATCAGCCATATCCGGTCACGCGCTTCTTCATTGCTCAGCCCTGCATCTTCAAGGGCTTTGACCGTCAGGTTTGCAATGCCAATGGAAGCAGATCCCGCGCCTAAAAATACAAAGCGCTGATCCTTAAAATCTTCATGCGTTGTCCTCATGGCGGCGTATACGCCGGACAGAACAACGGCAGCTGTTCCCTGAATGTCGTCGTTAAAACACAGGGTTTTGTCGCGATAAGTATCGAGCAGCTTATAGGCGTTGGTGGCAAAAAAGTCTTCGAACTGGATCAGGGCCTTGGGGTACTTATCATTGACAGCCTCGACGAATTCTTTCATCAGGTCGAAATATTCCTTGCCCTGAAGCCGTTTTTGCGGATAACCAAGATACAAAGGATCATTCCTGATTGCGTCATTGTTGGTGCCAATATCAAACATTACTGGCATGCATTTTTGCGGATCAACACCGCCGCAAACGGTATAAAGAGAAAGTTTGCCGATAGGGATGCCCATGCCGTTGGCGCCTAGATCTCCCAGCCCGAGGATGCGCTGACCGTCAGTAACGACAATGGCGCGAACATCTTTCTCCGGCCAGTTATCAAGAATGCTCCTGATTTTGCCCTTATCGTCGGGCGTGATATAGAGCCCTTTCGGATCGCGGAAGATGTGGGCGAACTGCTTGCACGCTTCGCCGACGGTCGGTGTGTAGATAAGGGGCATGATTTCTTCAATATTCTTCAGTGCTGTTGAATAGAACAGCCGCTCGTCGCGCTCCTGCAGGTTGGAGAGATAGATGTATTTCTCGATATCGGTTGTTTTCTGCCGGAGTTGTTTCAGGACAAGCTGTTCCTGATCCTCCTGCGTGTTCACGCGATAAGGCAGCAGGCCCCTTAAGCCCTGTTCATCGCGTTCTTCCTTGGTGAAGGCGGTTGACTTATTGAGCGATCCATCGCGCAGCACTTCATAGCCCTTTGGTGTGGAGGCTTTTTTAGAGTGCAATCTGTGCCATCCGGCATGAATGCGCGTGGCCACTTTGTTAAAAAGATGTTTCATAACTTCAGTATTGTATAGCTGAGCAGGATAGTTGCAAATGATTTTTGATAATTATGTATTATGAATATAGACAATCAAAGAAATTCTCTATATTTTTCATGGCAAAAGAGGTATTTCAGATATCCGTCATAGATGGAACGACTAGAACCATCCTTCATATTGGAACCATGTCTAAAAGAAAAATCAAACTTGATCGCAAGAAAGGCCTCTACCTCAAAGACGCGGGTCACAAAGGCCGCGGTGTCTTCTGCATGCATGATATCAAAAAGGGCGAGGTGCTGGAAGTAACGCCGACGATTGTTCTCAACGGGGCGGCCACAGACAAGGTCGAGAATACCATTCTTGCGAACTATACTTTTCAGATCGGAGGCATTTCAAAAGCACATCGCAAGCGCATGCACGTCAAAGATATCAAAAAATGCAGCGGCGTTATCATGGGCATTATATCCTATTTCAACCACTCGGAAGATCCGAACGCCGAGGTGGAGTGGGAAGAACACCAAGGCACGTTGTATCACCTTGTCAGGGCCTTGCGCCATATTCCCAAAAATACAGAAATCTGCACCACCTATGGCGATGGCTGGTTCGAAGATCGTGAATTATAAAATACTGATATTTCAGTGAAATTCCCCTTGAGGGGCTCACCCCTGTAAATAATTCCCATATTGTGATATCATGTTAGTGTACCTGTAACTCATTTTCGGGGGAGAGCATGGGGCTTAGGCGGGGACTCAAAAATGTATTCAACAGTGTGGCTGGCAGCTTTCCTGTGATAGGACCGCATGATGGTATTGAAGCTGAACTTATGTTGGCAGGCAAAAAGCCGCTGACATGGTCTCCCGTAATTCCGGCCGAGGCTTATGAGGGGCTTACGCCCAAAATGTTGGAGGGAACCTTAGCGGGTGACTTTATGAAGCTTGAGGAGGGCGTCAGACAAGGCAAACTTAAATCTATGGACGTCGTCGTACATAGATATCGCGATTTTGCAACTGGTGAAATCAAGAACAATCTAAAGCCCGAGATTTACCGCCATTACTGCCAGCCTGGCAAAGAAGAAGATATGAAACGCATGGCTGCTTTTAATCAAAAGTTGTTTAATTTTGAAGAACCGGATTATAGTTTACTGCAAAAAGATATAGGGACATATCTTGGCTATAGGGATAAAGATGTACAGTTGTGGAGCAGGGGCTTGCGGCAGCCATTGCGCCAGGCATCAAGGTTTATTCAAGACCATGTGCATTCTGAGGTGCGCCGTGAAAAAATGCTGGAAGGTGTCCTTAAAATATCAGGTTTTATTAATGAGCCTCTCAGATCTGCCTATCAGGGCAAGGTACTTCATCAAATAGAAAAAGAGCAAAAGAAAGCTGAAAAGAAGCTCACAAGAAAAACAAAAAACGAGATAAAGCCGAGTTAAGAGCTACTTGCCTTCTATAAAGTTCTGCATGATACCAAGTGCACCAAAGTCGGAGAGATCGGTATGATTTCCGCCTTTTAACGTGACCAGTTTTTTTATGGGGCTGCCAACGGCTTGAATAAGACGCTCGCCATGAACGTACGGGATAACACTGTCCTTGTCGCCGTTCACGATCAACACAGGCATTGAAAAATAGGCGGCTTTATCGATGTTGTCATACTTGTCGAATGTCAGGAATTTGACAGCCAGGAGCCAGGGGTAAATATCACTCGCAAGATTGGTCGCGCTGGTGAAGGGGGCTTCCAGGATCAGGGCCTTTGCTTTTTTGTATTCGACGGCCATTTGCGATGCGGGGCCTGAGCCGATGCTTTCACCATAGATGATGATGCGGGATTCATCTATTTTCTGCGTCTTTATGAGCCAGTTCATCGCGGCGCGGGCATCATTATAAAAACCATCCTCGCTGGGGCTGCCGGGATTGTTTCCGAAGCCGCGGTATTCGGCAAGAAGAAAACCATACCCGCTTTTAGTGAAGAATTCCTGTTTATAGACTCTATTGGAAATATTGCCGGCATTGCCATGAAACAAAACGAATACCGGCATATTGTTCTTTGGGGAAATATACCATGAGGTCAGGCTGAGATCGTCTGCTGTCTTGTAAGTGATGACATCGATATGATGCATTGCAGGGTTCACATCAAAGCTTTGCGAGGGGTGATACATGAGATGGCGCTGCATCATGACCATAAAGACAACTATCAGCAGATAGCCTTCACCAATATAAAAAAGGATTTCCATCATGCGCTTTCTGCCGGCTTTAGACATCTCTAGTCCGCAACGACTACAAGAGCATGCTTTTTTTTGCCTGCGGAGAGCTTGATGGTTTTATCTGCCGCAAGATGAGTGAGGTTCACAATATCCTTATCGCTGGCCACTCTTTGGTCATTGATGGCTGCGCCGCCGCCGGCAATCAGGCGCCGTGCTTCGCCGCCAGAAGCGGCTAGTCCAGCATCCTTGAACAGAACAAAGACAGGAATGCCTTCTGCCAGTTTGGCGCGGGGCACGGTGATGGTGGGCAGGCCTTTTGCTGATGCTCCCTCTTCAAAAGTCTGGCGTGCTGTTTCTGCGGATTCCGTGGCGGCTTTTTCGCCATGGCAGAGCTTTGTCACTTCGAAAGCGAGGACTTTCTTGGCTTCGTTTATTTCTGAGCCCTTCAGCTTTTCCAGCCGTGCGATCTCGCTCATGGATAATTCGGTGTAAAGCTTCAGGAAACGGTCAACGTCCGCATCCTCGGTATTGCGCCAGTACTGGTAGAAATCATACGGGCTGCGCATATCGGGGTTAAGCCAAACCGCGCCGGCGGCGCTTTTGCCCATCTTCTCGCCGGAGGAGGTTGTAATGAGCGGGCAGGTGAGGCCGAATAGTTCTTTCTGCGCGCTGCGGCGCCCCAGCTCGACGCCATTGACGATATTACCCCATTGATCGGAGCCGCCCGTCTGCAGGATGCAGCCATATTTTTTATTGAGCTCGACGAAGTCGTATGCCTGTAAAACCATGTAGTTGAATTCGAGGAAGGTCAGGGGCTGCTCGCGCTCGAGCCGCATCCGCACGCTGTCGAAGGTCAGCATGCGGTTGACCGAGAAATGCCGGCCGTATTCGCGCAGGAAGGGGATGTATTCGAGGCGGTCGAGCCACAGCGCGTTGTTGGTCATCACCGCATCGGTGGGTCCGTCGCCGAAGTTCAGGAAGCGGTCGAAGCAGCGGCGGATGCCGGCCATGTTGGCGGCGATCTCATCATCGGTCAGGAGTCGCCGCGTCTCGTCCTTGCCGGAGGGATCGCCGACCTTGGTGGTGCCGCCGCCCATCAGCACGATCGGCTTGTTGCCGGTGCGCTGCCACAGCCGCAGCAGCATGATCTGCAAAAGACTGCCGACATGCAGGCTGTCGGCGGTACAATCGAAGCCGATGTAAGCTATTGTCGGGGCGTCGAACAATTGCGTCGCTAGCTCGAAAGTAGCGCGATCGGTTATTTGTTCGATGAAGCCGCGCTCTTCAGCCGCGGCGAGGAAGGACGAGCGGTTATCGGGCATGGACGAGCGGTGTAGCACAAGCGGGGATAAGCGACAATTCGGAGCGCGATCATGCGCGTGATCGGCTTGATGAGCGGCACCTCGCT
>PLXM01000020.1 GCA_003153235.1 Rhodospirillales bacterium
TTTCACGGTTACAGGTATAAATGGGTAGAGAAAAAAGCGGAGCCATTTTCTTTGGTGCGCTATTCTTGAGTATGTCGCCCGCTTGGTGATGAAAGCTCCTTGAAAGGGGATAGGGATGAGATGTCTGCTTCTGAGCTTGTCGGTAATTGCGCTGCTGGGTACAGCCAGTTCTGCGGCCGTTGCTCAGGGCAATGATGACTTTGACAAGGAATTGCGGGCATTTCAGAAAAAGTCTGATAGTGGAACAGGCGGGGCTGCGTCGTCACAGCAAGCCGCGCCAGCATCTTCTACGGATGCAGCAGTGGGCAGTCCGATGGGCAGCGGTCTCGGGANNCGCCATCTTCAGCCACGCCGCCTGCCGCTATTCCCCCGTTAGGTACTCCGCTATCTTCTGGCAAGAGCAGAAACATGCCAATGGGCAGGGCGGGAGGTCCGTTGGGACCTGCCGGAAATTTGCCGCTTGGCAAGCGGATGCCGGCCACCGCCAATGCGCTGGACATGCAGGCTCCTATGGAGACACAAGAGCAGATGGAGGCTGAAGCTGCTACGCAAAAGAAAAAGATGAATGAGCTGACTTTTGATGAGGCGTTAAGCCAGCTCTTGCCTATGACGCCGGAGCAGATACGCCAGGTGCTTGACAGCTTCAAGGAAAGCCGCAGGGCTTCTGAGACGCCGATTACAGATCCTGTTCCGAAGGTCGAGGTTAAAACTGTTTCTCTTGACCCTAACCAGACACCCCCTGTGATCAAGACATCGCCGGGACGCGTGACGACGCTGATCATTCTTGACTCGACCGGTTCTCCCTGGCCCATACAGGATGTGAGCTGGGCCGGAAAGTTTGAGATCACGCCGCCTGAAGAGGGCGGACATGTCGTGCGCATTACGCCACAGTCCGCTCATAACGTCGGCAATATTTCAATTCGTCTTGTGGATCTGATAACGCCGATCACTTTTACGCTGCAGACCGGGCTTGACGAGGTGGATTACAGGTTTGATGCGCGGATCCCGAAGCAGGGACCGCTGGCAAAGACACCGTTGATCGAGAATGGTGGTCTGAAAACTGTCGTCGGCGGCGATGAAAATCTTGTTCAGGTGCTGGATGGTACGCCGCCCAGCGGCGCTGAAAAGCTTAAAGTTGACGGCACAGATGGCCGCACCAGCGGCTGGCGTCTGTCGGGACGTATCTACCTGCGCACGCCGCTAACATTATTGTCGCCTGCCTGGAGTTCCAGCGTCGCATCCGCTGATGGAATGAATGTTTATGTGCTCAATAACACGCCGGTCATCCTTCTCTCTGATGAAGGCAGGGTGGTGCGGGCCAGTATTGCTGCGGCTGAGGGGACTCCATGATCGATGATGATATAGATGCACCGGAAGACTTTGAAAAAGAAGAGCATGCGGAAAAACCGTCGCTGCGCGAAGTCTGGGAAAATAATCCGGCGCTGAAACTGGCCGCCATTGTCCTTGGCGGCGCAGTGCTCTTGGGTGGATACATGATATTCTTTTCCAAGGGGGATGAGACGACCAGGGCGGTTATACGCGCCGGTGATCTTGCAACGTCGAAGCAGGTGCCGGGGGCAAAAGAAGTTGACCCTGCCTATCGTGCCGCGCTAGAAGCTGCAAACAAGAAGAACGCCGAGGATGCCGATAAGCACGGAGGCAGTGCTATTCCTTTGCCGATCGCTGTGCCCAAGGGTAGCGGGCTTGAAATACCAGAGATGCCGGAAAAACACAAAGACGACGTTCTTGCGGAATGGAAGAAGGTGGCTGATGCAGGACGTATGAAGGCCGCTAAAGAGGAGATAGACGAAGAGAACGTGCCTGTGCCGGAAGTTGTGCCCACTGTTCAGCCGATCCGGCCGCAGCCGGTCGCGGTCAAGCCGGACCCTAATCTCGCAAAGAACCTTGCAGCGCAGATGCGCATTATTATTGGGGCACAAGCGCCAGCCCTGCCACGCGATCTCAAGATCACAACAGAAGAGTCCCCTTACGAGAAAATGAAAGAGGCGCAGGAAGCGCAGAAAGCCACCGCCGCTGGTGGGGCGGGGGCCGGAGCGGCTGCCGGTGCGGTTCCCGCAGCTGGGGCTGGAGCGGCGGGTACTGCAGCACAGACAGCGGCACCCAAGATGATCGTCCCTGCCGGATCTATTGCCTACGCCCAGTTGCTGAATCAGCTAGATTCGGATATTCCGGGGCCGGTTTTGGCACAAATCTTGTCGGGGCCTTTCTCCGGCGGGCGGCTTATTGGTAAAATCTCGATGGTGGATGACTTTATCGTCATCACTTTCTCAACTGTTGTGAAGGATACTGTCAGCTATAAGATCGCCGCCGTGGGATTGGACCAAAATACGACTCTGGAAGGCCAAGCAACGAGTGTGGATAAACACTACTTTGACAAAGTAGTGTTGCCGGCAGCAGCTGCGTTTCTTACCGGATACAGTTCAGCTATCTCCTCACCCCAGCAAAGCCAGTCAGCAACTTCAGGTGTCGGAACGCAGACAACAACATCCCCGTATTCACCCAAACAAAGCCTTTTCAAGGGGCTTGAGGCAGCTTCTAGTGCATATGGAAGCGTGCTGACCAAAGATGCAAATCTGCCTAATACGGTCATTGTTAACAAGGGAACCACTATGGGTGTCTTTTTCACAACGAGCGTGACAACGGGAGATGCTGGGAAATGACCGACGAACTGGAAGATATCGACCAGGAGGTTGAAGACCCGCATATGGAAGAGGAGCTTGCGGCAGCCCCTTCTTCTGACGGCTCTCCGGCAGAAGAAGCTTCCATTCAGTCAAAGATCAATAAACCTGAAGTGCTAAAAATGTCAGCCGCCCTGGTTGTTTTACTGGGGATAGGCGCTTATTTTATGATGGGTCGTCACACCGAGCCATCACCATCCACCCCCGTGGCGTCTTCCGTACCGCCCGCGCAGGATCTTTCCGAGCATCCAATGCCGATAAAAAAACCGGAAGGTGCGGGCTCTCTGTCTTCGGCGCTTAATGGCACGGCTGTGCCATCATCGGCGATGCCAGCTGCAATTCCTGTGCCATCATCGGCGATGCCGGTTCCTGCAGCCATTCCGCAAGCCCCGGCTATTTCTTCATTACCACAGGCTGCGCTGGCATCTGCTGTCCCGGCAGCGTCTGCAGTTGTGAATGAGCAGCCGCCCTCTGCGGCATTGCTGACGAATACCCACGATTCTTCTGCATCTGCGGTAAAGCCGGATGCGCCGTCCCCTATTTCATCCGCGCCGTCCTCTCCTTTTGGACTGCCGGTCGCAATTCCTGCTGCCGTTCCTGCGCCAGTCCCGGCAACTCCCGCTGTACCATCTGCCGCCGTTTCCACCTCTGCCCCCGCTGCCCCGTCTGCGCTGGAGTTGGCGCCCTCTCCTATAAAGAAAACAGCTGCGGTACCGGACATGACGGGCAACACTTCTGTCCAGCCAGAGTCGGCTAAAGTTTTAGAAACCAAACATGGTCCTGAAGTTAAAAATGGTGAACCGATGCCGGCTGTTGCCGTTACCCCTGTAGACAAGGTTGAAATGGGCAAGGCAGCAGAAAAGGCAAAAATACCTAATGTGCCTGCTGAAAGTGCGGCGATGCCGGTCAGGGCGCAAGACTCGGCTAAAGTTGAAGAGCTGGAGCAAAAGATAACTGATCTTGAAAAAACCATTAGCCAGCTTCAGCAGGAAGCCGTTGTAAAAGAAACGGCGCAAGAAAAATCCGTTGAGGCAAAGCCGGCAGAAGAAACAAATACCGAAGAGTCGGCCCCTACTGCTGCACCACCGAAAAAAAACCATCATAGAGGTACAGCGCATCACAATAATAAACATGCTGTAGCCGTTAAGTGGGTACTGAAGGCTGCCAAGCCCGGCGTTGCCTGGGTTGCCAAAAAAGGTTCCGGTGATTTGCTGATGGTGGAGACGGGTGATTCTTTACCCGGAGTTGGAAATGTGACAGCTATTGTCAAAAGTTCGTCCGGTCGCTGGGTTGTAAACGGGACAAAAGGCAGAATCAGCCAGTAAATGATATTGAAATTTTTGTCTGAATTTATCTCTAATTCTATCTATACTTTCCGGGAAATAACGATTAAATTATTTACGTTGTTTTT
>PLXM01000236.1 GCA_003153235.1 Rhodospirillales bacterium
CTAACTAATTGACAATAAACAGTATTTTATTTTATAATCTCCTACACAGGTCCTGCACAGGTTAATAGAATCAAGGACTTACAAAAAATATCTGCACAATTCCTACACAGATATTCAGGAGAAAAGTATGGATTTCATCACTGAGGCTCACGAACTCAAACCCGGTTTGATTATATTCCGTCGCGGTGATGTGCAGCATAACCGCTGGTACTGCCGGATGAAGGTTCCGAAGGAAGACCGTTACAAAACGATCTCCCTAAAAACATCAGATATGACCGAAGCGAAAGACAAGGCATATGATCATGACGCCGAACTGCGTTTTAAGGTCAAGCATGAAATGCCGGTGTTCAATAGACAGTTTAGCCAAGTAGCCAAGGAATTTTCAGACCGTCAAAAAGACCGAGCAGATGTGGGTCAGATCACGCATCACCGCTGGCGCGTGATAGACTCCCATATCCGCTCACAATTGAACCGCTATATAGGCAATACACAGATTTCCCTTATTGGCCCTGACCGTTGGAAGGATTATCCAATCTGGAGACAAAAGAACGGGAAGGGGCGGTCTAGGGATCATGTCAGCGATGCGACTATCCGTTCCGAAATGGGAACGTTCCGTTCCATTATGATGTTCGCCGCAGGTAAGCAATATATTCGTGACAGTCAGGTATTCAAGGGAAAGCTCCCTCTGAGTAAAGTCAGCCGTGAGGAATTTACGCCGCAGGAATACCGCAAGCTCCATACTTTCGCCCGTTCATGGATTAAGGAAGGACGACACGAGATGCATATTTTATGCCGGACCGTCACATATAACTTTATTCTTGTCATGACGAATACAGGCATGCGCCCTTCCGAGGCGAAGAACCTGCGCTGGCAGGATGTCAGCATTCAGACTGATAAACAGGACAGACAATTCGTGCGCATGGCTGTGCGTGGCAAGGGCAAGCACCGCAACCTTGTTGCCTCAAGCAACGTCGCCACCTATTTCGAACGCATCCGCGAGATCAGCAAAGCAACAAAACCAGAAGATTTTGTCTTCACCACTACAGAAGGCAAACCCGCAAAGACGCTTTATCATGGACTTGTAGAAAAACTGCTGATCGACTCAGACTTGCAAAATAGTTCTTCCGGCAGCCGTCGAAGCACCTATTGTTTCCGACATACATACGCGACATTCCGCCTGACTGAAGGCGTCGATGTATATTTTTTGGCAAAACAAATGGGAACATCTGTGAAAATGATCGAAGACCATTACGGCCATGTAAACCCCGTAAAAAATGCCGAGCGCATTTTGCAGGGGTTGCCGGGATGGGAACCAATTGTGGAGGTCTCCGGCGACAAAGCCGACAGCGTGAACGCTGACGCAGCCGGAACCAAAGCTAAACCCCGAAAGAAGTGAGAGTAGATTTAGGGACGGCACCAAGCGGCGAGTTCGGCGCGACTGCCCTTAAGTCCGTAAATCAAAGGCCGAGCCTGTGGGAACAAGCGAACGTGTGAACACGGAAGCCCCGCAGGCGAAAGCCGTAAAACCCCTATCCTCTAAGCGCTGAGGGGTTTTCAGGGAAGGATCGGACGCCGGAGTGAGTGTCGAGATCGACGCGGCGGCATCTTAGGCCGATCATTCCCCCAAGCGCACCCCGCCGAGGCGGGACTGAGGGCGCGATTAATTTAATACCTGATCTTTATAGCTGAATTGTTAATGACTGCCAGCATGGAGATGATCGAGAAGTTTTATGCCTCTCATAACTCTGCACTATCTTTTGACATTCCCGCCTCCGCCCCAAGGGAAGTTTTTGAGTTTTATTCCGGCAGCCGCAGCCTGACCCCTTCCTGATCCGCCGTGGTGGGATTGAGAAAGGCGTTGCAGTCCTGCAAGAGTTTCTGCGTAATTTTGACATCTTTCCAGTCTACGGTACCCGTCCACTTCTGAGCGAAGTCTAGCGTGCGGATCAGAGGTTCCGGGTGACCATTTAGGGAAAACGCTTTCAGGGCCGAGAGGTAGTTGTTGCGATAGACCGTGGGGATGATGATGCGCTCTTCGCCCGCGCTGACCAGCTCCGCATTCATCATCACGCGCGCAATGCGTCCGTTGCCGTCGGCGAAGGGATGCACTTCTGAGACCAGAAACATCATGAACACCGCACGCGCAAACGGCGCTTCCAGATTTTGATAAAGAGAGAACCCTTGCTCCAGAGTGCCGTTGACCAGATCGGGCGCAACAAAAAATGTCGATCCCGCCCGGTTAGAGGCCGCTTTGAACTGGCCGGGACGCTTGTCAGGTCGGCCTTCCATGATCACGGCATGGCGGTCGCGTAATAATGCCTCGAGCGTCTGCGCATCACGGGGCAGTTTTTTCATTTCATTGGCATCCGATACCAGCCGCCAAGTGCCTAGCACATCGTGAGCGTCTTCCGGGCGTTCTTCCGGAATGTGCCCTTCGAAAACGATGGTGGCAGCCTCATCAACCTCAAATTCCGTGCCTTCGATAAAGTTTGAGAAATAGGCTTCATAGAAAGCCAGTGTGGAGGTCTCTCGGGTATTTCGGGGCTTTTCAAGCCGCGTTGTTGGCGGCCATGCGCGTAGCTCGGCATGCAGAGTTCTAAACAGTTTCAGCCGATCTGGATCAAATGGCGTTTCACGTCTGCGGGCCTGTCCCTGTGCTGTTTCTAGTTTCATCTCGCGGGTGCCGAGAAAAGCGCCAATGAGTTTGTCCAGCTTCTGATAGTTTTCTTCCATTTTTAGTGAGGCTGCAATAGCGCGAGCCTCGTCGCGCAGGCGGTTGAGCGCTTCCGCACCACCACGCCGCAGAAGAGTATCCAACCTTTCCTCAATTTCTTCCCGACTGAGGGTGCGCGACACGCTGCCTTTGCGCGTGCGGGAGACAGCCATATTCTCGAGCCATGCGCGCGCCATCGATGCCAGCTTCAGTTGACCTATAAACGGACGGTCGCTGTCTAGCGGTGGTGGCCCCTTGCGCGGCTTGAGGGTGATGCCCGGCAGGCTGACCTCGCGGCGGCTGTCGGCGATAAGAAAAACAGATCCATCTTTGGCCGGTGCGTTTTCTATAGCCGTACGGTCTGCGATGAGAGCGCCCGGCAGATAGTCGCTGACAATTTGCCACAGGTTGCGGCGTACCAGCTGGACGGGGTCGGCCGTCATATTTTTGGTATAGAGTCGCGAAGCTATTTTTCGCAGCCGTCCGTGACTGACAGCACGGGATACGGCCATCGTTGTTTCCGCCGTTGAAACAAACACCTCGGGGAGTTTATCAAGCAACTTTTCGGACATTAAACACCGCCTTGATACTACTTTAGCAAGTTTTTGAGTCTTAAGAAACAAAAAATGCAATAAATCGCAAAATAGTAGCGATTGAACTTGTTTATAAAGGCATACGGCAAATGAGCGAAGTAGGGAGTTAATTATAAATGGAGTTAAGTAGAATCGAAGAAAA
>PLXM01000226.1 GCA_003153235.1 Rhodospirillales bacterium
GTGCCTGTGACACTGGTATTGCCCGACAGGGTCAGGGTGTCAACATGCGTGGCAAGCGAGAAGCTGACGCTGGATGATATGACAGCCGTACCGCCGCCCGTAGCTTCAGTGACAATATCGGACGCGTTGGTGACAATAAAGGTGTCATTGCCGCCGCTGCTGTGACCGGACAGGGTATCAGCAGCCGTACCACTATTGTCATTCAGGACATCAGTGCCGGTATTACCGGTGATGGAATCACCTCCCGCAGAATTACCTGTGGCGTTTATGTTAGCGCTGCCCGTCAGCGTCAGGTTGTTTACGTTCGTGGTGTTTGCCGCGAGAGACCAGGTGACGCTGGAATCGATCAGCGCTGTGGTGCCGGCATTGGTTTCAGAGACCACATCTGTTGTGCTGTTCACAACGAAAGTATCCGTACCATGGGTAGCACTGGTACCTATCAGGGTGTTATTGCCCGCGCCACTGGTAGCATCAGTAAGGACGTCCGTGCTGGTATTGCCTGTCGCCGTAAGATGATCTCCAGCGCCGATCAGCTCCAGGTTATTCAGGGTTGCGCTACCCGACAGAACGATCGCTGCATTTGATGTCAGGCTGTATGCGCCACTTGCCAGCGTAACCTCAACTGTGGAAGATCCCGCGGTGGTTTCAGTGATATGATCGCCTGAGTTTCCACTACCGAGAATGAAGGTATCGTTGCCACCGCCGCCGATCAGTGTGTCAGCAGTTCCGGGGGTATGGTTATCCGTGATAACGTTCGCGCCGGTGCTGCCCGTGCCTGTGCCCGCGGTCGATCCTACTAATGTCAGATTTTGGACATTCGCAGCGCTTGCAAGCGAGAACGTCCCGAGTGTGCCGCTTGTCTGAACGGTATTTGATGCAGCAGCCGCGCTGGCCACGATTGAATCGCCCGCATGGCTTACAATAAAGGTATCATGGCTGCCTGCGCCGCCGCCGGTCATTGTATCGTTACCCGCACCGTCAACCAGAACGTCCGTGCCACCCGTGCCTGCGGTCAGATGGTCTGCCACAGCGTTACCGGTAGCTGTAGCGCTACCTGTAGTGTTTGTCAGTGTCAGGGTATTTAGCGTTGTTGTGCCTGCAACGAAAGCATTCGTTGCAAGGTCGAAGCTGACGCTGGAGTTGATAACAGATGCTCCGGCACCACTCTCACTAATACTATCGGTTGAGTTATTGACAACGAAGGTATCCGCACCGCCGCCGCCAATCAGGGTATTAGCGCCACCTGATGTGGTGTCAGTGATAACGTTAGTGCTGCTGTTACCTGTGCCTATTATACCACCAGCGCCTGTCAACAGCAGGTTATTGATGGTTGTGCCCGTTCCCGTCAGAGTTAGGTTTGCATTAATCGTGCTATAAGTAGGACCGGTTGCCAGAGCATAAGTAGCGCTGGTCTCGATCGTGCCTGTGCCAGTCGCGCCGCCGGACTGTGAGATATGGTCACTGGTGTTAGCGCCAATAACGAAGGTATCCGCACCGCCGCCGCCAACCAGACTATCCGTGCCGCCGCTGTTAGTATCTGTGATAGTGTCCGCAGCAGTATTACCTGTGCCAGTAAGTGTGGCTCCCGTCAGCGTCAGCTGGTTCATGTTCGTGCCGAGTGTCCAGTTGACAGTTGAGCTGACCAGCGCTGTGCCGCTGTGGGTTTCAGTGAGATGGTCGAGCGTGTTACCCACAATGAATGTATCAGCGCCGCTGGTGCTGTTACCGGTCATCGTATTGCTGCCGCCATTATCGCTCAGGGTGTCAGCGCCGGTATTGCCGATGATGATATCTCCACCAGCCGCATTACCTGTGCCCGCGAGGCCGGTGCTGCCCGTCAGTGTCAAATGGTTCACATTCGTGGTATTCGTTCCAAGAGACCAGTTGACACTGGAATCGATCAGTGCTGTGGAAGTGCCGACGTTTGTTTCTGAAACCACATCGTTTGTGTGGTTCACAACGAAAGTATCCGTTCCATTGACGGCGCTGGTGCCAATCAACACGTTCGCACCTGTACCGCTCGTGGCATCGGTCAGAACATCGGTTGAAACATTCCCCGTAGCGGTGAGGGCATGTCCGGTTCCAATCAGCTCCAGATTATTAAGGGTTGCGCCTCCGGACAGAGCGATAGCTGCATTTCCTGTCAGGCTGTAGGCACCGCTGTTCGCCAGCGTGACTTCAATCGTAGACGATCCCGCGGTGGTCTCCGCGATATGATCCAGAGAGTTTCCGCTGCCGAGAATAAAGGTGTCATTACCGCCGCCGCCGATCAGGGTGTCGTTGCCGCCGCCGGTGTGGCTGTCTGTGATCACGTTGGCATTGGTATTGCCCGTAGCTGTCCCAACAGCCGTGCCTGTCATGGTCAGGTTAAAGAGGCCCGCACCCGCGAGCGTATAGCCGCTTAGGCTTGTTTGTACCGTATCATGGCCAACAGCTGCCACGATCGAGTCGCCGGCATGGCTCACCATGAACGTGTCCTGACCCGCGCCGCCTGTCATTGTATCGTTGCCCACGCCATCAACCAGAACATCGTTGCCGCTGTTAGCTGTCAGTTTGTCGGCAACGCTGTTGCCCGTGGCTGTAAGCGCGGCAGTGCCTGTCAGGGTCAGGTTGTTTATACCGGTACCCAGTGCCCAGTTGACGCTGGAACTGATAAGAGACGTGGTGGGAGTATTAACTTCCGAAACAACGTCGCCCGTGTTGTTGACGACGAAAACATCCGTGCCAGCAGTGCTGTGGCCAATCAGGGTGTCCGTACCCGTGCCTGCGCCTGAGCTAAGGGTGTCCGTACCCGTATTACCAGTGATGACGTTTCCGCCCGCTGCGCTGCCCGTACCGCTAAGGCCGCCCGTGCCGGTCAGGGTCAGGTTGTTCACATGCGTTACGTTTGTGCCGAGGGTTATGCTCACGCTCGAATCGATCAGGGCTGTTGTTGCCGCGTTCGTCTCCGAAACCACATCGCTCGCATTACTGACAACGAAAGTATCCGTACCATGAGTGGCACTATTACCAATCAGCGTGTCCACACCAGTGTTACTTGTCAGGATGTCAGTGTTCGAGTTACCTGTGGCAACAAGCCCTGATGAGCCCGTCAAAGTCAAGTTATTCACATTCGTGGTGTGTGCCGCGAGAGACCAGGAGACGCTGGAATCAATCAGAGCCGTGGTGGGAGCGTTCGTCTCTGAAACCACGTCAGTTGTGTGATCCACAACGAAAGTATCCGTGCCGTGAACGGCGCTGTTGCCGATCAGTACATCAGTACCCGTGCCGGTGGTCACATCCGTCAAAACGTCTGTGTTTGTGTTACCTGTGGCGGTGAGATGATTCCCTGCGCCCGTCAGCGTCAGGTTATTCACGTTAGTAGTATGTGTCGTCAAGGACCAGTTGACAGTGGAGCTGATAAGGGCCGTGGTGGCGCTATTAACTTCAGAAACCACATCACCTGTATTATTAACTACGAAAACATCTGTGCCCGCTGTACTGTGGCCAATCAAGGTATCTGTGCCCGTGCCCGTGCCGGAACTGAGGGTGTCTGTGCCGGTGTTGCCAGTGATAACGTTTACGCCAGCAGTGCCGCCCGTGCCACTGAGGTTTGCAGTGCCCGTCAGCGTCAGGTTATTTACGTGCGTTACATGCGTAGCGAGTGAAAAGTTGACGCTGGAATCGATCAAGGCTGTGGAAGTGCCCGCGTTTGTCTCTGAAACCACATCGTTCGTATTATTTACAACGAAAGTATCTGTGCCATTGACCGCACTAGCGCCGATCAGCGTATCAGCACCTGTGTTACTGGTCAGTATATCGGTATTTGTATTACCCGTTGCCGTAAGAGCAGTTGCGCCTGTCAAGGTCAGGTTATTAACATTGGTGGCGTTAGTGGCGAGGTTAAAGGTGACGCTGGAATCGATCAGCGCCGTGGTGGGAGCGTTTGTCTCTGAAACGATATCATTTGTGTGATTTACAACGAAAGTATCCGTGCCGTGGGTGGCGCTCGCGCCGATCAACGTATCCGAACCCGTGCCGGTGGTCGCGTCGGTCAGAATGTCGGTAGCAGTATTACCCGTGGCCGTGAGAGCATGCCCCGTTCCTGACAGGGTCAACTTATTCACATTCGTGACTGCTGTATAACTGACGGCGGAAACAATAAGATTGTTCGCACCTGAAACACTCTCTGACACCACATCCGTGGTAAAGTTCACGTCGAATGTATCGTTACCTGACGTGCCGGCTAATGTATCATTGCCAGCGCCTGTGTATATTGTCATTGAGAGAGCTCCTTTTTTTCTAAAAGAATCATGAGGGCGCAGTTTCAGCGCCTTCCCGCTATCATACTCATGAAAGCCTTAACGATTGTTTAAAAGACTGCCACATGTATTTACCGATTTCATAAAGAAATGCCGGTGGGTGTGAGTTTTATGCAATCAACTATTTTTTTGATGTCTTCGTTTTTCACCAAGACAAAACAAGAACGATTACTGGAGATTTAACGGATTATTTTGAGTACACATTTTTTGGAAATTTATAAAATTTCCCTTAAGCTCTGTAAAAAAAACAAAGGGTCGCACTCGATTCATGCCAGACTTATAATGGAAAACTCGGCTACATAGCTTAACCAGAATATTTTCCTCTTCGGGAAAATTACGGAGTAAAAAAGAATCTGTAAGATATAATCTGTAAGATATATATGTGTGTATGTACCGGGTTTAAATTTACTCCCGGTTTTCAGGCATAAACCCTGCAGATATTTATGATATTAATAATATAAATCAAATACTTGTGTTGTTTTTTGAATCAACATCAACCCATTAACCAGTCATTAACTGACCACATGATACGATGATAACATGACTAGGAAAGGATTCTTAGTCGCTAAACCTTAGAAAAGGAACATCACATGTCAAGTATTACCCTCACAGCTGCGATGCGCGCGAATCTCCTTAGTCTTCAGCAGACGGGAAAAGACCTGAGCACGACACAGCTTGCACTTGCCACCGGTAACAAAGTGAACTCAGCTTTGGATAACCCGGTCAACTTCTTTGCCTCGCAGGCGCTGAACCAACGCGCTTCATCCCTCTCCGCCCTTCTGGACGGTATGGGCCAAGGCATCCAGACCATTCAGGCAACCAACCAGGGTATCACCAGCGTTACTGCCCTAGTTAACCAGCTGACATCCATCGCCAATACCGCCAAGCAAGACTTAGCCAAAGTCACAACGCAACAAGTGCTGGAAACCTCCGGCGGTGCGATACCAGCCGGTATAAACTCCGCAGGAGTTGCTGACCTTACAACTGCTAATACAGCGATTACGGCCGGCTCAACATTCAGTCTGCAAGATGGCGTTGGCGGGCCTGTCCAGGATTTCACTGTCGCTACTGCAGCGAATGGCGGGAACGGTCTTTCACTTCAGAACGTTGCCGATCAGATAAACGGCTCGGGTAAATACACTGCCAGCATCGTGTATGGGGATGGCACAACTGTATCGGCTGGCACTGGAGTTATGCAGTCCGGCCAAGCCTACCTCAAAGTCACCTCGAATGATGGCGCAGCTATCTCTGCGCTTGATGTCGGCGCTGGTAATGCCCTCGCTGGTCTTGGCTTCGGTGCGTCTTCCACAGCAGTAACAACGGGTGGTGCTGCCGCTGATAATGCTGCGTTTCAGGCTGTGCTTACCCAGATCAACGCGACGGTTTCGGACTCCAACTATCAGGGCAATAACCTGATAGCGGGCGCCGCTGGCGCTGATCTGGTTGTACAGGTCAACGAACTCAGCACCAATGCCATCACTGTCACGCATGCGGATCTGACCACGGCATCAACCGGTCTTAACTTAGCTGGCAACAATGTGTCAACCACAGGCGGTGTCACTGCAGCCATTACCGCGATCAATGCCGCCTTGTCGAATCTGCAGACGACAGCCAGCGGCTTCGCCAATAGCTTGTCGCTGCTCCAGAACCGTCAAAACTTCACGACGAATCTGGTCAACACGCTGCAAGATGGTGCTTCGCAACTGACGATCGCTGACAAGAACCAGGAAGGTGCACAACTGCTTGCTCTGCAAACACAGCAGCAACTTGGTATTCAGGCCCTGTCTCTGTCTTCTCAGGCCAACCAATCAGTGCTCCGTCTGTTCGCTTAAGACGCGGTACAGTAAACTTAAAAAGGACCGGCGGGTTAAAATCCGCCGGTTCTTTTTTTGTGAGCCGTTAATCCATCTATATATAATACATTGACATATATATAAACGCGGGTAATATGCAGCAATATTCACCAGCGTTAGGGCCATGTCAGAAGCAGCAAACAGCACGCCGTTCTCGGCTCAGGTACAATCCATCCGTGACTATCACGGCACGCTCGACACACAAAACCTGTCGTGGCGGAAAGATCAGCTCCGTGCCTTGCAGAAAATGCTGCAGGAAAACAAGAGCGCTTTTCTGGATGCGCTGTATAAGGATCTCCGCACAAACCCGACGGAAGGCAACCTGCTGCAGCTGAGCCTCGTTTCGTCGGAAATCACCCATGCGCTCAAACATGTGGGCGGCTGGTCAAAACCGGAAAAAGTATCGACACCCCTGTATATGAAGCCCTCCTCGGCACAGATCGTTCATGAGCCGCTCGGCACAGCGCTTATTATCGGTGCGTGGAACTATCCGCTTCTCCTGACTCTCTCTCCTCTCGTTGGCTGTATTGCTGCCGGTAACGCCGCTATCATCAAGCCGTCGGAAATGGCGCCCGCGACATCCGCCCTGCTTGCGGAAATGCTTCCCCGCTACCTCGATAAAAAGGCCTTTCAGGTTATTGAGGGCGGCATACCCGAGACAACGGATCTTCTTAAAGAGAAATTTGACACCATTTTCTTTACAGGCAGCGCACCTGTCGGGCGTATCATCATGGAAGCTGCTGCAAAAAATCTGACGCCGGTAACACTCGAGCTTGGCGGGCAATGCCCGGCCATTGTTGACCGTTCCGCTGACCTGAAACTTGCGGCTCTGCGCATTGTCTTCGCAAAATTCTCTAACGCGGGGCAGACCTGCGTAGCGCCCAATCATGTTTTCGTTCACAAGGATGTAGCCGACGAGTTCACAAAAATACTCAAGCAGACCATTACCGATTTTTATAGCACTGACCCGCAAAAAAGTCCGGATTATGGCCGTATTATCAACCAGCACCATCACACGCGAATTGTTGCGCTGATGAAAGATCAGAACATTGCCTGCGGCGGGAAAAGTGACGTTGATGATCTCTATATCGCACCGACGGTGCTGACAAACGTTGACCCTGCATCGCCCGTGATGCAGGAAGAAATATTCGGCCCCGTTCTGCCGCTTGTGACTGTTAATGACTTGTCTGAAGCCTTTAATCATATCAGCAAGAACAACCACCCCCTTGCGGCTTACGTCTTCGCCAAGGATAAAAAAGTTATTCAGCGCGCTGAAAAAATCACCGCTGGCGCCGTCGGCATCAATAACGCCATGCTGCATCTGGGCGTACATGACCTACCGTTTGGCGGCGTCGGCGGCAGCGGTTTCGGCCAATACCATGGCAAAGCAGGCTTTGACCTCTTTTCACATGCCAAGCCTATTTTCAAAGGCGGCTCTTTTGAAGCCGGGGCCCACTTCCCGCCGCACAAAGAAAAGGGCCGCATCAAAAAAGCCCTGTTGAAAATTTTTCTATAAAAAGTTTAGCGCATTTCAGCCCGCTTGCACATTCCGGACGATTCCCTCCTGAAGCAGCAGATCTTTCTTGGAAAGCTTTCCAACAGCCGTCTTTGGCAAGGGCGTGTCACGAATAATTATTTTACGCGGACGTTCAATCGCGGAAATTTTATCTATCAGGAATTTTTCAAGATCCTTTTCAGTTAATGGTTTCCCAGCGACGGGCTTGACCCAAGCCCAGACCGATTCACCGCGCTCTGCATCCGGCACACCGGCAACAATGCACTCTTCAACCGCAGGATGAAGGTAAATCGCCTCCTCAACAATGCGGGGGTAGACGTTGTAACCGCGAACGATAATCATGTCCTTCAGGCGGTCGACAAGATGCAGATAACCATCGTCATCGATAAAGCCGATGTCACCAGTGCGCAAACGGCCTTCCTGAAGTACGCCTGTGGTTTCTTCGGGCTTGTTGTAATATCCCTTCATGACCTGCGGACCGCGAACACAGACTTCGCCATGTTCGCCAGATGGCATCAACGCGCCTGTGTCCGGATTAATAATATCTATGATCGTATGCGGCAATGGCAATCCGATAGATCCCGGCTTCATAAAACCTGTGGCAGGATTAAATGTCACGCCAGGCGATGCCTCGGTCAGGCCATACCCTTCGCGCATAGCCTTACAGCCTGTTTTCTCCTCAAACAGCCGGCGTACATCACCCGGCAGCGGCGCGCCGCCACTGATACAATATTTAAGATTGGAGAAATCCTCGGATCTGATGGCGGCACAGTTGGCTATTGCATTAAATACCGCCGGTACAGCAGGAAAAAATGTAGGCCGATGTACGCGCAGACTTTCCAGCACCTCATTCAAATCAAATTTCTGGTGGATGATGATCTTTTTTCCCAAACGCACCGAACAGTGCATCACGACCGTCATTGCGAAAACATGGAAGAATGGAAGTACGCCCATGATCGATTCCTCGCCGGGCGTTGCAACCCGGCTCATCCAGTGGGTCAGTTGATCGACATTGGCGCTAATACAGGCATGTGTCAGCATTGCGCCTTTGGGCACACCCGTCGTGCCGCCTGTGTATTGCAGAACAGCAATATCGTTTTCAATGTCAACCGCTGGCAGCGTAAACCCGCCATCATTTTTAACCAAATCCCGGTAATGAATGTGCTGGGCATCGCCTGGAACTTCTGACACACAGACCGGCGTATTCTCCACCAATGGTGGAATACTGGCCATCGGACAAATGACGATTTTTTTGAGACGTGTTTTCTTACGCAATGATTCGATCTTATCGTAGAGCGCCGGCGCATCTGTCGTGATCATTATATCAGTGCTGCTATCCTCAATCTGGCTGATCAATTCACGCTCTACATAAAGAGGGTTATAATTCACCACCGTGCTGCCGGCTTTCAGAATGCCGTAGTGGAAAAGAATTGAATACGGCGTGTTGGGCAAAAACAGGCCTACATGCACGCCTTTGCCAACGCCGATTTCCTGCAGGCCTTTGGCAATACGATCTACCTCGCGCTTCGCTTGCGCATAAGACATTACCTGTCCGGTGAAATCAAAAAACAGGTTATCCGGAAATTTTTCTGCCGCTTGATCAACCAGCTTAAATAGTGGTGTTTTTAAAAGTGGTGTGTGCCATGACAGCCCTTCAGGATAATTTTTCTCCCACAGCCATTGCCCATCCTGAAAAAACGGATGCCCCTCTTCGGGCAAAGGGTCATTAAGCAAGCGGACGGCTTGAGGCATATTTTATGTTCTCCATAATTTGTCTTGCGCCGCACTATACAAGAATTATCAGTAACGTCGATTGTGTATTTTAAATTATTATGTATAACTTAGTCTTGGAATTTTTAATATGGTCATAAATATATGTGTTTGCTATAAGGGCAACGAGGAGAAAACATGACTGACGAACCTTCCCGTTATTATCCACGTTTTTCGCGAGCTTCAGACCATGACAAGCTTCTGGATTTCTACAACAGTAATGCACACAAGAACGTTTTGAAGCGGGATACTGATCTTTTGAAAAAGATGATCAGTGAGGGCGCGGTTGTCATGATAGAAGATGAAGCCGGTAAAATCGTCGCTGCCAGCATTACCTATCCCTATGAGACAAAGGATGCTCACGGCAACGAAGATGTGAAGTGGCAGGAAATTGGCACACTCCGCTGCACTCTCAATGGCTATGGCCTGCTCGCGACCCTGGTATCCTTGCAAACGCTACATACTTTCTTGGTAGAACCTCCGTCAGACCGTTTTATTGCTCACATGGAAACGGCGCCGGTGCAAAATTTAGCCATGAAACTCGGCTTTCGGGAATTCACTCCATCGCCGGAAATTTTCACTCTTAAGTCAGCAATGGTGCCTGAGCATAATGATCCATTGGCACGAGAAAACTGGTATCAGGTTGGCATTGAAGCTATGCCGGTGATGGCAGGCGCTATTGTCAAACTGTTCGACAATCCGGTGATCGAGAATCCGCATACTCATGAAAAAATTATACTCGATTTCTCCCGCTCCACCTTCTGCCAGATGCTGGAGCCGGAAATCCGCGCCCTCGCCGCAGCCAGTCTCGGAAACGTCGACAAGCCGGATTTTTCTCTGAGCACCAAAAAACAGCAGAAGAAACTGATCCGGGATTTTTTTCACTAAACCATAAGAAAGATTAAACCATGTCCGTCCTTGCAAAACTCAAAAGCCAGAATGATACCTTCACGTCATGGCGGCGGCATATTCATCAGCACCCCGAACTTGCCTTCGCAGAAGATGCAACCGCTGACTATGTTGCAAAACTGCTGACAGATTGGGGCATCGAGATTCATCGCGGCATGGCAAAAACAGCTGTCGTTGCAACGATTCGTGGTAAAAAATCCGGCGGCGAAAAACGTGCCATAGGTCTGCGCGCTGACATGGATGCGCTGCCTATGCCGGAAGAAACCAACCTTCCCCACGCTTCAAAACATCCCGGTAAAATGCATGCCTGCGGTCATGACGGACACACATCGATGCTGCTCGCTGCCGTCAAGCACCTTGCGGAGACGCGCGATTTCTCCGGCACTGTGTATGCTATTTTTCAACCCGCTGAAGAAGGCGGCGGCGGCGGGAACGTCATGGTGCAGGAAGGGTTTTTCAAAAAATTTCCGTGCGAAGCTGTCTTTGGCATGCACAACTGGCCGTGGCTGAAATCCGGACAGATGGCGATCTGCGAAGGCGCTATGTCTGCGGCAACCGACAGCTTTGACGTCGTGATCACAGGCAAGGGCGGACATGCTGCCTTTCCGCATCAGGCAACAGATGTCATTGTCTGCGGTTCGCAAATCGTTTCCGCTCTCCAGCATCTTGTCAGCCGTATAACGGATCCCTTACACGGCGCGGTTGTCAGTGTCTGTAATTTTCAGGCTGGTTCAGGCGCGTACAATGTACTACCCGAAACCGCAAAACTTAGCGGCACTGTCCGCACACTTGATCCCACGGATCGAAAAAAACTTGAGGAAAAATTGCGCTCTGTTGTTAAATCTATAGCTTCAGCTTTTGACTGCAACGTGGAGACCAAATGGAACCGTGGCTATCCATCGACAGTCAATACGCCGAATGAAACTGCCTTCGCGCGCAAGGTGGCCGAAGAAGTCGTCGGCACCAATAATGTTCATGAATTCGTGCCGATGATGGGGGGAGAAGATTTCGCTTATTTCCTTGAAGCCTGCCCCGGAGCTTATATCATTGTTGGCGGCGGCAAGACGGATAAAGACCCTGGTCTGCACAATACTCATTACGATTTTAATGATGAAATCCTGCCCATCGGCGCGGCTTACTGGGTCCGCCTTGCAGAAACATGGCTTAAATAAGCTCTCACAGCTAATTCTTGTATAATTTTTTAATTATATGGATATTATAATTTACTTTGACCATTTTACTGTTGATAAAATTTTATAAAAATAAACTGTATCAATTGATAATTATTTCATACACCCCTAGCGGGATTCCCTGCCCAGCGTGCGTGTAAAAGTCAGATTTCCGCACTTAATCCAGAAATAGTAAAAAGTAGATGCCATAAATAGCTTTATGCTATTTTCTGGTAAATTAATAAGTATTATTGATAATATCATAAACACTATAACTTTCTCAAGGAACTATTTGATTAATATTGGAAAAACCTTTTGGTGATACCATTAATGACAGCACTAATGAGTCGGAGAAGCATGTCAAAAAAATACGGTCAGTATAAAATCTCCTTCCCAAATCCCGCCGCTTCGCAAACTAGCTTCGGCGTACGCCCTGCGTTCTTTATAGCCTGTGCCTGTTGGATATTCGGCACATTAGCTGCCTGCTCAGTGGGGCCAAATTATCAGAGACCTGCACTGGCAGTTCCTGGTATTTGGAACGATCAGCAGGGTCAGAATGCAGTTTGGCCAGCTGCGACATGGTGGCGTGACTTTTCTTCGCCCGAACTCAATAATCTTATCGTCAAGGCCCTGCAGGCAAACTTCGATATCGCAGCAGCCATTGCACGCGTACAGGAAGCTGACGCGCAGGCGCGCATTGCTGGAGCTCCGCTGCTGCCGGCTATTGGCGCCAGCGCAGCCGCCACTCATGAGCGTACTGTAGCATCGGGAACATCCAGTACCGGCCAGAGTTTCAAGCAATACACCACCTCGCTCAACGCAAGTTACGAACTGGATTTCTGGGGAAAAAACCGCGCTGCGCGTGAATCCGCAGAAGCAGCGGCGGCCGCCAGTCGTTATGATCGCGCTACAGTTGAACTGACCATTATGACGCAGGTTGCCAGCACATATTTTCAGGCTCTGCAATTACAAGATCGTCTGAATATCGCTCAGGAAAATCAGGATAATGCCGAGAGCACGCTCAAGGGCCTTCAGGCGGAGATGTCTGCGGGCACGGCCACTTCACTTGATGTCGCACAGCAGGATGTCACCGTTGCCGCACTGAGCGCAGCTGTTCCGCCGCTGCGCCAGCAATTGCGCCAGACCCTTAATGCTCTTTCTATTCTGATCGGGCAGCCTCCAGAAAACTTTAATATTCCGCCTGACACACTGGCCCGTCTGACAGAGCCGGTTGTCCGCCCGGGACTGCCCTCCGAACTGCTGGCGCGTCGCCCCGACGTGGGAGAAGCAGAGGCGCAGCTGATCGCGGCCAACGCCAATATCAAGGCGGTGCGAGCGTCTTTCTTTCCAAACATAACGCTGACAGCCAGCAGCGGTTTTGAAAGCGCCGCACTGGCGAGTGCCCTCAGCCCCGCTGGCGCCATTTTCTCGCTGTCGGCAGGAATTACCCAGCCGCTTTTTGAAGGTGACGCCCTTGAAGGGGAGTATGACTACAGCAAATCGCGCTACGCTGAACTGCTGGCGGATTACCACAAAGCCGTTATCAGCGCGCTCGGCAATGTAGAGGACGCGCTGACGGCACTGCACCAGACAGCAGACCAGCAAATAAACCAACAAAGGGAAGTGGACAAGGCCCAGCAGGCCTATGATCTTGCGACAACGCAGTTTCATGCCGGAACAATCAATATCCTGACCCTGCTGAATACCGAGAACGCTTTATTCACAGCACGCGACGCGCTGGTTCAGGTCAGGCTTGCCCACTTACAGGCTGTATTACAGCTTTATAACGCGCTCGGCGGCGGCTGGCCGCAGGCGCAGGGAGAAAAATATGAGTGATGTTCAAAAAAATAACGGGTTCAGCTGGTGGCAGATTGAATGGCTTGTCGTCGCCACCATCTCCGTCGCGGGCGTTCTTGTCTGGCTGCACAGACCCGTCAGGGCTGTGGCAGAAGCCCCCACAAAGGCACAGTCCGTCTCCGTCCAGACAGCAGTCGCAGCACGTATGAATGTCCCGCAATACCTCGAGGGGCTTGGTACTGTACAGGCTTTCAACACCGTCACAATCACCAGCCGTGTTGAGGGGCAGCTTCAATCCGTCGCCTTCACCGAAGGTCAGGAAGTCAAGCAGGGCGACCTTCTTGCACAGATCGATCAGCGCCCTTACCAAGCCGCGCTGGATCTCGCAACCGCAACCAAAGCCAAAGATGACGCGCAGCTTGAAAACGCCCGCCACGATCTGAGTCGTTACCTGATCCTTCAGCCCAAGAACCTGACGAGCAAGCAGACACTGGATACGCAGAAATCCCTCGTTGCCCAGCTGGAAGCACAGGTCAAGGCCGACCAAGCCAACATCGACAGTGCGAAAACCCAGCTCGACTATACATCTATCAAATCCCCCATCAGCGGGCGGACGGGAGTCCGTCTCGTTGACGTCGGCAACAATGTGCATAGCACTGGCAGCACTGGTATTGTCGTGGTCACGCAGATGCAGCCAATCTCTCTGCTACTAACGCTGCCAGAAGATGTTCTGGCACAGGTCAATCAGGCCATGGCTGCAGGGCCGGTCGGCGTTGCCGCTATCTCACGTGATGGCACGACGACGCTGGACAAGGGTGCCTTGCTGCTGGTTGACAACCAGATCGATCAGACAACCGGCACAATCAGACTTAAAGCCACGTTCCCCAATGCCAAAAACACCCTGTGGCCGGGACAATTCGTCAACGCGCGGCTTCTTTTGCAGGTGCAGCATCACGTTTTGACCATTCCCGCCGCCGCTGCACAAAGGGGGCCTGACGGCATATTCACCTATGTGGTCAAACCCGATTCAACCGTTGAAGTAAGACCTTTGAAAACAAACGGTGCTGAAGTCGATGGGGCCATACTTGTCGAAGGCGGCCTTATCGAAGGCGAGCATGTTGTCATCAGCAATCAATACCGGCTGCAACCGGGCGTAATGGTCAGCGAGGAAGAGAAGACAAAACCCGCCTCGACCGGAGATAGCCCGAAATGAATATTTCTGCTCCTTTCATCAATCGACCGATTGCAACATCGCTATTGATGGCGGGCATTTTGTTGATTGGATTGGTGGCTTTTCCGCTGCTGCCGATAGCACCGCTGCCGCAGGTAGATTATCCGGCCATTCAGGTCAGCGCCCAGTTGCCAGGTGCCAGCCCTGAAACGATGGCCTCGACAGTGGCCGCCCCGCTTGAATACCAGTTTGCCCAGATTTCCGGCGTCAGCCAGATGATATCGACAAACGTATTGGGAAACAGCCAGATCCAGTTGACCTTTGACCTTAACCGCAATATTGATGCCGCTGCACAGGACGTCCAGTCCGCGATTTCCGCCGCCAGCGGGCAGTTGCCTAAAACCCTGCCGGCTCCGCCATTGTACCGCAAGTATAACCCGACGGACCCCTCCATCCTGATATTTAGTGTCCATTCCGATGTTCTGCCGCTCATTCAGGTGGATGATTATGCCGAAACAGTCATCGCGCAGCGCATCTCGCAAATTCCCGGCGTGGCGCAGGTGACCATTGGCGGACAGCAAAAACCCGCCGTGCGCATTCAGGTTGACCCAGCCAAGATCGCCGCCCTTGGCTTGCAGCTGTCAGATATCGCCGGTGTTATCTCTACTGCGTCTATTGATGCGCCTAAAGGAACCGTCAGCGGCTCCCTCCATAACTTTACCATCTACGATAACGACCAGCTTCTTGCGGCAGACCCATGGAACAATATTATTGTTGCCTACAAAAATGGCGCTCCGGTACGCATCCGCGACATCGGCGTTGCTGTTGATGCAGCAGAAAACACTCAGATGACGGCCTGGCAAAATGGCAAGCCCGGCGTCATCCTGCAGGTCTATAAACAACCCGGTGCCAATATCATTGAAACTGCGGCAGCTGTCGAAGCGGCGCTGCCGCAAGCTCTGAACGCAGTTCCGCCCTCCATCAGAGTTGACAAAATCATTGACCGTACAACAACCATCAAGGCCTCCGTCAAAGATGTCGAGCGCACAATGATGCTAACCATTACACTGGTAATAATGGTCATCTTTCTTTTTTTACGCACGTTCTGGGCGACCGTTATTCCGGCCGTGACCGTGCCGCTGGCCCTGCTGGGCACCGCGGCGCTGATGTATGCCGTCGGCTATACGCTGGACAATCTCTCCCTGATGGCCCTGACGATTGCCGTCGGCTTTGTTGTTGATGACGCCATTGTCATGCTTGAAAACATCTATCGGCATATAGAACACGGCATGCCGCCAAAGGAAGCAGCACTCAAGGGGTCGGAAGAAATATGTTTCACTATCATTTCTATCAGCGTGTCGCTGGTAGCTGTTTTCATTCCTCTGCTGCTGATGAGCGGCATCCTCGGACGCGTGTTCCGCGAGTTTGCCGTCACGGTGACCATGACGATTGCCGTTTCCGCATTTGTTTCACTGACATTATCTCCAATGATGTGTTCCCTGTTCCTTCGGGACGAAAAGCATGTCAAACACGGGCGTTTGTACCTCTTTGTAGAGATGCTGTTCGATAAGCTTCTCTCTGGTTATGAGCACGGCCTTGACTGGGTTCTGCGTCACCAGCGCTTCACATTGTTGATATTCTTCACAACACTGGCCAGCACTGTATTCCTCTATATTCAGGAACCAAAAGGGTTCTTTCCCCAGCAGGATACAGGTATAATTCTTGCCATCGCCGAAGCGGGACAAGATGTGTCATTCAATGAAATGGTGCGCCTAGAGCATAAACTGACCGACGTCGTCGGTCAGGATCCGGACGTTGCAAACTGGGGCGCATTTATCGGCGGATCAAGGCCGGTCAACAACGGTGTGGTTGTTATCGGCCTGAAACCCCGTGACCAGCGCACGGCAACGGCAGATGAGGTTATTACACGTTTGCGCGGAAAACTGTCAAAGGTGCAGGGCGCCAAGCTTAACCTGCAGGCGGCACAGGACTTGAACACCGGTGGCCGCTTGGCCAAAACGCAATACCAATACACGCTACAGGACGCTAATCTGGATGAATTGAATGAATGGGCCCCGAAATTACTGGATGCGCTGGGGAAGCTGCCGCAATTGCGTGATGTCGCCACTGACCAGTTAAGTAATGGCACCATGTTATCAATGGAAATAGACCGCGATCAGGCCGCGCGTTTCGGCATCCAGCCCGCGGCGATTGACCAGACGCTCGATTACGCTTTCGGCCAGAGCCAGGTCGCGCAATATTTCACACAGCTCAACAGTTATCACGTCATCCTTGAAGTGACGCCCGGATTACAGGCAGATCCCAACACGCTCAACAAATTGTATATTAAATCCCCAACTACCGGTCAGCAGGTACCTCTCTCAACACTGGTAAAATTTGACACCCGCCATGTGGCTTATCTTTCAGTGAACCATCAAGGGCAGTTTCCAGCTGTGACACTGTCATTCAACCTTGCGCCAGGCGCGGCCCTCGGGCAAGCCGTCGATGCGATTAATGACGTCTCGTCAAAGATGGGTCTGCCCAAAGCCATCACAGGCACGTTTCAGGGAACAGCGCAGGCCTTCCAGTCCTCTCTCAAAAGCGAACCCTATCTGATCCTTGCAGCGCTTGTTACCGTCTATCTTATTCTCGGTATGCTTTATGAAAGCTATATTCACCCGTTGACCATCCTGTCGACGCTGCCCTCCGCCGGTGCCGGTGCTCTGCTAATGCTGATGGCCTTCCATTTTGATCTTTCCGTGATCGCGCTCATCGGGATAATTCTGCTGATCGGCATCGTCAAAAAGAACGGCATCATGATGGTTGACTTCGCCCTAGAGGCCCAGCGCAAGGAGGGCAAGCCCGCCCGCGAAGCGATTTATCAGGCGTGCCTCTTGCGCTTTCGGCCGATCATGATGACCACNNCTATCATGATGACGACGATGGCAGCATTGCTCGGTGCGCTGCCGCTGATGCTGGGGCACGGTACCGGATCGGAACTGCGTCAGCCCCTTGGCTATACCATGGTCGGCGGGCTGCTGCTGAGCCAGTGTCTGACACTGTTCACCACGCCTGTCATTTACCTCTATCTGGACCGCGTCAATGTCTGGCTGGGCAGGTTCCGCGCTGGCGCTGCCGAGCCTGTAAAAGCAACTGCAACACCCGATCCGCGATAGCTCCTTAGCCGAGAAGTGTAAATTTTTAAATCATAACTATTTGTTAAATAACGATTTTTTATTGATTATTTGATTAACATAATCATATAGTATATATTATTTACAGAATAATTAAATACAGTTGAGTTGATATCAATGGTTAATGCCACGATTGCTCTTGAGCAAATTAATGAAACAACCTTCCAGGATTTAAAAAAACTGGTACTTGAACAAGCACGCCACCATTCCACTCAATATGCCGGTGATGATAAGAAATTTATAGAAGCCCTCAAGAGAAAAGATCCCGTAGCACAAATTTTGATGTTGCGTGATGATGATACAAATGAAGCGCTTGGCTATATTCTATTCAACCATTATTACGGCTTAAAAGGGCAGGAACTTTATATGGAGGACCTTCTCGTCTCGGATACTCTGCGTAGCCAGGGCTTCGGCCTTGCCATGATGGAAGAGCTGAAAGCCGTGGCCCGTGAGCTGGGCGTCAACGACATATCCTGGACGGTGGCTGAAAATAACCCTGCGGCCATCCGCTTTTACGAGAAAAAAACGCAAGCATCCCAATTAGACTATTCTGTCTACGATTGCAGCGATCTTTATAAAAAGCCCCTTACCCCTTCAGCCGATTATGAAGTGCGCCAGGCGGATGAAAACGATCTTGCCCTTCTAGAAAGTTATATCGGACGCATTCCAGCGCTGAGCAAGGAAAAGATGGAGAATATACGTGCTGCAGCATCTGCCGGAAATGCAGCTGTCTATATTGCCCTTGATAAGGATGGCACACCGAAAGCTGTGGGTATTACGAATGCGAATTACTCCAGCTTCCGCGCCGTCTACGGCTACAAATTTGAAATGATGGAGCTGGGAGTGAAAGATAAGAATGACACCGCCACCGCTTTCAGCGCATTAACGGCTCACGTGGTTGAAGCAGGCAAAAACACAGGATATGACGGCCATCTGAACATTAGTATCGATAAAAAATCCCCCGGTCAGATGAACTTCATGAAAGGCCTCGGCTTCCTACCCATACGGATGACGTACGACCCTTCGTCTGTTTTTCTGCTTTACGGCCTGGGGCGCGACATTATCTATGCACCGAAGTCGCAAAATGTTATAAATTCCAGTCAGCAGAAAAAAGCTCCAAAGACACCGGAGCAGTAAAAGTCCCGAAGGTAGCATTTGACTAAAACAGCCATATATACGCATCCCGACTGTATGCTTCACAATCCCGGAGAAGGGCATCCTGAATCGCCTGCACGTTTGAAGACCGTTTTGGCAGAACTGGAAAAAAACTTTCCGAAGTCTGGCCCCGTTCTCTGGAAGGAAGCGCCGCTAGGTACCGATGCACAGGTGCTCTATTGCCATTCCCCTCAATATCTTGAGAAGCTAAAAGAAATCGTGTCCGGGCAAGGGCCGACGTCTGCTCCAGCCAAAACCGATGTTGATACCAGTGTATCAGCGGGGTCACTCAAGGCAGCGCTGCGCGGCGTTGGTGCAATCTGTCAGGCCGTGGATGATGTAGGCGCAGGCAGTATTAACAATGCCTTTTGTGCCATACGCCCGCCGGGCCATCATGCCCTTAAAAATACTTCGATGGGTTTTTGTCTTTTCGGCAATGTGGCTATTGGCGCCTTTCATGCCCTTAAAAAGCCCGGTATCAAACGTGTCGTGATTGTCGACTTCGACGTCCATCATGGCAACGGCACGCAGGCTCTCGTAGAGAATAGTACCGATATCCTCTTTTTTTCAACACATCAAAAGACGCTTTGGCCTTATGAGCCGGAATCTGACGCTTCCGTGCGCGGCGTGGCCGGAAATATACGGAACTTCCCGGTGCCGGAGAAATCAGATACACAAGTTTACCGTGACATTTTCATCCAACGCATCTTACCTGAAATCATTTCTTTCAAGCCGGATTTTATTTTCATCTCGGCAGGGTTTGATGCCCACCGTGATGATCCTCCGAAAGAAAATCTCTTTAATGATCCTCCTGGACGTCAGCTGCTGGTGGAAGAAGACTTTGACTGGATGACGAAACAGTTACTCGATGCTGCGCAAAAATGTTGCGGTGGACGCCTCGTCTCTATCCTTGAGGGCGGTTATAACACCCCAGTTCTCACCAAGTGCTGTGTCTCTCATGTGAAAACGTTAAGTAACAGCAGTAATCACTAGAATCGAACCTAAGATCAGCTGCTGTTATGCTTAAAAATCCCTTTTTATCAGTGAGTTCGCAACCCCCTTGAAAAATAACATTTTTTAGTTCTTCTATGGATGTTCGACGAACGCAAAACCATTATAATTAAACATCGTATAATAATAATTGAACAGTGTTTAATTATATGGTAGACTGGTCTTATAGGGTCAAAAATAGATAATCGGGAATTCGCATGGCGGGACTTTTTATCATGGGGCTCACTTATTACCTACTGGCCAGTCTGGCCATTGATCTTGGCTACCACCGCATGTTGTCACATGGAGCCTTTAAACTTCCCAAATGGCTTTCCTATTCTATCATCACATTAGGCCTGCCGGCTGGTACACCCGTGCAATGGGCCGGTAATCATCGCTCCCATCATGCACATACAGATAAGCCGGGAGACCCACACTCTCCCGTTATATCCGGATTTTGGTATGCACATGTGGGCTGGTATTTAGGAACGATAAATCCTCTTATTTGCCTATTGTACTGCCTGGCAGGTCCGCTCAGGACTATTTTTGATAGTTTCTGGCGCCCCAGAACAAATCAGCAATATAACGCTCTTGCCAAGGATATCGCTAAAGACCCTTACTATAGCTGGATCAGCAAGCCCACACCTTATATGGTAGCGATGTGGCTGCATGTAGAAATTACTTTTGGTATTGCTTACCTGCTGGCGGGGCTATCGGGAATATTAACAATGTGGCTCCTGATAGCATTTGTATATAATACCTGTGACGCAGTGGACTCCATTGCACATATGTATGGAGACAAGCTTCCTTATCAAAAAAGCGAGGCGCGCAATAACCCTATTCTTTCCTGGATTACGCTTGGCAGCGCGTGGCATGCCAATCATCACGCATTTCCTAAAAGTGCAAAACACGGATTTCTAAAAGGACAGATTGATTTGGCATGGATGATCATTAGACTGCTGGAGAAGGCCAATATCTCCCGGGATGTTTCTGTGTGCCATCCTGAAACAAGCCTCAAACCTATAGGTGCCACATGACAGGAGTTTTTATCAACAGCTTCGGCGCGTTTCTGCCCGGCACGGCCGTTTCGAACTCGGAAATGGAAAACTATGTTGGACGCATCGGAGGAAGCCCCTCCAGAAACCGTGCATTGGTTTTGAGGCAGAACAGGATTAAATCTAGATATTACGCTCTTAACCAACACGGCGAAGCACAGTATAGCAACGCACAGATGGCAACAGAGGCCGTGCTGGATGCTGTTAAGAAGTCTGAGGTATCCATGCGCGATATTTCCTATCTGGCGACGGCGACAACGATCGGGGATGTTTTATTGCCAGGGCTGGCCTCGCACGTGCACGCGGGCTTGAAACTGCAGCCGATAGAAGTTGCCAGCTTCCAAAGCGTGTGCGCCAGCTCTCTCATGGCCCTTAAATCCGCCTACATGCAAATAAACTCCGGTGAGCATAAATGCGCGGCGGTGAGCGGCAGTGAATTTTCCAGCCGTTATTTCCGTCCTGGCTTCTATGAGCATACGGATGTTTATAAAAAAACCGGTAACGTCCCGCTTGAAGCGGACTTCCTGCGTTTCACTCTCTCTGATGGCGCTGGCGCAGCCATATTGGAAAATAAGCCCAACGACCGCCAGCTTTCATTACGGGTGTGCTGGGTTGACATACGTTCTTACGCCAACAGCTTTGAAACCTGCATGGTCGGCGGGAGCACCAAGGCGGACGGCAATGTAAAATACTGGGGCGATTTCGGCAACCCCCTGGATGCAGTAGATGCGGGAGCGCTTGTCCTGACACAGAACTTTTCGGCGCTGCAGGATATGATCCCTATCTGGGCGTCCCACTATCTGGATCTGATAGACCGGGGAAAAATTGTCCTTAGCGAAATTGACCACGTCTGTAGCCACTATTCATCACATTCTCTCCGCGAAGAAGCTGTTGCCGCCCTAAAAAAGGCCGGGGCGCTGATCGATGAGGAAAAGTGGTACAGCAACCTTTATACCAAGGGCAACACCGGAGCAGCCTCTATTTTTATTATGCTGGAAGAGCTCTACGCTTCGGGGAAGATTAAAAGCGGGCAGAAAATACTCTGCCATGTTCCCGAGAGTGGTCGCTGCCTGAACGGGCTTATGCTGCTGGAGGCCGTATAAATGAACGCCGCAAGAGAAACAGTGATGCGCGGACTGATAAAAGTCTGGACGGATTTTGACACAAGCATTGAAACCGTCCCCGTGATTGATAAAATCAGACGCGGTAAGTTTCGTATCGAGGATTATAAGCGCCTTCTGATTAATCACCGGCAGCAGGTCGTAGAGGGTGCGCGCTGGATTGCCAGAGCGGCGTCGAGCATCGATAGCCGCTACCTGGAACAAAGATCTATGTTTTTAAAGCATGCCGTTACAGAGCATAAAGATTACAAAATGCTGGAAGACCATTATGTATCAGTGGGCGGCACACTGGACGAAATTCAGAATGCCGAAAAAAACATCGGCACCGAGGCCCTGCACGCCTTTATGTACCAGCGCGCCAGCCAGCCAAACCCGTTTGATTTGCTAGGCGCCATGTTTATGATTGAAGGACTGGGACAAAAGAAGGCCGCAGCCTGGGGCCATAAAATAAAGGAACAATTGGGACTTCAGGACAATCAAGTTAAATTCTTTCTTTATCATGGTGAGAATGATGAGGATCATATGCAGAAATTCAGCGAAACACTGGACTCCGGCATCTTGAACATCCAGGATATGGGCTCCCAGATTGTTAAAACCGCAAAAGTTGTAGGGCGGCTATATAAGCTACAGCTGGAAGAAATGGATAATGTCTGATGCTGCCGGAATATAAACATGATTTGAACAACCCGGACCCCTGGATCGCGCTTATGCTGGATCACAGCACTTTCATTGACCAGAAAGCAAAGGAAGCCCTGCTTCGTAATAATGCCAGCAAATCTCGGCAGTTTCTTCTTCCGGTGATCCGTCCGATAGCAAGGCTCTCCATTGGAGTGGTGCAGCTCGTGCGGATTTTTGTGCCGCGCAAGCTGACCTCAACGAAAGCCCTCCATACAATCATATGCTGGGGTATGCGTTACTTTGTCAGCCGCGATGCCAATTATCTTATTTTCAGGCACTTTCATATCGGCAGCCAGATCCTTTCGTTTCTGAATATGAACCTCGCAGGAGGCACTCTGCAGGGGCGCCCCCTCTATCCACAGATAATCAGCGACTTTGGCAAAAATACCTTCGTGCAACATGATCTGAATATTTATAATTTTATAATCCAGCTCAATACTTATCTGCTGGAAAATAAAAAGAGCATCGGCTTCATAGAATCCGATAATATTAATTTCTCTGCGATACAGGATTTTGACGGGCAGATAGAAGAACTGCCGAATAAGTGGCATAACTTTCTTGATCTGCAAAGCGCAATTGAATTATATACGCCCCTTTTCGGAGCCTTTCTTGCAGATCAGGACTTCTGGCGCGCCAGCAACTCCCTCCAGTTGGATGAGACGATTGCTTTGTATGTAGCAAAGATATCAAACCAGCCCGCCATTCTGGGCCTTGTCAGCAACAAGCATCCGATGGTTCCATTCTCTACATTCGAAGCCGGATTTCGCTTGATGCTCCATGGACTGGATGCGGAAAATCTATACGGGTTTATAAAACTGATGCGCCAGCAAAGCCAAAAGCAGATCGCCTGAATTATACCAGCATCATCTGGAGGGAATGCAGGCAAGAACATCAATGGGCGCACGGCAAACCCCATTAATTATGTCTCCGCGCAGCGTTGTAAAACCGCATGAATCTCCAAAGGCCAGACCTGCGCAAGCCTGCACAGCCTCAGGGGGCGGTTGGCGGGGCCCGTTCCGCACACTGGGGTTTCCCATTACGGGTTGTGACAATTCCATTGGCATCTCTCTGCTTGCATGTCTGGGCGTCAAAGGTGTCCCGCGAAAACAGCCGATCGTATACGGGTATTCGCGCGTCATCACGTAATGGTATATTGTCACCTTTTTCCCATCCCATAGAATGGGGCTGACACGCCCGTGGCATTCATCCAGATCCGCATTGGTGATTTCCCGGCCATTCTCGTCAAACATACTGGTGATCCCGAAGCCATCAAGGGCATATCCTATCAGAGAATTATTATCCGTTTCAGCTTTAACGCAGGGACTGGGCCCATGGTAATGGTATTCACCGCTACGTTCAGGATGCCCATTACAGTGATCCTGCACTTCATGCGCAACAGCATCGCGTCCGCCAGCATCCAACGCGTTAAACAAAGGCACGCCATCCAGCATCACACCGATAATGCCCATAGGCACACACGATGATGCAGATGCAAGCGAAGGATACAGCGACAAGGAATAGCTGATGTTCTGGGGCACGATTGAGTTAGGATTGCGGTCTATCGTAAAAGCCGGATCTGTATTTTGCACAGGAAAAATTCCAGTCGTATGTCCCACAGGCAGGGCATTGCCAATAACCTGCCGTGTGCCATTCGCCGTATCTATCCTGAAAACGGCTTCAGGTCGGCTGACGTCACCCTGCACGGCAATTTTTTGTGTCGAATCCCACGTGTCTGCATGAATCCAGTTGCCAACGTGCTGCGCGCCGCCGCCGTGAAAATGGGTTTGGCATGCATAGACATACCCCTGCATCGGGCCCGAGCTGAGCTTACCATCTCCTAACGGTAGCCTGCTGCCGTCAAGGACATATACTTTCTCCGTTTCAGAAAAAGCGGGGCGTATGCTCATATAAGAAAACACAAACATAAGCCCAACAAAGATCAGAAGAAAAAACTTCTTTGCTCGAAATAATAGTCTGTCGGTAAATTTTTCCATGGTTACATCCCATCTTATACAAAAAAATTGCGAATAGATATTATTCCAGCTCACTAAACATTTATAGAATCAAGTGTTTATCCTCTGTTACCAATTTGTAACTGAACAGTCATTATAGCGTAAAGGTAAAAGTTCATTCTTATAATGAAGGGCAGCATTTTAACTGGCTTCTGGATAAATAATCGGGGAGATATGACATCATGATCTTAGAAAATATACGGGGCATCTTTCTCATTGTAATGTGCGCCTTACTCGTAACGGCAACGCCTTCCTACGCAGGCAGTGATGATGATGACATGGAATGGGCTCCGCCAGCCAATCCGGATGCTCAAAGAAACCGCGAAAGACAGCCCGCCAATATTGAGCATGTAAAAATTGCATCGAGAGACGTGGGCGCAGTCGATTTTTATGGCGACGGCACACTTATGATTGAAGTACCCGCCTCCTCTGGTCAAAAAACAGCAACCACAATTCCCGAGGCAATCAATCACCTTATCCGTACAGCAATCAGGTCAAAATCCCAGGCTGTCGAACAGAGCGAAGACGCTATAATCGTTAAGTCGACCGCGCCAGCACAGCCCTTCCCGAAGCGCAGAAAAGTATCTTTATTGCATCCCTGAATTCTGCAACTGGCTTGTTTTCGTTTAAA
Organism: Rhodospirillales bacterium; assembly: GCA_003153235.1. Classification (GTDB taxonomy): domain Bacteria; phylum Pseudomonadota; class Alphaproteobacteria; order Micavibrionales; family UBA2020; genus PALSA-926. Next base: position 25,323 of record PLXM01000226.1, read on the forward strand.
GAGCTTTGTTTAAACACATTATGTAAATAATAATTTTTATACTTTTAACATAACTTTAATAATACCCATATACAATCAGTATAACTAAAAGTGGGTCTTGTTGAATGGTAGAACATGCTCCGGTCATTACTTCACTGAATGAAGACCAGATAAAGTCTTTTACAGATTTTATTGAAGTGCTGCGTACAGATAATACAGTTGCAGCGAAAGCAGAAACCACACGTCTACGCCCCTACTTTAACGCCCTATCAGCTCAGCTAACGGTTGATGCGGGGGCTTCAGAGAAAAATACTGATGATTTGGCACCGCTCTCCAGAAAAGGGGGGCTCTCTAGGCTTTTTAATGCTATCGCGCAGCGCACAAAAAATACGATTCTATCTGAAATTATTCTGGTGCCAGAGGCTCTCCTTCAAAACGATGCAGCAACTAAAAACAACACCCAATTTAATGCCCATATGAGTTACGACGGCACCAGCTTTACCTTTGGATTCCTGCAGACATTTGACGAGAACAAGACAAGCAGCGTGTCTATTCCTCTCCTTGGTTTAAATACCGATAAAATGGCCAGCATCGAATCTTTTCATCCGGGAGAATTTTTACAGGCCCTGCAGGCCGTGGCGACTGCAGGTAATCACGACATGCTTCATCATTACACAAACACGGTGCTGAATAACAGCATCGCGCGCCCTAATCTTGATGGCTCCCTATCTAAACCTGTTTTGACAGCCATGAACTGGTTCAACCATTATTTTAACTACAACAGAGACAGTGATGTGAACAGCTATGAAAGCTGGCTCATGCTGGACCATATGCGTGTCCGGCGCATCATGGAAGAAGGTCCCGAAGGCAAAGCCCTCGAATCAGCCTGTAATAAATTTTTTGATGAGCTGTCGCGCATCGGCAAGGAAATGACCGAGGCTTCCTCAAAAGAAGAGGCGCATAAAGCCGTTGATTACTTTGGCAGTATGCTGCTTTTCACAATGATGCGCTTTATGCCCCTTGACCATCCCTTGATGGAACATGCGGTTGAGCGGCTACAGCAGGCAGATCCCGATCCTGCAGCGCTAGAAGAAAAGAAAGATGCATTGGTAGATTTTGCCAATAGCCACATAGACTACGTAGGGCAGACTATATCCAACTATAAAGCAGCCGGGCTGGATATCCTGCCGGATAACGTTGCCTATGCCGACCTTAAAAGAATACAGCTTATTTCGATTGCGCCATGGATCACGCATCTCATAAGCCCGGCACAGCCAGAAACACTTCTCGCGGAAATGCAGTCACAAGCCCGCGTCGGCGGCGCCAATATTGATATGGTGAGGGACTCTGCTGCCGGCATCTGGTTTAACATGAAAAACGGCGGGCACCGTCTGATACGGCCTGATGGGACTGAAATAGATGTTTATCTCAATAAAGGCCTGCTTGACCGCAAAGACGAGCCGGCGCTTGTAGAGATTTCTCCTGACGGCACAAAAACGGAAAAATGGTATAGCAAAGGAAAAGTTTACCGTACTGCAACGTTAAAAGAAGACGGTGAATACCATGAAAAATGGTATCGCGATGGAGACAAGCACCGCGACGATGGACCCGCTGTTATTGATAGATTACCAAACGGATCCAGCAATGAGGAATGGTATCAAAATGGGAGAAAACACCGCGAAGGCGGCCCCGCACATACCGAGATCAATGATAAGGGCGTCAAGGAGATAGAATGGTATGTGGAGGGCAAGCGTCATCGCGAAGACGGCCCCGCTACACTAAAAACAGCCTCCAATGGAAAAATTCTACTGGAGTCCTGGTGGAAAAACGATGTACGTCATCGTGATGACGGCCCTTCAAGTATAGAAAAGGGGCTCGATGGCTCATCCAAGGAAGAGTGGATGGTTAATGGTCGATATCATCGCCTGGATGGCCCTGCCGTCACTGAAGTCTCTAAAGATGAAATAAGGGAAGAGAAATGGTATAAGGACGGTCAGTTGTATCATGAAGACGGTCCAACCCATAAACGTACATCTGCGGATGGAACGGTAACAAAAGAGGTCTGGTTGAAAGACGGCAGTCTGCACCGCGAAGATGGGCCGGCACGTTTTGAAAAATTCCCAGATGGCAGTCATACAAGTTATACAGAAGAATGGTTCGCTAACAATGAACACCATCGTCTCGATGGCCCAGCAGTCATTGAAGTTTCCGCTGACGGATCAAAAAAAGAAAGCTGGGAACAAAACGGCGTGGCCCATCGTCTCGATGGCCCGTCTTATATTGATACAGCCGCAGATGGAACCGTGATGATCGAGCGCTGGCGAAAAAAGGGTATTCAGCACCGCGAGGATGGACCGGCGGTTACAAAGAGATCTCCAGACGGTGCTTATGAAGAAGAGTGGTATGTTAATGGGGAACATTCTCGAAAAGATGGCCCGGCCCTTATCGAAATTTCAGCTAACGGATCAAAAAAAGAAAGTTGGGAACAAAATGGTATAAGCCACCGTCTCGATGGCCCCTCTTACATTGAAACGGCCGCCGATGGAACCGTGTTGTCCGAGCTCTGGTGGAAAAACGGTATTCAGCACTGCGAAAACGGACCGGCGGTTATCAAGAAATATCCAAACGGTGCTTATGAAGAAGAGTGGGTTGTTAACGGTAAACACCACCGTCTTGACGGCCCTGCAGAAATAGAAATATCTGCAAACGGCATAAAAGAAGAAACTTGGTACAAAAATGGAAAATGGCATCGGAAGGATGGCCCCGCCTATGTCGAAACAGATGTCAGCGGGTCAGTAACAAAAGAAGTATGGTGGAAAAACGGCCTGCAGCATCGTGACGACGGTCCCGCTTATGTGGAGATATCTCCCGATGGCAGTCGGACAGAAAAATGGTTTAAGAATGGCCAAGAAATAGAACCTCCGGCTAATAAACCATCAACCAAGATTTCCAGACGGTCAAAAAAATCGGCGCCAGAGCCAATTTAAATATTTTCTCATGCAAACCGGCATCCTTTATTGGTATCGGAGGTGGGATAACCCGCCCTAACGCATGCTTGCTCAAAATGGTAATTTCGATTCTCGGTGAGCGCTCTTAATTGCTCAGCTTTACCTGTAACATTGTTCCTATTTTCCATCTGAGAATAGGTAT
>PLXM01000109.1 GCA_003153235.1 Rhodospirillales bacterium
CCATAACTCAGTCAAGGAAAAGTTTAAGATTCCGTTAAATAGATATTTATCTATATGAAATATAACAATAAAATTATATAAATCTGTCTGGATTTTTTTTCTTGCCTGCCTGAATAACGTCTTAAAAGGGTAACGATTCTTGGTCTATATGAAGGTAGGCTAGTATATATAATTCCATATTATAATAACTAAATAATAAACATCTAATGACATATTATTTTTTATTGATATATAACAGATTCTGTAGCAAATATTACGTCAACTTAACTCACAACCTTCAAGGAGATTCGCTATGGGTCTGGCAGAACTTAAATTAGCAAAACAAGCACTGGATGAAGCAAAGAAGCTTATTGCAGACAAACAAACAGCAAACGATCTGGGTATTGTCGTTAAAATAGCCAGCAAGGAACTCGATGCGGCACGCACAAACCCTGCAGCTACCCCAAGCATCAGGGATGCCTTTAACATGGCCGCGACGCTTGTTCCTATCGCCAATGGCTTCCTTAACAATGGCAAGCTGCCCTTGTTGCAGCTCTTGAAGGACAAATCAAAGCACGAGAAAATGGGCGAGACCCTTAAAGTGGCTTTTGAAGCCAATGACCCTGTTGTAGTGGGCTTCGTTCAGAACCTCATAGATAATAATGAATTGCAGGACGCTGTCATCAGGCTCGCCGCCAGAAACCCGAAACTGTGCCAGATAGAGCGCAGCCAGGATGAGCAGACTTACACCGTCAAACTTTCCATGGTGGGGATGTCTGTAAGTCTCCCTATTGAAAAGGAATACAACGATAAGGCGAAAGAAATTTACGATACCCTCAATCAGAAGAAGCCCCCGCAACCGCCGAAAGGCCCGAGCATCTAAAGCATCACGGCTCATTTTTTTATACTAAAACGCCCCCTTTAAGGGGGCGTTTTTTATATGAGGAATTCAAAAATAAGATTAATGCAGTATCGCTTTGGATATCGATGGACGTTTGGAAGTTTCTTTAGTATCAACTCCCGCCATCTCTAGAACCGTGTCGGTCAGAAGCCTTACCTGCTCCCGCAGTTCCGCCACCTCGCTCGCCTGTTCTTTTTTCTCAATATCGTTAACGGCTTGAGCCATCTGGGCTGCGGCTCTATAAAGGTCTGCCGCCAGCGTGCGATTAGGAATAGTCGATATTGCAAGATCATCTTCTGCTATGTCCATGACCTTGCCAAAGGCGGCTTTAAGCCGGTCTTTCATTTCTTCCAGGCTCTCTGCCATAGCTTTCTCCCCGCTTGTCTATAAGTAACTAGCGGACCAGACGTAGCCTGCTGGTGTGGTAGCCGCGGCGGTTTTCCTTGCGCCCGCTGGTGAGGTCTTCAGCCACGAGAGTGTCATGACCGGCTGATGTGGAAGACATGTAATAGACGTTATACAGTTCGTCGAAGGTCTTCCCCAAGTCTTTCTTGTTCCTGCTCTGGTGGATAAGGTCGAGCTCTTCTTCCGTCGGGATGCGCCAGTCGTTGTGGCCAAGGTAGTTTTCCTTGTTGAGTTTGGCCACTTGTTTCGCCGCGTCATTGAAGGCGATGGACAGGCGTTTGCCTTCGCTTTCCATGACATCTTCGCCCGCGACAAAGACTTCCGTTCCATCGGCGCGCTTGCCAACGAAAACTGTCCCGTCTTCAAGAGCCGTTCCGGCTTTGAGGGCGTCCGCTTCCTCCGCGTGCTTGATCTGCACCTTGCTGGCAGCTGTGACAGCGAGGCCGCCGTCTGTGGCTGTTTCAATGGTTGCGTTGTAAGCGGTAATGGAGTCAAAGTTCTTACCGACGGTGATCTTGTTGTCTGCAGCGAGTTCACCTTCTGCCGGGGCAGTTGCTCTTTGCACATCGTCATTTGTATAAACCGTGACATCACCTATCGAGGTAATTTCTACCTTTTTGCCACTGAGCGTCAGTGTTGTTACTCCATTGGCTACGTTCAACTGGAGGCCTTCTTCGGCACTATTCGCTACTTCTGCTGCAGGTTTGATCTGGACTTTGCCGTCTGTTGCGACAAGAAGCTCTCCGCCGAATTTCAGCGATACTTGCGCGCCGTTTGCGGCAACAGTGTTAAAATTTTTGCTCAGGCCGATCTGGAAGCCTTCCGTATCTTCAACGGTTACGTCTGTGGCTGGCTTTGTCTCGACGCCTTGGTTGCTGAATACTGTGACCGCGCTTTCCGGGGTTATTTCCACCTTGGTGCCATTGAGTGTCGCCGTGGTGAGTTCCTTGGTAACGTTCAACTGGAGACCAGCCTCTGTTTTTGCGGTTTTTGCTGCTGTGGTCATTGGTATATCCTTCCTTGTAAACTCGCCGTTAAGTCGCTTCTGTTGTTTATCGTTTTTAGGCCGTGAAGCCTCTGTATTATGGATTTACAATATAATAGATTCGCCATAATATAGTCAATAAAAAGTTCAGTATTTCGTTAAATAAACAGCTATATTATTGATATTAAACAATAATATTAATATTTTTTCTGATTACGCTCAGCTGCTCCGTGTGTATATACAGCGGATATATAAGTCATGTGCATTATAAGGTGTGATTCTTGTTATTTTTATCCCATTAAAAAAGCGCCCATCCAGCAGGACAGGCGCTTTTTTAAATATTTAAGTACTTGGCTTATTGTTGTGGGCCTTTTTTGTTCTTTCTCTTGTCCCACCAGAGTTTTTTACCCGCGTAAGCGCCGCCAGCAACAACAGCTATACCAGCAGCCGGCAAAGCTACCGGTACTGCAACGATGGCAAATATTCCACCAAGAACCGGAAGGTGAGCGGCAATAACACCGCCAACGCCAGCTGCACCAGCGGCAATTTTAGTTTCTTTTTTCATCTTAATTTCTCCTCGTTATGATTCTGTTTATGTATAAAAAATAATTTTCATACTGTGATTTATATAGCTATTCTTTATCATAATGTCAATAATTTTATCCATATTATCCGCGCAATAAACTTCTATATTATTGTATTAGAAAATAACACCGACAGTTCAATTACAAAGCGCATGATGTTTAAATACACCATGCGCTTTGCAACAACAGAGTAGTTCTGTTTACGCGGCTGCGGGTTTCGCAGCCTTGTTATTTGTATTCGCTGGAGCCGCAGCGGCTGACTTCGGCTCTGTTTTGGCGGCACCCTCGGGGACGAACTTGGTAGATATCCCCTTGCTCGTATCATAAGACACTTCGACAACGCCGCTCTTGTTCGGGTTAAGGAGGACTGTGTCCGAAACATCCGACGTAATCGTGTCTGCGATATAGTGCATTACGCCACGTGCGCCGTCTTCCGGTTTGTAATTGTCCTTGCACATTTTTGCCACGTCTGCATCCGGCATTTCGACGGACATTTTCTTGTCAGCCAGCCAGCCATTCAGTTCTTTCAGGTTCTTGAAGGCGATCAGCTTGATCTGACCGTCATCCAGCCTGTTGAAACAGAAGATACCATCAAGACGTTTCAGGAATTCAGGACGGAAGCCGACTTCCTTGCTCATGTCGTTCGGGTCCTGGTGTCTGTAGAGATCTTTCATCGCTTTTTCCTTCGCTTCATCAAAAGTGAGCGTATCATCGAGGAAGTATGAAGCGCCGATGTTGGATGTCAGGATATTGATGGCATCACCGAAGAAAACTTCACGACCGTGGTTGTCGGACAATCTTCCTTCATCAGCGATTCTGAGCAGAATATCGAACATGTCAGGGTGAGCTTTTTCCGCTTCGTCGAATAGGTTGACGCAGGAAGGCTGGCGCATCATGTCATTTGTCAGCAGGCCGCCTTCATCATAACCTTCGTATCCCGGAGGGGAGCCGATCATTTTCGTGACAGCATTCTTTTCACTGTACTCGGGCATGTTGTAGACGTGCATCGCTGTTTCATCGCCGAAAAGCGCTTCAGTGATCGCTTTGGCCAGTTCCGTCTTGCCCACGCCGGTCGGTCCAAGGAAGAGGAAGGTACCAACGGGCTTGTTTGGCTTTTTCAGGCCGGCTTTGCCGCGTCTGACGGCCTTGGCGACGGCCTTGACCGCAGCATCTTGTCCGAAAACACGCTGTTTAATGGTTTCTTCAAGACGCATAAGTTTTTCACCATCGTCCTGCTTGAGCTTGTTCAGGTCAATTTTGGATATGCGGCTGAATTCCGCCAGTACAGGCTCGTCGGTCAGAACAACCCCTGTGTTGACGCTTTTTGTCAACTCAGCATACTTAACCTTGTTTTGTGCAAGTGATTCGTCAAAAGGTTTGCGCGCATCAACCAGCTGCTGGACTTCATCAGAAGCAGCCAGACCTGAGCCGGTAATCGCGCCGTATTTTTTATTAAAGTCATCTCTCGCCGCACCGGTGCCGACAACAAGCTCCTTGCCGAAGTTATCTTTGAAATCCTTTTTGATTGCTTCTTTTTCCTGGTCGGTTGCAGCAGCATCGTACTTGTCGCGGGCCTCTTCACGTGCCTTTTTGAAGTCGGCATCTTTCTTCTTCTGGTCGGCGATGGCGCCGTTGATCTCCTGAATTTTAGCTTCCGCCTTACTCTGTTCAGACTGCAGAAAGCGTACGGCTTTCTGACGCTCCGCCCAGCCGTCATTCACTTCTTTGATTGAAGCTTCGGTTTCGACACGGATAGCAGCTAACTCGTCCGGCGTTTTGTCGGCTAGATCGCCTTCGGCCGGCTCACCCTTGTCCAGCGCCTTGGTGACAGTTTCGAGAGTTGCTTCCAGACCGTCCAACTCCGGCGGGCGTGCGTTAGCCGTGCGGCTGTATGCCGTTATGGCTCCTTCAAGGAGGATCTCGGAAACTTTAGGCTGTGCCGCGCCGAGTACACGGCTGATGCCGGGATACTTTGTCGTCAGTTCCAGAACCGAGTCGACTGCTTCCTTGGAAACGGTGACGCCGTACTCTTCACCCATATTTTTAGCCATATTCTCGATGACGTCGCGCAGTTTGTCCTTGGCGGGCGGGTTGATGTCCTGAACCGCAAAAATCTTGGTGATGTCTGTGTGAGCTTTTGTCAGCTCTGACAGCTCTTCATTGGAAGCCTCGAAGATGGCCTGAAAGTTCGGGTTGGTCCTGACAGCGCGCATCAGAACATTGGCGATGTTGCTGGTGTTGGTGTTGCGCATGCCGTCCAGAAATCCTTTGGTGTCTTCGATAATCAGCACAGCGTCCGGAGATTTTTCCAGTGTGTCCATCGCCTTCTGGAAGTTTTCGTTGATGACGGCGGTGTCTGATGAGGAGAACAGGGCATCTACGTCTAGGTAGAAAAAGCTTTTGCCGCCGATTTCAAAGGGTGTGCCTGGCTCGTCTTTGTTGGCTTGCAGGCCCATGACAAGGGAAGATAGCCCGACCCCGCCAGGACCGCAAAGGACCAGATTGTTTCCTGTGTTCTTTCTCAGCAGGACGTCGTAAGCGGCGTTGAGCTCGTCTTGACGGCCAATCAGTTTGAAGTCAGGGTGAGCCGCGAGGTAGTCGGTGCCGCGGATCAGGAAATCAGAGGTGACTTCGGAGGAGGGGGTGGTTGCCATGACTGTATACTCCATTCACACTTATTATTTTATCATCTACTTGAGGCCGATCTGTCAGGTGCGGCTTCTTTCGAAAGCCGCACCTGAGGATCAGTTCGATTATTTACCGAGGCCTTTTTTGCCGAGTTGAGCTATCTTGGATACTTCCGGCTTCTTCTCTTCAGCAGGAGCTTCAGCAGTATCGTCGTTAGCAGCGGCCTTCTTGTTGAACTTGCTCGTGGTGCTTCCATCACCCAGTTGCATTCCAACATCAGCGCCTGTGCCTCTTTGCTCATCGACGGACTTCGCCAGTTCGTCAATAAGACCTTGAACACCTTCGCCGGCCTTTTTGACAACTTCGAGGTTTTCCTTGGTCGTTTCAGTAACAACCTTGGAAGTCTCGGTGTAGGCGCGCAGACTGTCGACAGCCTTGTTCAGGACGTCAGCCTGGTCTGCGATACCCGAGGCCTGACGCAGCGCTTCTTGCTGCGACTGGAGGTCGGTGCGGTCTTCCATGATGCTCACGGAGTTACGTGCCAGCTCTGCCGATTCGTTCAGCGCTGCTGCGGAGACGACAGTCAGAACGGTGCTCAGACCTTCTGCCACGCCGGCAACACCGGAACTTGTCAGCTCGCGTGCCTTGGAAACCTGCTCGCGGTTGGCGCTCTTCATCGTGATGATGCGGGAGGCCTGCTTGGTCAGATCGGCATAGCACTTCATCGTGTCAATGGCTGCGGCGTCTGAAGTGCTGATGTGTTCTTCGACATCAGCTTTCTTGTTGACACGCTGCATTTCATCAACCGTGCTTTCGTTCTCTGGCGCGATTTGCAACTGGTCACGTTCAGACTTGTTCAGCTTCGCCGCTTCCGTTGAAGCTTCCGTGATGATGGCATAGATGCCTTGCATGCCGCGGTTAGCTTCGTTGAGGGTTTCGATGTGCTCGCCCATTTCGGAGAAGTGCTCGAGAACTTCCTCGCCGCGTGAACTTGTCGTGTTAACGAAGTTCTGTGCCGCCGCGATCAGGCGCTTTTGGCGTTCCCTGTGTTCGTCGGAGGAGATGTCCAGCAGCTGACGCAGCTGTTCTTTCTCTTCAACGAAGGCAGCAAACTTGGTTTCGGTGACCGGCGTAGCCTGCAGGGTCTTGAGTTCCGTTTGCTGTGTTGTGAGAGAAGCTGCTTTGTCTTGCAGAGCGAGGTTAATTTCATCGATCTGTACCTGAGCCTCGGGCTTAACTTTACCCAGGCCAAAGAACTTCTTCTGCTGGCCCAGTTCAAGAACCTTGGCTTTGTCGCCCTGGACCTCGCCTTGCAGTTTCGCCAGTGCGGCTTGTCTGTCGGCAACATCCTGGTCACGCTTTACCTGAGCGTCCTTGTCTTCCTGGATTTCCTTGAAGACATCGAGCGTGAATTCCTTGCCTTCCATACGCAGCTTGTAAACGGCGTCAAGAATGTCGGTGAGGGGCTTCATGCTTTGGTCGAACTCGAGAATCGCGCCGTTCATCTCGTTGAACATCTCGTGCATTTCAGCGAACGCATCCGTATCGGTCAGGGCGATGATGTCCTGCGCCATGCGTTGACGTTCAGACTGGAGGTATTCCTTGAAGAGCTCGAATTCCTTCAGGCGCTTCTGGTTGTCTTCCTTCGTCTGGTTGACGTCGAACACGAGCGCCTTGGCGATCTGTTCCTTCTTCTCGTCGGGGGTCAGATCTTCGTCGAAGACGATCTTGGCGAAAGTGTTGTTCTCGATGTCGTAGTTTTTGACTTTCTTTGCCGCAGTCGTCGTCGTTGTTGTCTTCGTCGTCGTTGTCGTCGACGCTGACGTTTGTTTGTTCTTTGCTTTTAGTTCGTCCAGTCTTTGTTGCAGCTGGGGCGATACACTACCTGATGTCATAATACTATCCTCGCTTTTCTTCTCTGTTGTTTTCTCTGTTGGGTTTTAGTCTTTAGTTATCCGTAATTTCCTCACGCTAAGATTCGTTACCGATTTATTAGCGTTTATGAAAAAATAACTTATACATAAAACCAGTATGCGTCAATACAATTTTTGTTTTTTATCGCATTATGAAATTAATTCACGGCCCGTAAGCCCCTTACATTTAACATAACAGGTAAATTGAGAGTATGGGTGTATTCTTTTATTATGAAAAACAATAATGAATACTTAGAGAGATTCCAGCCAATTACGAATAACCATATTCCATCTATTAAAACAGCAATAATACAAATGTTTACCATAAATATTGATACTGTTTTTCCAGTCTTTGCGCAAAAGAATCTACGATTTTTTATCGTGCTTTTTTGCACTGCAAAACAAAAGCAGGTGTCGGCTGCCGAGTCGCTGTCGATTCGTTTCCTGTGAGCCGGTATTGCAATCGTTGCTATCCTCTCTTTTTACGCAGATCGCGTTAAAACCTGCAACAAAGGCGGTTAACTACGGCCAGTACGGGAAGGGAGTATATTGCGGATTAGAGGGCGCGCTGCTGTCTGGCAGCGGTCTGCGGACGGCGCTGTGTCGTTGCAGCAAGCACTGCAGGGGTCCTTGGAGGCGCTTTCCTGTCAGCTTGTTTGTTAAACACAGGTGCGCTGTTGGCTGTTGTAGGCTTTTCCTTTGCCATGGGCTGCGGTGCTGCCGAAAGTGATGGCTCGGCCGTAGATTCTTTTTTAAGAGCTTTCTTTGCCCGTTTATTCTCCTGATAGGAGCTTCTCAGGCTTTTTATACCGCGGTAAAGAGCCAGGGCATTTGTGCCAACAATGCATGCTGCTGCTATTGCGGCTACGGTAACACCGCCGCCTACAAACGCTGCAACGGGTATTACCGCGGCGTGTGTGGCCAGCCCTATAGAGCAAACAGCAATAGCAACAAGAGACCCCTGTACCGTCAGCGCGGCAAGAAAATTGTCCTGCTGCTTCTGGTCAAGGCCTTTTTTGGCATAGCCGGCAAGGCGGCTATTCAGAAGTTTTTTCATGAAAGGTTTTTCGGCCATCTTTTTAAAACGGGGGCTCTGCGCAACTTTTTCAATCAGCCGTTCCTTGCGGGCCTGAAGCTTTTTAATCAATGGCCTGCTGGCGATTTTTTTAGCGAGACTCTGCGTGGCTGCTCGGATCTTTTTCATGGGGTTATGGCCATGGAGGACTTTATCGAGGAAGTTTTCCAGGCTGTCCCAGGCACGGGCAATGCCGTAGCGCACGCCGTACAGTCCTGCTCCAACAAGCATGCAGCAGGCGGCAATTCCCACAGGCTGAAAAACCAAAGGCAGTGAAAGAAGAAGAATTATGCCGGTGACACCCTGCGCAACAAGAAGGGCGCCTTTTCTTGCACCGCGCAAGCGCGCCCAAAGATCCTTTTCCGCTGCCAGAGCCCTGGTAAAGGCCCAGCCGCGGCGGAAGGCCCCGGCTTTCTTTTCTTTTGCCTGCTCCGGCAATTCTTCAGATGTCTGTAATGTTGCTTCTGTATTCATGAATGGACGCCTGTATAACCCATAAGAAAGCCGCTGTATAGCCTTTTGCGCCCATCTGGTATCAAGGCTTTTGCTTTGGCTTCATGTTGCGCGTTTTCTCTTTGGTTTTCTCTTTAAGGGTGCTTGTAGCTTTTTCTCCCGCATCTGCCGCCGCTGTCTTCACCTGTTCTCCAAGTCCCGATTCCTCAACCACCGTTGCCACTGCCGCACCGGCCTGCGCTGCTGTTTGAAGGAACTTTTTGGCCAGCTGTACGCCATCCGGCTGCTGAGGCCCTTCTTGGACAGCCGGCTCCGCTTCCTGTGCAGGAGGCGTTGTCATTTCCTTGAGCCATCCGCCAACTTTGTCCTTGGCGTTGTCCTTGGCCGCATCGGCAGCAATGATAGCTTTTAAAACATCCCTAAACGTTTTTGACATGAAAACTCGCCTTTTTAAAGTTATAATATGGTTATGAATATTTATTATGAAATACAAAACATTGCAAGAATTTTCTACAGAAATTTAATTATATATAATAATATCAAATACTTAAACTTATTTNNGGGTGCAGATATGCCGCTGTAACAGCCATCGAGAACTATCAGCCCTTAAGGGATTCGTTTTAACGTAGGCAGGAATGTTTGACAGGGGCAAAAAAGCGTATCAGGTTGGTAATACTTAATTTTATAGGCCTATTGTGAAAATAGTCACGCATTACGATAGTCTGGGAGTCTCGCGGAACGCGCCGGCTGAAGTTATCCGTGCGGCTTACAAGGCTTTGGCTCAAAAAAACCACCCGGACAAAAACATCGGCAATCCCCAAGCCACGAATCTGATGCAGACCATCAATCAGGCTTATGATGTCTTATCGGACCCGCAGAAGCGGGAGGACTATGACGCGTGGCTCAGCCGGCAGGAGCTGGAAGCGTTGGAGCCCGTGCAACATGAGCAGCCGCATACCCGCCAAAATGAACCAAGGCAGAACTATCCGTACCCGCTTTCGCGTCAGCCTAAAAGAGCTGCAGAAGTTTTTGTCGTTCTGGCGCTGATAGCAGGGGCTATTTGCTTTATCTTCTTCAATTACATGAGTTATAAGCCGCCAATCGTCCGGAATAATAAGATATCTTCGCCTGTTATAAAAGAAGTGTCCCCCCAGACCGTGGCCGGCAAAGATAAGTCCTCTGCGCCGGAAACGACGACACAGCAGCAGCTAGCGGCCTGCGTTTTCTCTGCGGCGCAAACCTACAATGTGCCGCCCGCCATAATCCTTAGTATTATAAGTGCGGAAGGAGGTGTGGTCGGGCAAAGAGTTCGTGTCGCAGCTAACACCTATGATCTGGGCCTGCTACGGATTAACTCGTCATGGATCCCTGCACTGTCGAAGCTTTGGGTTGTCAATCAGAATACGGCACTACATATGCTGCGCGAGGATGCCTGCATCAATATCGGCGTCGGTGCGTGGATACTGCACTCCGTTCTTGCACAGGGCGGCAGTCTGCAGAATGAAATATCACATTATCACACCGCATCCCATCATTTGAGCGGACAGGTTAACGATGCCGCCTATGTCGACAAAGTGATGAAACTAATAGATGTTTATAAATACATTCATAGCCCCGAAGATCTTCTTGATCAATCGCCAGTGTCACCGGATAAGCAGTAAAGGTTAAAATGGCTGCCAATCATCCATCACCACTAACCAACAGTATAAACAGTATAATATGTGTCGGAAATATAAGCGGCGCCTTTGCCGATGGCGCCATCCTGTTTCCGCTGATGGCGGCATTGGCTGTGAGCACAGGCATGAATGGAGCCTTTCTACTGGGCGGAGCCGGCGCGGCTTATATCTTTGCGGGATTCTTTTTCAGGATCCCCATGCCAGTGCAGCCGCTGAAGTCTATTGTCGTTGGCGCTGTTGCGCTGGGGGCTTCTGCCGGCGAGGTGCGTCTGGCGACACTGGGTATCGGACTGTTTTGTCTGTCCGTTATGCTGCTGCCTGTGGAGCGCATCGAGAAATGCATACCACGTCACCTGATACACGGCATCCAGTTCTCGCTGGGTGTGCTGCTGGTGACGAACGGCATAGAGTGGGTGTGGGGCGAGGGCTCGGTCATTTATTTTACCGCGCTGGCACTACTGATGCCGGCAGCTATTTTTATGCAGTCGCGCATAGGTGCACCAGTTTTGGGGGTTATTGCCGTGCTTGGCATCGCCTGTGGTTTCTGGCCGGGCGAACATGCGGCTGTCATCCATACAAAAGCGGCTGTGCCAAAAACAGGCATTCAACCGGGCATCGTGATTTCGCTATTACTCCCGCAACTGGCGTTGACGCTCACAAACTCGGTAGTCGGCACATATGATACGGCGCGGCGGTATTTCGGTGAAGTATCATCGCGTGTCACATTAAAGAACCTGCTGTTGTCGATTGGCATTGGAAACGTTATTGCCGCCGCAATTGGCGGCCTGCCATTTTGCCATGGCAGCGGCGGCATGACAGCACATGTCAGAGCCGGCGCGAAAGATTACACGATGAATTTTTATATCGGCGGCTTTCTTGTGCTGCTGGTGCTCGCCTCCGTTGTCCTGAAAGTTGACCTGATGCCGCATTATCCCGTTCTACTGATGGCGGCGCTGGTCTGTATGACGGGCTGGTATCATATGCAGCTGGCGGCGGACAGCTGGAAAACAACTGATCTGCGGATTATTATTCTGGCGATGGGGCTGACAGTGCTGATCACCCATAACATGCTTTACGGGCTGTTGATGGGCATCACCTTTGAAGCGGCGCGACGGCAGGGATGGTTAAAGATAAAGACATGATCACTTATCATTCAGCATTGGACATTTTGCGGCAGGAAGCTTCCAAAGTCAGGCTTGCGCCGGAAACTATTGATTTGTCGGCTATCCATGGCCGCATTTGCGCGGATGATGTTGTTTCACCCATCAGCATCCCTCCCTTTGACAATTCGGCAATGGATGGCTTTGCCGTACGCATTGCGGATTTTAAAGAAGGCAGCGCAAAACTTCAGGTAAGGGCGCGGATGATTGCCGGCGATGCCATCGGCACTATTGAGGTGTCCTCCGGCACCTGTTGTGAAATTATGACAGGAGCTGCAGTTCCGAAAGGCGCGGATAGTATTGTCCCCGTTGAACTGACGAGCAGGCTAGGGGAATTAATTTCTTTTGGAGCAAACCCGCAAAAGAATGAATTTATCCGCCACGCGGGATCTGATTTTATGCGCGGTACGCCGGTAATTGCGCAAGGGACGCTATTGGGAACACGGCATATATTGCCTTTGGCCGCGCTTGGCATCGGCAAGGTGAATGTTTACTCAAAGCCAAGGGTTGCTTTTATCCCGACAGGGAGCGAGGTTGTTGATGATCTGGATCAGGCGCTGGGCGACGGCCAGATTTATAACAGCTCACACCCTTATGCGCAGAATTTTTTGACGCAGTCAGGCGCGGAGTTTTTACCGCAGTCAACAATCGCCGATGATACGCAGGCATTCAAAACGGCGGTCGGCAGGCTGATGGGGGAGAACATTTCGCTGATTATTTCTAGCGGAGCCGTTTCTGCCGGCAGCCATGATTTCATCCGCAGCAGCCTGGAAGAAATGGGCGCGACAATCGTGTTTCACAAGGTTGCCATCCGTCCCGGCAAGCCTGTGCTCTTCGCGCTATTGCCATCCGGTACGCTGTATCTGGGGCTGCCGGGCAATCCCGTATCGACCGCGGCGGGGTTAAGATTCTTTGTCCATCCGCTGTTAGCGGCGATGATGAAGCTGGAGCCTGAAAAACCGTCTTTCGCCAGAGTGAGGACACGTCTTGTCCAAAAGCCGCCGCTACGGTTGTTTTTAAAGGCAAAAATAGGTGTTTCTCTTGAGGGCATTACAGAGGTTGATTTTCTGGACGGACAGGAATCCTACAAAACATCGCCTTTTCTGGCCATGAACGGCTGGGCAGTCGTGCCGGAAGACTGGACGACCGTCAATGAAAACGACATCGTCGAGATATTCCCGCTGGAACGACTCTTCTAGCTGCCGTATAATCTCGGCATGAGAAACCTTGAAGATGCGTTCGGCCGGCAGTTCCCTTATTTAAGGCTGTCGGTGACGGATGTTTGTAATTTCAGCTGCACCTACTGCCTGCCGGACGGGTATAAGAAATCCATTGCCGATATTTTCATGGGTGTGGATGAGATCCGGCGGTTGGTGGCGGCTTTTGCCGGTATGGGCACATGGAAGATACGCCTGACAGGCGGCGAGCCGACCATCAGACCGGACTTTATTGACATTGCCCGAACTGTTTCTGGAGTTTCCGGCGTGCGTCATGTGGCTATGACGACGAATGGTTACAAGCTGCCAGTGCGCGCTGCTGATTACTATCGGGCAGGTATCCGTGCCATCAACATCAGTATCGATTCCCTGCGTCCCGCCGTCTTCAGCGAGATTACGGGGCATGACAGGCTGGCGGAGATTCTCGACGGCGTGCAAACCTGTATTGAAACAGGGTTTGAGGCTATCAAAATAAATGCCGTGCTGCTGAAAGGTAAAAATGAGAACGAGCTGGATGATTTTATCTCCTTTGTTGAAAGAGAACCCGTCAGTTTGCGCTTTATTGAGTTGATGCAGACGGGCACTAACGCCGATTATTTCAAGACATATCATCTATCCGGAAATGTCGTGCGTGAGAAACTACTGGCGCGGGGCTGGCAGTTGAAGCCGCGTGAAGAAGGCGCAGGGCCAGCTGATGTTTATATGAAGCAGGGGTATAATGGCACGATCGGCCTGATCGCGCCGTATTCAAAAGGGTTTTGCAAGACCTGCAACCGCCTGCGGGTTTCCGCGCGCGGGCAGCTGCAGTTGTGCCTGTTTGGTGAAGGTGGATATAACCTGCGGCCGTTACTGCAGGATGATAACCAAATCGAAGAGCTGCAGGACAAGGTTGTCAGCCTGCTGCGTATCAAGAAGGAAACGCACCGGCTTCACGAAGGCGATACCGGCGCCACACAGAATTTTTCCGCTATAGGAGGATAGATATGTCGAAAGCATCACAGGTTGTCGGGTTTCCGGCCAGTTCGGAGCAGATTTTTAAAATGGCCGATGTCGGCGGCAAACGCCTGACGAAGCGCCGTGCCGTGGCATCGGGCGCTCTTTATATGAATGCCGCAGCTTTCAGCGCCGTCAAAAGCAAAACCCTGCCCAAGGGCGATGCGCTGGCAATGGCGGAAGTGGCGGGCATGATGGGGGCCAAGAAGACAGCCGAGATTTTGCCGCTCTGTCATCCATTGCCGCTTGATTATGTGGGCATCAACTTTTCTCTCGAGGCGAAGAATAACAGCGTGACGGTTTACTGTCACGCTGCCGCCGAGGCGCGCACGGGCGTTGAGATGGAAGCTTTGACAGGCGTGCAGGCGGCGCTCTTGTGCTTGTGGGATCTGGTCAAGCCTGTTGATCCGGCGTTGAAGATGGGCGATACGCAATTACTGGTCAAGGAAGGCGGTAAGAGCGGTTTGTGGACTAACCCGTCGGGTATACCGGCATGGCTGGAGGAACAATTCAAGCCTGCGGCTAGCTGGAAAAATATTTCCTGCGCCGTGCTGGTGATGAGCGACCGTGCGTCGTCCGGCGTTTATGATGACACGTCAGGCGCAATTCTGAAAAAGCACCTAACCTCTTTGGGGGCGGATGTTGTTGCCTATCAGGTTATCCCGGATGAGCCTGCTGAAATAGAAAAAGCGCTCAAGAGTATTGTTCAGCAACATGCGCCTCGTTTAGTGCTGGCCTCCGGCGGCACGGGTCCGGGCCCTCGTGATGTGACACCCGCTGTTTTATCCCGCCTGCTGGATTGTCCGCTGGAAGGATTGGGAGAAATGCTGCGGCATGAGAGTGCTGCTTTCACCAACACAGCCTGGCTGTCGCGCATGGGTGGAGGGCTGATGCAGGGCAGTCTTGTTATTGCCTTACCGGGCAGCCCAAAAGCTGTGGAGGAATGCTGGCAGATACTTGAGTCTTGTCTGCCAAAGGCTCTGATGATGATCGAGAAGCAGGGGCATAAGAGATGACCGGAGTCGTTGTCAGGATAAATTTTTACGGCGCGTTTAGAAAATACGGCGATCATGAAATGCTTTCCATTCCCGCCGGTTGCAGCGTGAGCGACCTCAAAAGGCTGCTGGCCGAACATCTGAATGATGGACTTGTGAAAGATTCCGCCATCGCCTGTAATGATACAATCGTCACCGCTGACTATCAGGTGCAGGCAGGCGAGATTATTTCTATTCTCCCGCCGGTTTGCGGAGGGTAAACGACAATGCAGCCTTTTCATGTTGTTATTACCGATCAGCCGCTGGATATTATTGCCGCACAGAAATTTGTCGCGGATCCGGCTTTTGGGGCGATTGCCAGTTTTATTGGCGTAGTGCGGAATAATAACGAAGGCCGTACAGCAGAAGCCGTCACATATGATGTCCATGAAACGCTGGCGGTAAAAGTTTTAAATGAGCTCTGCGCCGAGGCTATAAAGCGGTCAGGAGGCCCCGCGCGGATTTACGTTGCGCATGCGAAGGGCCGGTTGACTGTCGGTGAGGCGAGTGTCGTGATTGCTGTCGGTACGTCGCACCGCAAAGCCGCTTTTGATATTTGCGAGTTTATGATTGACTGCTTGAAGGAACGCGCCCCGGTCTGGAAAAACGAGCACTATGTTGAAGGCGATGATGTATGGCTTGCGGGCACACCATTGTTATCCGCGTGAGCGGGTATTTTTCCAGGCCTCGAACCCGCCCCTCAGACTGTAAACATTTTTAAACCCGGCGTTGAGCAATTGTTCAGCCGCTTTGCGGCTACGCCCGCCTTTCTGGCAGTAGAGGACGCATATCTTCCCGTCACCCGGCTGCGTGAACACATTTATGTTTTTCTGCAGGACAGTCAGCGGCACATGGTGCGCGCCGTCAATATGGCCTTCTCCCCATTCAGGAAGCTCGCGCACATCAATGATAACGGCATCATCTGGCGTAACATCCTTACAGTCGATCTCAGTCACCATCGTGGCCGAGCAGACAGGAGAATAATTCTGCAGCGCAATCTCCACCGGCGGTTTCGAGCACACAGGACACTCTTTTTGTCTGGCGATGTTCAGGATACGCGTTTCCATCATGCGCGTGTCTATCATCCATAGTTTTCCCACAAGGGACTGGAATAATTGATGATCCACAATAAGCTTGATGGCTTCCATCGCCTGAACGGTGCCGGCAATGCCTGCCAGTGCGCCAATGACGCCGTTTTCTGCGCAGCTGGCCACAGCCTCCTGCGGCGGCTGTGGATAGAGGCAGCGATAGCAGGGGCCGCGCGTTGAATCAAAAACCGATATCTGCCCCTCGAATCCCTGAATGGCGCCATAGACAACAGGCTTTGCTGTTTTTACTGCGGCATCATTGATCAGATACTTGGTCGCAAAATTGTCCGTGCTGTCGACAATGATGTCGTAACCGGAGAAGAGCCCGAGGATATTATTTTCTGTCAGCTTTTCAGCATGGGTATGAATGACGATATCAGGGTTCAGCCGCTGGATCTTCTCGCGGGCTGCAACAGCTTTTTGTTTTCCCTGATCTGCCGTGTCATACAAAACCTGCCGCTGTAGGTTGGAAATATCAATAGTGTCGTGATCGACAATGCCGAGCGTGCCAACACCGGCGGCGGCCAGATATTGCAATACAGGGCAGCCAAGACCGCCTGCGCCTATAACAAGAACCCGCGCCGCCGCGAGTTTCTTTTGCCCTTCCGCGCCGATTTCAGGCAGAATCACCTGCCGATTGTAGCGCTCTGTTTTATCCACAAAAGCCGTCCATTCTTCAAAAAGATGTGCCTTTATTAAAGCAGATCAGAGAGATTTTTTATTCAAGAAAGTCATATTTTTCAATTATATCACCATATATTACTTGACATATATAATTTTTTTATGTAAAAATACAGCCTATTCTTTAGCAAGGAACAGCGCGTGGATACCTTTGATCAATGCATCATCAAGCCGGGCACCAAGGTTGATCTGACTAAGATCGACCCGAACGCAACCTTTGGCTGGAACAAAAACGATGCGCAGGAGCAGACGCAGCAAAATTTCAAACGCATCGCCGAACTGCAGGAGCTTCTCTATGCCGAAAAGAAGCGCGGCCTGCTGATTGTTTTGCAGGCCATGGATACGGGAGGCAAGGACGGCACGGTTAGGACCGTCGGCGGCGCCATGAACCCCGCCGGTGTACAGGTTGTCTCTTTCAAGTCTCCTACGGAAGAAGAAAAGAAACATGGGTTTCTTTGGCGCATCCGTCAGCATCTTCCTAAGCTGGGGCAAGTGGTTTTCTTTAACCGCTCCCAGTATGAAGATGTATGCATTGCCCGCATCCACAATCTTGTGCCTGAGAATGTCTGGCGCGGGCGGTATAAAGAGATCAATGACTTTGAAGAAGGGTTGGCGCAGCCGACAGAAGAGATTCCAGAAGGCACAAGTGTGTTGAAATTCTTCCTGCATATCAGTAAGGATGAACAGTGGGAGCGCTTCCGCGACCGCATCGACAACCCTGCCAAGCAATGGAAATTGAGCGAAGCGGATTTGAAGGAACGTCAGTATTGGGATGATTATATGAAAGCTTATTCAGACGCTATCACCAATTGCTCAACTGAGACCGCGCCATGGGCGGTGGTTCCTGCCAATCATAAATGGATGCGCGACCTCATTATCTCGCAGATCACCGTTAATCACCTTGAGGGGCTGAACATGCAGTACCCCAAACCTTCTGTAGATATTGAAGCGATCCGCAAGAAATATTTCAGTGATGATCAGCCGCCATCTAAGAAGCCTCCGTCACCAAGGTCACACTTTAATCCCAAATAACTGTATGAATATTTATGCCGAAGCGGTGCGCTGTGAGGCCTTCAGCTGCCAAAACCCTGATTCCGTCTCACTAAAGCCGTTATCACGATAGATATTGCGCACAGGGATATTGCGCAGCGTTTCGATGATCTTGCCGTCGAGCGGTTGTTTAACACCAGCGATGATATGCTGCAGGAACCTGTGCTCGACTCCCATGCCGAGCACACGGCAGCTGATGACGAGGCCCAGTATTTCACCGTCAACAATGACAGCGGCTCCCGTAAGGCCGTGATCGCCGAAGCGGTCTGACACATGCAGTGAGAAGATATGCGCTGCTGGATTGGAAAGAAGCGCTTTCAATTCACTGACCGGAAATTTGCGGCCTGTTGTATTAAATTGAGTTGTACGTTGGAACAGTTCTTCAATACGTGAAAGTTTGGCTTCGGATGTTACGCGATCAATAACGCATTTTATTTTTAGCGAAGCGCGGTATTGTTCCTCATTCATCGTTTCGGCGTGAAACTGCTGACGTTGCAGCTGTGCTTTCATCAGTGTTGTGCGCGCCGCTGATTCTTCTGTAATAACCGGCAACTGCAGGCGCGGGTCATTCAGCAGGCGTTTGCGCAGGCTAAAGGGGTCTTCCCCCCAGACTTCCACGTCGGGCAGGCGCTGACGCACGCGGTCACGCTCAATAGGGTGGTCGTCGATAAAGAGATAGGCGTCGGCGGCAAATCCCAGTTCCTCGGTAATGGAGCGGATATTCTCGACCTTGTCATTCCAGTTGACGCGCCATGTGACGAAATCATCAGGCGTTAGCAGGCGTTCGCGGGGATAATTTTCAGGATATTTCCACAGCTCGCGCACTGTCGCCTCATCATTCTTGCTCACGCAGGCCAGCACGACGCCGCGCTTCTTGAGGCACAGCAGCGCCTCGTGCAGTCCGAAATAAAGCCCGACGTATGAAAACGTACCGCTGATCTCAGGCGTCCAGGAAAAGGGGCTGCCTGTTTCAGCGAGTACGCCTGACCAGAGCGTGCCGTCAAGATCGACGATGACGCATTTCTTGCGTCCGATGCCAAGCGCCGTCACCATCGCGTCGATGTGTGTACGGGACAAAACATTCTCGCGTATGTAAGGATCACCGCCGACCATCTGCGCAAGAGGGGCCGTATCGGGAAAAAGGCTGTGTACAGCGGCTTTTTCCAGCTCTGGTCGCTGCAGCATCCAGCCGGGAGAGCCGAAATGCGTGAAGCCGACAAGCCCGTCGTCAAGCAGCCTCTCGGACCCGGCAGCACCTAATGCTGCCGCAACATCCACCACATGTACATCCGGCATAGTTGATACTAGTTGCTCCAGTGCGACATTGGCAAAACGGAAGCGGGCGCGATGACCATCCATGCCGCGTTCGGCCATGCCCAGCGGCTGCACGGTCGGCTCCGGCAGGTTGTCGATCAGGATGGGTGCTGAGGTTTGCACGCGCAGCTGTTCAAGTATCTTTTGCGTTTGTGAAATATATAGGGCATGTGCATCCTGTCCGGGCAATGTGGTGTCGGTCATGAAGTGGCGTGTGCGCAAAGCGCCTATAAAAATAATATCGTGTTTATGTTCTCCCGCAAAGCGAACATCGTCGGGAAACGTGGCCGAGACGCGCAGGTCGATGCCGCGTTCCGCCGCCTCCTTTTGCAGGAAACTCGCTTCCATCTGTATGTCGCAATCACCGAAAAGAAGGGCATCGACGCGTTTTCTAACAGCGCCGATGTCCGTGAGGGTATGAGCGGATTCTGCCGCCCAGTATGAGTCAACACCTTCTTTTATCGACCGCCGGTAACGCTCCAGCATGTCCGCAGGGTCGCGTCCGTGTGTGGCGGAAAGTTCTGTAGCTGTAGCGGCGAGTTCTTCATCCGGTGTTTTTTCGGTCAGAATTCCGCGTTCCAGCAGCGCCGCAATTGACCCCGCGATGACGTCGCGAGAATAAGGCACAATCTTGCCCAAGGCTTCGGCATCATCGGGAATACGCCGCGGCTCTGCAAAGAAATCGAGCAGAGTGTTGACCTCGCGATCGACTGGCACGCGTATATTCTTGATGCCATGTACGATCAGGTAGCGGTTGCTGCCGAAATAAAGCTGATGAACAAAGCGTGAGCGGCGTAAAATCATACCTTACGCCTTTTCAGGATAGAGAAGGTCTGAAAGACCCTGATACTGCGCTTCACCTGCTTGCAGCCGCGCATTATTATCCATGCGCTTTTTTGCGTCATCTTCGCTGTAGAGGAACGGGATGAAGGCATATCTGCTGCTCTTGATCATCGGCGTCACCTCGTGCAGCGCGCCGCAGGAAAAGACGATCGCGCCGCCGACGGGAGCGCGGTAGGTGCGCCGCCCGAATTCGGGGAAGATCAGGTCGCCACCCTCATAGCCGCCGTTGAGATTGATAGTGCAGGCGAAGCGCCGGTGCTCAGCGCCGGCGTTGAGGTTGTCACGGTGGCGGAAGAAATGTCCGCCTGTTTCGGCGTCGTACCGAGAGACCATGTAGCGGTCCATGCGCGTCGCCTCGAACTGGAAGTAGAGCTTGATTGCGGGCACGAGGCGCGTGACGATGCGCTCGCGGATGCGATCGCGCAGTTCGGGTAGTGCGATCACCATATCGCTGCGGCGCTTGCGGTTGTGGTCAATGACAGTTGTGGTTTTGCCGTATTCGTCGTAGAGGAAACCGGAATCGGTGCCGCCCACCTTGTCGTAAAGGCCGACGAGCAGGTCGCAAAGCGGGAAATCAAAAACGCGCGGCACGATCAGCGCGGGTGCTGTCAATGGCACACCCGCTGAGTTGTCCACGGAGGGGAGTTCTCTCAGCAACTGATCGAGGATATTGTCGTGACCCGCTGCATCATCCCACGTGATGTCGGCAATGGCGCGCAGCATAGGGTCGAGCGCTATTGTGCGCAGCTTGTCTTGTGCGCCGAAGTAGGCGCCGAGAGTTCCGTCGTAATCGGCAAGGAATTTGAGTACAGGGCCATTCATCGCCAGAACCTGTTCAATATTTTCAGGCGGTTCAGACAGGATGGCGTAGATCAACAGGTGGTCGTTCGAAAATGAAGCCGCTTTACCTGCCAGCAAAGCGAGTTTTTTCTGTGCCTCCGGATTGGCCAGTGAGCCCAGAAAAGCGAGCACAACCCAGCGCCCGGCAGCCACGTGAAGATCAACCGGCTGCCCCAGGATATTCTGCGTCCTGAACCAGGGAACGGGATCGCCCAAGGAAATTTTTCTGGTGCTTAATACGCTCATGACATAACCCTCCTGCAAAAGAGCCCATATATAAATGTATAAGCAATTTGCGTGCCATGTCTGCTCGTTAGTCTATAGGCATTTTAATCCGGTCATGACATAAACCGTGTACTGTGCGGGGAAAGTTATGCCCTGCGGCATAATTTCGCGGCTATAAGAAGCAAGATATATCAGACAGTTAGTATACCGGTATTTCAGGCATAGTAATTGCATATCTACCTTTCGGATACGTGTATCTAAAGGAGACAGTCATGATCCAGAATATTGATAACCTTTCCAGCTACTATAGCCAGATTCACGGCCAGCGGCAGCAAAGCCAGAATTCACAGTCCATATCAGGTGCACAGTCGGGCTCGAATTCCGATATGGATATCCAGCAGTTAATCTCCAGCCTTATGAACATGAGTAATCCCGCCTCCGCGTCAACAACCGGTACTGGCGCGAGTACAGCCACGACGGCTTGCAGCGGGGCTTCGTCTTCGTCCTCCGGTATATCAGCGCAAAATATAATACAGGCGATGAACGACCAGGACTCATCGTCTGATCCGACAACGCAGGGCTCTGTGGCAGGCCCTCACCATCATCATCACGCTCACGAAGGTTCTGCCGGCGGTGCATCTCAACTGAACCAGCTTCTTTCTGCTCTTGATCCAGGTAATAGCAGCGGCCCGGCACAACCCACAGGTAGCAGTACAGGCACGGGCGGCGCAACACAGTCTGCAAACAGCTTTTACTCGATGCTGGTAGGCAGCAGCGCAGACAGTAGTGCGGGCAATTCCACACAATCAATTCTGAATACACTGGTCTAGTCAGTTTCCGCTGATATTGGCAACAGCAGAGCCGTAGGCGCTGGCAATTTCCATGCGCACGACAACGGTCTGGTCGTCACTGTCTTTCGTTTTGGCAAGCCAGAGCGTGGGAAGTTTATTGCGCGATTCAGTATAGTTTTGTATCACCATCCAGCCGCGCTTCAGGTCTTTCGGCTGGAAGCCGTCGCCAGGAACAACCTTCAATATGCACCGCATGGCCTCGCCTTCAAAATGCGCATATTTTGAAGGCACCAGCATTTCTTTGCCATCGTCTGTGAGAGTAATGTCAAAGCGACGCTTACCGTCGAACACTGTAGATGAGCCGGTGCATTTGTGTGTGTTGCCGGCATTTTGCAAGAGCGCGACCATGCCCGTCAGCACATCGGCGGCATGGGCGGTGAGCTTGTTGTCCATGTCAATACTGACGGGAGGCTTGTCGTTGTCCTGTACTGTCATCTTCATGGCTTTTCCTTGCGCATCGTAATGCGTTTCTGTGACAGAGACGTTTTTACGCCAGGTGCTGGTTTCTGTGTGCAGCGTTGGAATCAGCGCGCCCTTCTCGCTCACGCGACCGGTGGTGCGGGTCGATGTTTTCCATGGGAAGAGCTTGCCGATAAACCCTTCTGTTGTCGCTTCCAGCTCCACGCTGTAGTTTTTGTTATCAATCTCCATTTTCAGGGAGGAGTTAAGAGATTTGAAAGTTGCGGCATAGACTTCGTATTTCAGGAACAGCTTGTGGATGTGATTGACGACGGGGACAGGAGCGGGGAGTTTTTCATGGCTGACCGGTACCGGTCGGACAGCAATCAACACGGCAACCACCAGCACCGGCAAAACGTAGCGGATCCATTCCGGTTTTCTCTTCTTACGTTTTGCTTTTTTTGCCTTTTTTACCATCAGGTTCTCGTTGTTCTTTCAAGAATCTATCATACTCATATTTGGGCCTATGTTCGGATAGGTATATGATAACTATATGAAATAAATTATAAATTTAGAATTATTTGACATATTATATATTTAATGTTAGTTTATTACATTATTTTACCTAATAACAAAAGCCGGTTACCCTATGAGCGCGAAACAGAAAAGAATTCTTGTCACTGCCGCCAACGGTGTTGGGTCACATATTGTTCAGGCTTTTCAAAAAGAAGGCTATGAAGTTTTCGGCATTGCGCGGAACGAGGCACGAAAGCAGGATGCCCTGGCCAAGAATCCCGGTCTGCCCGAGGACCATGTTCTGGTGTGCGACCTTGCTTCGGATGAAGCGCTCTCCAGCCAGTATTGGAAGAATCTGATCACTAATTACAAGATCGACGGCGTTGTCAACAGCGTCATGGTGACGCCCAAAAATTCGGAAACCAAACCGGATGACAAGGATCAGGACCGCACTTACCGCGTCAACACGACGATGGCCGTGGCGCTTTTTAATGCCTGCGCCGATAAAAAAATTCCGGTTATCCAGCAGTCGACGCTTGATGCGCACATACCCAACAACAAATCGGACACCTATCGGAAGTCCAAGGATCAGGCGCGCATCGCTCTCCAGCAGATTGTGCATGACAAAGAACTCAATGGTGCCGTACTTGAAGCGGGCATGATGACTGTTCCCGGCTCAGGACACTACCGCATGGAAGTTATCGCCTCGATGCCGGTGAAGCTGAAGCCTTTCCAGCATGCGGGAATTCTGCAGCCGCTGGCGCTGGGAGATTTTACACAAGCCATGGTCGGCATGATGCAGAACCTGAACAACAACCGTCGCGATCTTGTTACGCCGGGCACGGTATACAAGGCAGGCGGTCCAACGCCTATGCGCTACGGGAAATATATAGACGGTATCAGGAAGGCCATGGAAATCGATGACCGGCATCAGATCCCGGCACTGATGCCGCTGGGTCTGATGAAGGGCGTGATGAATATCAATTCCAAACTGCCGCTGCAGCCGCTCGGGAATTTTGACGCGGTCGATATGGCTGAATTGCAGCGGAATATGAGTGTTTCACCCGCCAACCTCGATGCCTACATGAAAGCAGGCAATCTCACAACGCTGCGCGACCCGTTCATCGATTATAGGGCGTATGCGCGGGAGCAAAGACCTTATACTGCTTTGGGCGCAGTGTTTGCCAATGCGGGTTTTGATGTTGAGCGCTGGCTTAAAAGTTTGTGGCGCGAGAAGTGGGATAGCGAAGCCCCGCCGCTGGCCGGTGCACCGACAGTGCGGGAAATGACCGCCGCGAAAAGCAACCCTGGACGCAAGCGGGTGCTCGTCGTTGGTGGCACCGGTTTTCTGGGCCCGCTGATGGTGCAGGAGCTTCTTGCATCAGGTCATCAGGTTGTTTGTGCGGTGAGGTCCGTAGAAAAAGCGAAAAAAGAAGTAGGTTATCCCGGCGTCGAATTTATGAAAGTAGACCTGAACACCGATCTTGACAGTGCGGTGTGGAAGAAAAGATTGCAGGATTACCGCATTGACGCCATCGTCAATAATGCGGGCATAGAGGCAGACTCGGATAGCCCGATCTTGCGTAACACCAACGTCAAAGCGCCGATCGCCATTATAGAAGCCTGCAGCGAATTGAAAAAAGAATCCGCAAAGTCCATCCGGCTCATCCAGATTTCCACAGGGTTCCTCACCTCGAAGAAAGCCGCCGCATTCCCGTATCCCAAAAGCAAAAAAGCCGTGGAAGATGCATTGTCAAAAAAGCGCGATGTCGACTGGGTTGTCGTCCGTCCCAACTATGTGTATGAGCCGGGCCGCGGCCATATTCTGTTTGAAGAGCTTGTGAAGCTGCCGATGCTGGCCTTTTCAAAGGATGAAGCGAAACAGCCTGTGTTCAACCGCGATGTGGCGATTGGCGTCGCGCGTCTTGTGGAACCTGATAGTGAGGCCAGCCATTGCATACTTGAAGCCGCCGGGCCTGAAACCCTGAACTGGAGAGGCATGCTGGAGCGCGTCAATGAGGCGATGGGCGAGCATCTGCAGTATGCACCGAAAGTCCCGTATCTTGCCGTATCTCTCATGACAAAATTTAACGAGAAATTGCCGAAGCCTCTCTCGCGCCTCGTTGCTCCGCTGATTAAGATAGATTCTGACACACTTGAAAAAGTAAACCCGAAACTGTTCAAGCTGTTGTGCGTCGGCACAAACTCAAATGCCGACAGCTGGATCAGGTATACCGGCTGCAAGCCAGCGTCCCTCGCCGAAGTGTACAGGTCTTGGAAAGCGGGGCCGGAGGCCTATGCGGATTTTTGTAGCCAGCAGCGCGCGCAGGGCAAGGTACAGTCCACAACACCCCGCGCCAATCCGAAAAAGAGTTTGGGCTAAGAGTGTCCGGTAAATAAAGATACAATCCAGTTGATAATCAGGAACGCTAGCAGCCACATGAGGAATATGCCCATACCTATACCGCTTATAAAAAGAAGTAGCTTATAAAGCCGTGGGAATTTTTGTTTGATATCCAGCATTTTTTATTATTCTGCAGCCTTTATTTTTATAGCATGAAAAATGGCGATGGAAGTAGTCTGATAGAAATATTCTTTCGCTAGAGAAAAGTTAGTAGCAAGCCTACATGAGTTCAACGATGAGGGCAGCCGGGTCAGCAGCAGGGCCTGCGTTTTCCGTCCATAAGCCCCGTGCGTGTTCTTTCGATCCGCTACTCCTTGTTTCCAATTTTTTGGCAGACTCAATCCAACATATCCACTCATTACGCGCGAACGGTGTAATATCCTCCCACTCCGTTAGCGCATCTGGGTTAGCTGTCAGCGTCTTTCGTAAGTCCTCTGGTACTTTATGTGCCACACCAGTAGAGATCTTTTTTTTGGTCATGGATTGCGCCGTCCAAAATATTCAGAGAAAAGTTAGCAAGACTACAGGCGGATGGCGGCGAGTCTAGTCTACCTATAAAATTTCTACTCCAGTAACTTAATGT
The DNA here is from genome assembly GCA_003153235.1 of Rhodospirillales bacterium. Lineage (GTDB taxonomy): Bacteria > Pseudomonadota > Alphaproteobacteria > Micavibrionales > UBA2020 > PALSA-926. The sequence goes on from PLXM01000109.1 coordinate 25,798, forward strand.
TTACCGCTGAAATTTTATTATCTTTTGAAAAAAGCTCGTACGTTAAACGCTGGCCTGGTTCTACTTTATCGATGCCGGAGGCTTGTAAGGCAGAGATGTGCACATACACATTTTCGCCGCCGTCTTTAGGCCGTATAAAGCCGTAACCTTTATCTTCTTTGAAAGAAATGATGCTTCCTATCAACATATTATGCCCCCTGTAATAATTTTTCGCAGCCGCCCATTTTGATGGATGAAACCTTGCGGCGGATCACATCACCCTTTTTGATTTTGGAAGGCCCATCCTTTGCCCCGTCTATAAGCGAGAGGCGCTTGACATCAATAACTTGAAGCTCAACCAGTTCACCCATCGCTGTCAACTTTGCGGTAACCATCTGCTCGCCGATTTTATCAGGCTTGCCCCGGGGCTTGTTTGGCTTGTCCCATAGAGGCTCTCGCCAGCGTATCGTATCCGAAACAGCTGGTGCGGGGCAGGGGACCCACGTTTCTTGCGGAATATTTGTTGTCATGAGAATGTGCGGCGAACCTTGGTTAAGGAATTAAATTAAACGAGACTGGCGGACAGGGAGGGATTCGAACCCTCGATAGGCTTACGCCTATACTAGTTTTCGAGACTAGCGCCTTCAACCACTCGGCCACCTGTCCATCTCAAAGCTGGCGGATGATAACAGAACACATCTCTCCTGAAAAGCGCATATTTTCAGCTGTTTTTCGGTATATTTTTATTCACTATAGCAATGGTAAAGCTGCAGGAAACAGCGGCTGTTATCGCCGTTCTTTCCGTACTCGCCGCATTTCTTGATAGCATCAAGCCCCGCCTGTTTTGCATCGTCATTCACTGCCCAGCCGAGCCGGTTGCCCGTGCCGGCCGCGATTGCCGCGCAGCTTTTCGAGAAGCTCTCGACAATTTCGCAATCGTCACCCTTCTTTTTGCAGTAACCAAGGGCACTCTCTTTTGCGCTCTTTTTGTCCTGCGACGCATCAGCCATGCCCCAGGCGCCGGTTTTTTTGTCATAGGCGATCGCACCATAAGCGCCTGTCACGGGCGGCGCTTCTTCGCCCTGATCCACGTTTTTATTGCATTGTGCGACGCAGCGGTCGCGCCCGCTCTGACAGTCGTAGGTGTTGATGCCGCTTGACTCACTCGTGGCACAGCCGAAACCGCTGAAGCAGGCGTCGATGCAGTCGTTGATCGCAGATGCATGTGCGGTGGCGGCAAAAGCTAATGTAAAAATGGCAAGCAGCGTAAAGAGAAAGACAAAAGGAAAACTAGTTTTTTTGACAAGCATGATCAGGCCATAGCTGGAGGTTTAATAGATGTGCCATCGATAGGTAATGGTGTAGCGAGGCAGTCGGCCCTAAAGGTCGTCTCTATGATAGGGCCAAAAACCGTAAAGATAAAAAAATGCGCTATCCGAGGATAGCGCATTTTTATAGGTCGATCTCGATTTATTTGTTCGTTTCAGCGTTTTCTTTATTTTTCTTGTCAAGGCTGGCGATATAAGTGCCCCGCCATTCCTTCACGTCGATGCCATGATCGTGATTCACATCAACAGAGACAAAGTCGCGGCCGAGAAACTCATGTGGCGAAAGGCCTTGCTTGACGGAAGTAAGACCCGCCAGCCGGGACTCTTTCATAAAGCTCTCACGTGTATATTTCGTTCCATCCGGGCTTTCATCGCTATATGACGTAATCGTTGTCTTCTCTTCGGGTGTGAAGGTAATGACCGTGTGTTGTTCATACTCCTTGTTATCAATCACGCCGTTGCCGTCGAGATCGTATATCCTGAACATTTTCTGGGCGACTTCGTCCATGGAGAGGACACCGTCGTGGTTCAGATCAAAATCCGAGAATCTGAGAGTGCGCTCGCCCCTGCCGGAGATAATGTGTTGTTCCCCGGATTTGATTGTCTCCGTTTTAACCACTGAGCCGGGCTGTTCCGTGGTAGCGGTATCTTTTATAATCGTTTGAGCAGGTGTTTCTGTAACGGTTTCGTGCACAACCGTGTCGCTATAGGAAGGTGATGCCTGCGATACACAAGCCAGAAATGCGGTTGATACCAATAGATATTTCATTTTTGAAGTCATATATTTTTGCCTTTCGATAGAAACTTTGAGATGTGAGCCGCTTATCGGCATCTAACATAGCATGTCATGGATAAAATAAAGGTGCAATGCGCAGAAAAGTTGCAGGATAAGATGCTATGTCCAACGACTTCCGCCGGAAGATCGGCGAGAGTGGGTTGGCGCAGTTGATAGGATTCGAACTTCCGACCCCGTATTACGAAATATTACCATACCGCGACCCAGTGTGACAGGCTTTATCATCAACTCGCATAATTTAGTTCAATACAGAGCGGACGAAGGCCTGTCGGGGGACCTATATCATAGTTAAAAACAAAAAGTTTGCAGTCAAAGATAAAACACGTTGGACGTTCGAAGAAACCAGGCCCGTACGCTTCTTCAATATTGCCGTCAGGAACATAAAGTGGACATTAATTGCTGAATATTTTATTTTGTAACGGAGATTATTAACCTGGCTACGGCATTTGACAAAAAGAACTGCGCCCCTCTCGCTCGAGCTATCTTTCTTTAACCCGGCATACAATGTTCTTATCATAACCGGCTTTTTGGAGTAGAGCCATTGGTATGCTCCTTACGCGCCATCTTTCTTTTATCCTCGGAGGGGTACTGCTGCTGCTTTGACTTTCCTTTGGCAGTACGTTGTCGAGAGAGCTCTTTAGATGTTTCTGAACTAATTTGGCCTTCTCCAGTATGAGGCTGGTATTTTTTATCATCATTCATAGAGAGTTCCTTTCATAAAGTTTGTGTTCAAAGACTAACTTGTCAGGCACTCAAAGGAGTCCAAGTGGATGCCTCTTCAACATTGTCCATAGGAACATCAAGCAGGCATGCATAGCAATAATCTCGTAACGCGCTGTCGTAAATGCAGTACATTGGCTCTGAACATAGCCGGCAATGAGCAAGTGTTTTAGGATCTACATCTAGACTGTTACTCATGCCCGCACCTTTCCTCTATAGCTAAAACCATTAAACATTTAAGTGATTTCAGTGGTGCCAGAATAATGCCAGTAGAATAATGACAGGTATCGGTATACCAATTACCCAAAGTAGAATTCCACGTCCCCAATCCATTTTTGTTTCCTCCTTGAATGGGTCTTTGACCACCAACACAACGGTCACAACTTGGTTCCAGCCGGCTGAGGTTCATGCCGCCCTGACCCTAAAGAGAGCGGGAACTGATGAGGGGTAAGATCTGTTAGCTCTCTGCAAGTTTATAAGAAACCATTCGGTTATAACGTGATAAATACTAAACTGCATATTAATCAACAACAAAAGGAGTGTGCCATGGATAAAGATCGTATCAAAGGTTCTGCTAATCAAGCTGCGGGATCCGTTAAAGAAGCTGCTGGAAAGTTGACGGGCGATGCAAAACTGCAGGCGGAAGGTAAAAGAGATAAGTTTTCCGGCAAAGTCCAGAATGCTATCGGCGGCCTGAAGGATGCAGTTAAAGAAGATTAACTTTTTCGGCCCCTTAAAACACCCGTTCAAAGAATGGGAGAACTCTCATGTGACGCGTCATTCTTATTGTTCTTGTCTTGACGATGGCAACAGCAGCAGTGAGTGCCTTACCAAACGTCTGTCCGACATCGTGGCCTGATATCAGGGCTCGCAATTTGTCTGTATTGGTTCGTTATGTGGATGATGGATCACATCATGAATAACAAGCTTTCGCTGACATGTAAGAACTTCTGCGTCCGCAGTCGAATCTCATGCCGCGTTGGCCTTAGACGCATGTGCAATTCGCACAAGTTGCTGTGCGATCTCCTGAGGCGATAGAATAAAATCGATATTCCCGCTCTCTATTGCACTGTTTGGCATCTCCGGCGATGAGGCAGTATCAGGTTTCTGTGCGATGGTAATGCCGCCGACCTGCTTGATGGCACCCAAGGCTTTTGCGCCATCTCCATCCAGACCCGAAACAATGACGGCAACCAACTGTCCATTCCAGTATTGTGCCAGAGATTTCAGGAAAACTGTAATCACGTCAGGCCACCCTCTGGGCTTTGATATTTCTTTCAGGCGAAATTCTCCCTCAAGAACATGCAAGTCCCGATTGGCCGGGATAATAAAAACATGGTTAGGTTCAATGCTTAACTTTTCCGTGATCAGCTTCACAGGCATTTTTGAGAAACGGGGAAGAACCTGATGGAGCATTGTGGGCATGGTCCTCACGTGATTAACGATAACAATGGCAACACCCATATCGTCCGGCAGATTTTTCAGCAACTCAATATAGGCGTCAAGACCGCCAGCCGAGCCACCAACGCAGACGATGGGGAAGTCTTTCGAGGAAGCTTTCTTATTAGTTGTCATATATTCAGCCCCCCCCCTGAAGTTGGCGAGCATAACCATTCACTGTTTTAAAAGGGAGTATTGTTTCTGTGGCAGAAGGCTCCTTGAGTGGAAAATGCGCGGTAAAGGTTGTGCCGCTTTTTTCAGACGAGGCTACATCGAGTAAGCCGCCATGAGCCGCTACAATCTCCTTGGTAATGAAAAGTCCCAACCCCAGATTTGTCGTTTGTCCTTTATTATGTTCTTTATCTTCTGCTGTTACGCGGATCAGTGAGTCGAATATTCTCGCGATCTTGTCCGAGGGGATCGGAACGCCTTCATTATGCACTGACAAGACGACTTCTTTTGCGCCGCCTTTTATAGCGATATTAATGGGTGTGTCCTTAAAGCTATACTGCACCGCATTGCCGATCAGGTTAGAGAAGACTTGTCCGATACGCGCCTTATCCCATTCCCCTTCGGTTTGTCCTGAAATATCAAGTTCAAACTTACGATCCGGGTGCCCGGTCCTGGCTTCATCGACCAGTTGCCGGCCTACAAAGGCCATATCCATGGGAGCCCTGAGCACAGGGAGACCTGAGCCGAACCGTGCGCGTGTAATGTCCAGCAGGTGAGAGACGATTTCATCAATACGCGCTGAGCTGTCAATAATTTGATCAACAAGCACGCCTTGCCTTTCATTAATATCTCCTATCTTCGGAAGGAGCTGGGCAGACATCAGCACGGTAGAAAGTGGATTACGAAGATCATGCGTCAGGATGCCCAGGAACATATTTTTAGAAGCAGAAAGTTTTTTTGCGTAATGGCTGATCGATTCCGTGAGTGCCTGATCAATGGCTTCGTTAAATCTCGTCAAATCTTGCAGGTCGGTGATGGTGACTTCTTTCTGTTGTATGCTCCAGAGTTTTATCACGCTGGCACGTAAAGCGCGGTACTCGGAAACCATCTGGTCCAGATTAAAGCCACCAGCTAAGCGCAAGGCGGCATGGGTCTGTGCTGCGCTAGGCTTGGTCTTGTCGTGCTGTGGTCCTTCTCCATGAGACTTTTGTATTTGCTCAGCGCCGGTTTGAGAGCTTTTCATGTCCGTGATGATGAACGAAAGTATTTCTTGAATGTGGTTACGGAGGGCAAGAGGGGTCATATCGTCGGAAGAGGGTGTCAGGCTCCGCGCGAAGCTTTCCCACTCACGGATTATTTCAGGGGAATTTTCTTGGATGAATGCAGCTAGGGGCATGATGTGATCCTTGGTAAATATGATTAATTAAGAAATAAAAAAGTGATTAGATTAGCCAACGGTCGAAACCCGGGTAAGTTCTTATACTTTTGGAGCGAGCATCCTATCCAGAAATCCCCTTGGGCATGTAGGAAAGTCTTTCACAGAAGTTTAGCCTAAGATGTTTTTTTCTTCTCGAGACTCTTTTGCGTCACGGTATCTTCAAAGATGATTGCATTTTCAATGTATGGAATAGCTATGCTTCTTTTCCCTGTTCCTGAGATAATGACGCTGCTATAACCAAAAATTTGTCCCAGCAGCATACTGGAAAGTTCTATGCTTTCGATAGCGTCGTACCCAAATTGAATAACTTCTAGATTAATTATGCCGCATCTGATCAGCAGACGCTGGTCTGTTGCCATTAATAAGAAATATTTCCTGGTGCTAAAGGCCATCAGGAATAGTCCAAGACTAATAATCAAGAAATAGACTGCAAGATTTATAGAGAAGAAGAGCGCGAAAAATGCCCCCACTGCGACTAACACCGATTTCCAGTATATAAAGGGGCTAATAGAGGCTAAATGAATAACGTTCTCATTCGGCAGAAGGAGGGATTCGGCAATATCTTGTATTTCTGGCGTCAGAAACACCGCTGAGGGTGCTGGATGTGCTATCACAAAAATCCTCGCTTACTGCCCCGACGTGAATCCGGTAAGTGTTTTCATTGTAAGCTCATTGGTTAACTTTTTAAGCAGGTAATAACCCAACGCAGTAAATACCTGCGCGTTCCTTCTTACTCTTTAAGCTGACATGGTGAATGAAGTTAAAGACAATGAGTTAGGAAAATGGCGCCGTTGATAGGATTCGAACCTACGACCCCCGCATTACAAAATATTACCATATTGTTTTCACGGCGTCGCAGAATGTATCCTCAACTGCGATAATTTAGTTCAATACAAAGCTGTAAGTTAAACTCTCAGCGGCAGAATGAACTGGATTTCTTTTCGTCCGTGCATGCTCGCTGCAAGGTGCGAGTACAGACGCTGAAAAAAAGGAAATCTTCAAAAAAGAAAGTACAAAAAGGCCGATCTTGCACAGGGTGGAAGCAATCCTCTTGGCATCAGAGAACTGGTGGGTCATAAAGACATCAAGACGACCATGCGTTATATCGGGTTGCTGGGTAATGCTGGTCAACGTGTGGTGGTGGATTCACTGTCAAAGACGTTGCCGTTTAATGTGAAGGGTGCTGTGTAGTTTAGGACTTGGTCACTGGCACACAACTCCATGTTACGATCATTCCCTTAAACAGTCCGCCAAAATTCAGATAGATAAAATCACTAGTGTTCTCCGGAACCATGTAAGTAAAACTGTCAGACGTATCTTTTACGAGCGCGTGAAAGGGGCCGTCTGGTAAGGCATATTGCAGCAGATTAACTGTCGCCTTCATCTGGCTTGGGTCTTCATGTATTGTTACCGTGAGCGCATCACCCTTATTAAACCCAGCGCCCACGCGAGACCCACCTTCGCCCTTTGTCTGATCGTCTGCCCTGCCATAAAATGCACTACAGCCTACTGAGGCAAACGCCGGACATGAAGCAATCAAGGATATTGCTAGAATACAAAATGCGATTTGAATCGGATATAAATCTTGCAATTTTCTGACAATCTTATTGATTTCTATCGCGGTAGCATTCTCCGAAGATATTTTGGGTTCCGTGATCACCATTTGTCAGCGTGCAGGGTTGAAGATAGGGCGTGATGCCACATCCAGTCAGGGTAAACGCAGAGAAGATGAGGGCAGATAGTACGGCTAACATAGATGCTTTCTTCATTTTTATATCCTTTGTTATATGAAGCAGAACGGTGCTCCTCCGTATTATTGTGGCTTCCGAACGAGGTTCATATGCTGTTCCATCATCGCCGACCGCTGCCCATTGTTTGTCTGATAGAATTCTTCCATGGCGGAGTCATCACCGGTAAGGGCAAGCGAGTAATAATTTTGTATTGTCCCATTTCTCGTGGTTGAGTGAACCAGCAAATGATACGCGTTGACTTCATCTACCACCGCATCCTCATCATTCTGAGCGGTCACTTTCCAACCGTCGGGGGTTTTGCTGACAGTTACCATCACGACCACAGTGTCTTTTACGACCCAGACACCCTTGAATTTTGCGAGTGGCGAAGTTTCAGCCTGCGCCAAACTGGGAGCGATGACAGTGAGCAGGATAGAAAGCAGCGCAAAAGTTGCAAACGCCTTGCTTATTTTTAAAAATGCCATTTTTGACCTCCATTTAAAACTAAGAATATCAATTGCAATCACCGCTGTCGCCCAGGCAGTTATGGCCGCTCGGGCAAGACCAAGGGTTTTTTCCTGTGCAGCAAACGGCATCGGATGCCGCACACACATAAACTTGTCCTGTATAATCCCAGCAGCACTTCAGTGGCGCTTTACACGGACAATCCGCAGCAAATACGCTTCGGATGGGCAAAGCCGTGGCCATCATCGCAAACATAAAACTCTTGGCGAAAGTATAAATAAATTGGCGGCGTGTTCCGAGAGAAAGATCAGAACGACAATCTTCCCGAGGCGCGGTTCCCTTCGATATTCTCGCGTTCCGTACCGCTCTCAGAGCAAATGCCGCAAGATGCGTGAACCACAGCCCCGCAGAACAAACCGCCAGAACATCGACGGCTATGATCAGATGCAGGGAATTTGTCATGGCTGTAACGGCTAAAGCCAAGAAACCCGTCGCAAGCATAACCAGAAATGATGTTCTCACACATTTTTGGCAACGGCCGAGATGGGTGTCCAACACGTTATAATATTTCATTTACTTTCTCCGGTTACTTGAATCCGTGTATCATTAAACTTCATGGCAATATAACTAAGGCAGTGGCTATATTGGGCCGATCATCCACAATAAAAATGACCAGGTTCGCGATCCATTGTTCCATCAGGGTTGTTCCTGGTCTGTACGGTCTTACCCTGCATTAAACAGTACGCGTCGCCGCAAGCACTCAGGGTCAGGGCTATCCCCGCGAAGGCGATGCCAAGAACTGTGACTCTGATAATTCTCGTCATGATAATTCTCCTGTTGGTCATGAGGATTATTCCCCGCACGCGCACTGATAAGAGTGGCCCTGCGCATCATAACAGGGGTGATTTATATGCCCTGTGCGCGCCAGGCAGGCAAGGTCGCACCCGCTCAAGGCAAGCACAGACGCGGCAAGCGAAATTGCTAGGACAGTGATCCTGATGATTCTGGTCATCTGCAGGATTCCTTTCAGTTTCAAAACTTGCATGTTTTTCATTTATTGGCCCTGGCCGTTACAGCCGTCTTTGTTGACCTGGCATTGGTTGCTGCAGGATGTCGCGCCATCACAGCCTTTTATGCATTGATCGTAGTTAGCCTGGCATATATCTGCATGGCTTTGCGCCGCTGCAGGTGTGATCAGCATGTAGCCGCCGGCTAGGATGGCGAGAACGAGAGCAAGAACGAATATGGTTTTTTTCACAGTGGTGATCTCCTTGAGGTTAAAAGGCTAACAAAATAGACTTTACCGAGAATGGTGCCGTTGATAGGATTCGAACCTACGACCCCCGCATTACGAAGTCGAGTGTTTTTGTAAACATCATTGATAAATATAGACTTTCTATACTTAATATTACATAACTATACTCACGAACAAGCGCGTTCAACGAACAGATTGACGAACGAGATTCTGTGTCAAAACGCATGGTAGCCATCGAGTCGCCTACAATAAGAAGCAGTGGGCTGGGCGCGGTCTATAAGGTTGTCCAAAAACTTACTTTGGAAGTAAGAAAAACTGTATTCACTGATTCTAAGAAGTTTGAAAATAGAGTACGCTCTGTTTTGGTTGAACTTGGTAGCGAATTTACAAAAAATCTTAGCTTAGAGCCTCCAGCACAAGTCTTTCCTGATATAGTTATATTCAGAGGGCATTACAAGCCATTCAGAATGAAATGTTGGAAGCGGCGAGATGCTTATCTACTCATCATCATATGCGGTACGATTCTTACTCACAGTCGCAACACTCTGGTGCATACGCGAACACTGTAGAACATGCTTGGCATACTCTGAAATAGCTGTCTCAACGAGTGCGGTCATGCTGGTGAACTGTGAGACATGCTGTGATATAGATAATGGTTGTTGTTCTATTTCAGGTAAATCACAATGGAACCATTTTGGACAGCATCGTTCAAGATTTTCAATGCGCGGCTTCTATCAGTCATCGAACTCATTGAGTTGAAAAGGAGTATTTCTGCGGACTTTGAATGATTGACCGCCCTGATGATGTCGGATTTGGTCGGACGGTCGGTTGGCTCGGTGATAATCACGGTCATGCTTTTCTCCTGTTACTGAAACCCTTCGCCACGCTGTACCTGATGCTGAACATACTTATGAACACAATGATCTTTATATAGAGTTTAGTAAAAGACCCGAATTTGTGCCTGACACATATCACGCACCTGACGAGTACTACATAGACTTGTTTAAATTGGGTAAAAACAGATTGCCCGATTATCTCAATAAAAAATACATACTATCAAAACTGAATATCCAGGGCTTGCGGGAACCTATAAAATCACTGTCTATCGGGTGTGATGCCCATTATATAAACATTATTTTTGCTAATGAGAAAATTATAAGCATTGAAGGTTCTGTAGATTCTGGCGCAGATTTTCTGCACGCAAAAAATCATCGTTGACTGGGCCCGGTGTCCGTAAAAAAGCCTCGAATCACCTTAAAAAAGAATCACCTGGCCCGTAAGCAGAATTAAGCAGAAAAATTAAAAGTATAAATGACATGTTCTATAACCAATTTACGACAGTTATGACCTTGATCGCCACTTTATATTATTAGCAACTATCTGAAATCATTAATAAATATACAATAATTAATTATGGTTAATAGATGTCGCAGTATTATAATAGGA
>PLXM01000099.1:0-10903 GCA_003153235.1 Rhodospirillales bacterium
CCTGCTATGGACGACCATGGCTCAACATCGCTGCGGCATTTCAGGAGTGGGCTTACTCAGCGCATGGCGGCGGGCGCGAGCAATGCCACCCGCGCGCGCCAACTCTCCAGCATCCGCAGCTTTTTGAAGTGGCTCGACAAACAGGGTTTCTTGCATAACGCGGCAATCGGGGGCGTGCGCACACCGAAACTGCCACACAAACTGCCGCGCGCGTTGCCGGTCGAACAGGCAAAAACCCTCACACGCAATCTCGCAGGCATCGGCCATCAGGACACCTGGATCGCCTACCGCGACCGCGCTCTTTTCACTTTATTGTATGGCTGCGGCCTGCGCATTGACGAAGCCCTGCAGCTCAACTACGGCAACCGTCCGCAACAGAATGAAGTGCGCGTCATCGGCAAAGGCAGCAAGGAACGGCTTGTGCCCGTCATGGATATTGTGCAGAAGATGATCGAGGAATATATCGCGCAATGCCCAAAACCGTTTGAAAAAGAAACGCCCCTGTTTCTCGGCAGCCAAGGCAAGCGGCTCAATCAGGGCGTGGCGCAGCGGCAGCTTCGTATCCTCCGCAATCAACTCAACCTGCCCGAAAGCCTGACGCCGCATGCCCTGCGCCATAGCTTCGCCACGCACATCCTCGTCAACGGCGGCGACCTGCGCACTATTCAGGAGTTGTTAGGACACGCTTCCGTCTCTACGACGCAGCGCTACACGGATTTTGACAACGCGCAGTTGCTCGCCATCTATGATAAAGCGCACCCGCGGGCAAAAAGTACCTGACTACTTCTGGCTATTAAGCCTCTCTCCAGCATCCCCTATCATGGCGAAAGGTACAAATCATGGTGCACATAAGATGACTTAACCCGACTATATGTGTGATTTGTTTACATATATTCGCCTATCATCTTGCTGTATCGCCTAAAATCGCTTACAAATATAGTGTGGCTTCTTTTAATAACTAACACCTAGGAGATACGTGAATGGCTAGCGGTACCGTGAAGTGGTTTAACAACAAAAAAGGTTTTGGTTTCATCGTTCCTGATGGCGGTGGCAGTGATGTGTTTGTTCACATCTCGGCTGTCGAAAAGTCAGGCATGAAAGGTCTGAACGAAGGTCAGAAGGTGAGCTACGATCTCGCTCCCGACCGCGAAGGCCGCATGACCGCAGTCAATCTCAAAGCTGTATAAGCATTAAGCTGCCGGAAAAGCCCTCATCATATCGAGGGGGCAAAAACCCTCGGGAACGCCGAGGGTTTTTTCTTTTGGAGATGTCATGCTGAGCTATCAACACATCTATCATGCCGGAAACTTCGCTGACGTGCAGAAGCACGCCATACTGGTCAAGCTTTTGCAAGTGCTCGCGTTAAAACCGCAAAAGTTTGCCTTCATGGACACGCATGCCGGGCGCGGACTGTATGATCTTGGCAGCGCCGAGGCGCAAAAGATCGGCGAGTTCAACAGCGGTGTGTTGCCTTTCTGGGTGAAGCGCTCTGAACCGTCACCTCTCGCTGATTACCTAAAAATCGTGGCGTCATTTAACGAAGGCGATGAGCTGAAAATATATCCCGGCTCCGCCAAAATCGCCCATCACCTGATGCGCAATACGGACCGGCTTCTGCTCATTGAACGACACCCTGGGGAATATGCTGAACTGCAGGCCAGCTTCACAGGCGCAAAGAACGTCAAGATCGAAAAAGAAGACGGCTTTCAATATCTGATCAGCCAGGTGCCTTTCGCTGAACGGCGGGGACTGGTGCTGGTCGACCCCAGTTATGAGATCAAATCCGAGTATGCTGAACTGCCCAAGCAATTACTGCAGGCTTTCAAGAAATGGCCGCAGGGGCAATTCATGATCTGGTACCCGATGCTCAGCGCAGGGCTGCACGAGCAGATGTTACTGTCTTTGCGCAAAACAGATATCAAGGACATGCTGATCAGTGAAATTCGCCTTGAAGCAAAAATAAATACCGGGCGCGAAGCACCGGCGCAGGAGTCTTTCGGCATGTATGGTTCCGGCATCATCATTATCAATCCGCCGTTCGGGTTTGAAACGGCATTGAACGAGCTGACGCAGTTCATCGCCACGCAGCTGCCTGTGAAGGCAACAGGAAGCGCATTCTGGCTTAACAATCAGCAGATTAGTCCAGAAACCGGAAGGTTAGCCCCTTAAGGTATCCCGTTTCCGGCAGTTGCGGGTGGACGGGATGGTCAGGCGCAGCGCCCGACGTTTTGATGATTTGAAAAACCCTACCCTCTTTGGCAAGCCCTTCCGCCACGGACTCAGATAGCTCGGCCACGCCCGCATGATGCGAACAGGAGGCAAAGAAAAGATAGCCGTTTTTCTGCACCAGCGGCGCCGCCAGACGGGCGAGCTTGTTATAGCCCTTCATTCCCGCTGACATATCCTTGCGCGACTTGATAAAAGCGGGCGGGTCAACGACAACAACGTCGTATTTCTTCTTTGTCGCCGCAAGCTTCTCCATGACATCGAAAGCTTTACCCTCGATCACCTGGCATTTTTTCTCAACGCCATTGAGAGCCGCATTTTTCCGGACCATATCCAGCGCAGCCTCGGAGCTATCAACAAAAGTGATATTCTCCGCACCAGACTTTGCCGCCGTCACGCCAAAGCCGCCGGTGTGGCAAAACACATCAATCATCGCCCCGCCCTTTGCAAGCGTTGCAACCCATGCGCGGTTTTCGCGCTGATCAAAAAACCATCCGGTCTTCTGACCGCCCATGACATCAACATGAAACTGCGTATCATTCTCTATGATCTGGATCGCCTCTTCGGGCGCACTGCCTTCTGCAACGCGGACAACCTGTTCAAGAACCTCCAGTTCCCGCGCGGGCGTATCGTTCTTTAAGATGATGACGCGCGGTTTGATAAGCTTTTTGAGAGCCGCTTCAACATGCGGGTAAAGCACATCCATGCCTGCCGTATTCACCTGACAGACGACGACATCGCCATAACGGTCGACTATCAATCCCGGCAGACCGTCGCTTTCGGCATGGATCAGACGGTAAAACGGCAGGCTGTATAGTTTATCGCGCAGTTTCATCGCGACATCGATCAGATGAAAAACGAAATTCCCGTCAACCTTCTGCGTTGGGTGTAGCGTCATCACCCGTCCAACCAGTTGCGGCTTTGGGTTAAAAAAGCCGCGCGCCACAAAGTCGCCCTTATCGCGGACAAAGTCTACGAGTTGCCCGGGCGTCAACGCGGACGATTCCCGCGCATTAATGACTTCGGAGCGGAACACCCAGGGATAACCAAGTTTCAACCGCTTAACGGAACGCTCGTCGATACGCACTAAATGGGTCACTTTTTTCTTCTTTTCATTGTTGTGAGAGGCTAACATATACGAACAACCGCATTAATCCAAGAGGCAAGGCCATATGTTCTTTTCCATCCTGAAAATCGCCATTTCCGCCTGTGTCATCGCTTTTGCGTCCTGGCTGTCCAATAAAAAGCCGGATCTGGCGGGATTTATCATTGCCCTGCCGCTCGGCACGATGCTTGTTTTGCTGTTTTCCTACGCCGAATACCACGACCCTGTCGCCAGCGTCCGCTTCGCAAAAAGCATCCTCGTAGCCGTGCCTATGTCCCTATTGTTCTTCGTGCCCTTCCTGCTGGCAGATAAGCTGCAATTCAGCTTCTGGGGACTTTATGCATCAGGATTTGCGCTGCTGGTCGCCGGCTACTTTGCCCACGGCTTTATCCTCAGGCAGTTTTAATCAGATATCGGAAAAGAAATCCGGTTTTGACGGACGGTATTTGACACCATAGACTTCCTCAAACGAGAGGATGGCCCGGTTGATCGCGCCCTGCCTGATGATGGCCGCGCGGATCTGGTTGTTTTCAGGCGAGACTTTCTTCGCCTCCCCCATGCGTATCTTGTCACGCAGCATATGAATCATGAAGCGCAGATTAAAAGCCTCGAGATAAGCCGCCGTCGCACCAAAAGATTGCACGATACGCGTGGACTGCTGACCGTTGACGGCGGTAAAATTGAAAGCCATATCCTTTTTGTCACTTCGGTGAATGATGCCGCAGCGCATGCTGTCTCCGCTGTCCGTGAAAACAGCCGCAACGCTGGACGCATGATTGATCCGCATCGCATGACCAATCCTCTTCAAGGCGCTTTCCGTCACTTCCATCGTCGTGTCGTAATTGTCCAACGTGAGCAGCGCACATTTCTCAATGACATCCACAAAGGGCGACGTTATCGTCTTGTAAACTGATTTACCATTGGCATAGATGGCGCACCATATCTTGGGATTAAACTCTTTCTCATAGCTCGATAACGACTCCTGCCATTGCCCCTCCCACTCAAAGGGCGTATCACGCGACAGAAGCGGTCCGCTTTTATAATAAGCGCTCAGTATCTTGGCGGCGATGCGCAGGGTCGTGTGCATATTCTGCGCACGGATCACTATTTTCTCGGCATCAGCGCCCGACCCCATTTTTAAAAAGATTCTATTGCTGCGGATGACTACAGGCTCTTTTTCGCCATTCTCACCGATCTCGCCTTCGGTAAAAATAATCTTTTCACGCACCAGCGATGAGTTGAAATCTTCCATGTGGCCCCGAAATAAGCCTATACCCTGATGTCAGGATGCCATAGGGCACATCAAAGCGCAACGCCGTTTGACCTAATAATCCATAAATCAAATAGCCTATACCGCTATCTTCATCCGGGCTGGCGGCGCTTTCTCAAGACCCTTGCCCCGCGTATGCGTAATTTGCTTAAGGATGCTGTAGACTGACTGGCTATTGTCAATGCGCATTTCCTTGACGCCCTGCTTTTCCAGCGTGTCTATCATGTCTATGATTTCAAACATGCAAGCCAGCTCTGCCTGTACATCAAAAGAAAACCTGCCGTTCTGGTTGGCGGAAACCAGATTGAACTTGCGGCTCATCTTGGCATCCTTCATCGCGGACTTGCGGCGGCCTTCCGGGTAAAAGGACATGCGGAAGCTGCGGTTGCGGGTTGCTTCGGTATCCTGCACGAGCGACGTCCCCTCCAGGCCACCCAAAGCCGATATATGACTGGACACACTGTTAAACCGATCCATCATATCTAAACTGAAGGGCATGTGCTCCTCCAGAAAATCTGCCAAAGGGCCGCCGATAATAGCGTGCATGATCAGACTGCTCAAAAACCCCATATCCCCTAAAAAGTCTGGCTTGGCGGCGCGCAGAAAAGCAGCTCCCACCCCTTTGCTCTCCAGACGTTCGTGTACACCCGCAAGACGCAATAAAGCCTGACCGCGCAGTGCATTGAGTGAAATAGTATCGGGTGTTTCGTTGCCTCCCGAACTTCCTGTGCTGCCTATAGGTGTGTCCATAATATCCCCCGATATTTGTCTTAATCAGTTTCCCCAATATCGAGAATACGCATGACCTATGAAAAATTGGTTAAGGAAATTATTTATGGTATTAATGCTTCATTAATGGGGCATTGCATCCCCAAAAAAATCGTTTAAAACCAAAGAGCTGAAAGGGTTGCCGCTATGAAAAAAAATGCTGCAAAATCTCAAAAGAAATCTTCACGCAGCACAATCGATTCTGCAGAAGTGAAGCAGTTCAATGCGTTGGCGGAACAATGGTGGGATGAATCTGGTCCATTAAAACCATTACACCGGCTCAATCCGGTACGTCTCGGATATCTCAAGAAACATATATGCGAGAACTTCAAGCGCGATGAGGCCAGCTTCTCCCCTTTCAAAGGACTGCGCATGCTTGATGTAGGTTGCGGCGGCGGGCTGGTGACAGAGCCGCTCTGCCGCCTTGGCGCGGATATAACCGGCATTGATGCAGGCGCTGAGAATATAAAGATTGCGAAGGAACACGCAAAGCAGCACGACCTGTCAATCGACTATCTGGCTACGCCTGTCGAAAGGCTGGCCTCGACAGGTAAAACTTTCGATATCGTGACTGCACTGGAGATTGTCGAGCACGTCGCAGACCCGGACCTCTTCATTACAGCTTGCTGCAAACTGGTCAAGAAGAATGGCCTGCTGGTTTTCTCGACACTCAACCGCACACCGAAATCTTATCTGCTGGGCATTGTCGCGGCGGAATATATCCTCCGCTGGGTGCCGGCAGGAACACATGACTGGAAAAAATTTGTCCGCCCTTCGGAACTTGCCCGCCCGCTGGAACGTCACGGGTTTGAGGTAACGGATATCAGCGGCCTCGTTTATAATCCGTTCAGGCGCGAATTCGGCATCAGTAAAACAGATATCGGCGTGAATTACTTCCTAACCGCTCAGAAAATATAACAAAAAAACCCGCCCCATTGCTGGAGCGGGTTTTTGCGTTTAAGCCTTATAAAGGCTTAAAATTACTTGCCGACTGCTTCTTTGAGTTCTTTAGCAGCGCGGAAAGCGATCTTCTTCTTTGCAGGAATTTTGATCGCTTCGCCGGTGGCGGGGTTGCGGCCCATGCGTGCAGCGCGTTTGCGCACTTGCAGGATGCCGAGACCGGCCATACGGATACGGTTGCCTTTTTTGAGGTTCTTCACGAGGGAAGCGACCAGGTCATCCAGAATGGTGTTCATTGCTTTTTTGGACATTTCATGCTTTTCAGCAAGGTCAACGCCAATGATCTTCAGAGTAACGGTTGGTGCCAATGTTGATTTAGCCATTTTATAAACTCACTTCGTTAGTGGTTGAACGCCGGCGCTCAAAATATGCGGTTTATGCCTGTAAAACCAGCACTCCCCAGAATCATACATCAAGTTTGCCGTTAAACGATTCATGACAGATTCATAAGGTTCCGCAACAACAATTTTGCAAAAAACAGCTGTTTTGGCCTGTTTTATGCGCTTTTTTGCATTTTTGTGGATAAGAATAACCAGAAATCGTGATGCGTCGCACAAAAAAAAGTGGAATAACCAAGCTTTTATTTACTGATTCTTCACTGATCCGGAATCGATTCTCACAAAAATTCTGCGTGATTTCTTTAGACGCAGGTCAGAAAAAACTCTTGCAACAGGACATGTATCAAACCATGATTTATGTTCTTCACACAGATGCCCTAACGTTATGTCTAAGTATTCACACTCGAACAAATTTAGGTGCCAAAAAATGAAAGCCCTCCAGTCTCTCCGCCGTTTTTTTTATCGTGCCGCCAACGACAACAGGAAGCCCTCGGATATCCCCGAGAAGGATCTGAAGCGGGCTCTTAACCCGCCGCATGACGATACGCAGGAAGTTCTGCATGGCGTAACCGTCAGGGATCCTTTCCGCCCGCTGGAAAAACTCGACGCTCTCGAAACGGCCGCCTGGGTTGCCCGCGAGAACAAGAAATTTGATGACTATATGCGTCCATCTAAAAGTGCCGAAGCGCAGGCCCTGGATTTCTTCAATAAAGCCCGCTCGGTCGGTATGTATGAATCCATGCCCGGCAGATACGGCAAGAAATATCTTGTCTGGCGTCAACAACCTGGCGAGGCGCGTCCGTCCTTATATATAAAGGATTCTGCTGACTATGGAGCTCCTGCACGCCTGCTGCTTGACCCGATGAAAATCGACCCCAGCGGCAAGACAAATATCGTGGATAAATATGTCACGGGTGATGGCAAAACCATGGCCTATCGCCTGAGCGTGTCGGGCAGCGATAAGGAAACGCTCCGTTTCATGGACGTTGAAACCGGCAAGGATCTTGGCCTCATCTATAAGAATTTTCGTTCATCCGTAAGGTGGGATCGTGACGGAAAAGGATTTCACTACACGCAGAGTGATGAAGCCACAAAATCCACCAGCGTTCTCTATCACAAAATGGGGACGCCGATCAAAGACGACAAAATTGTCTATGCACCCGGCACATCTGAAACCCAGTCCAGCTATTTCCGCCTGAGCAAGGAAAAAGGTGAATCCGGCAGTCATGAATGGATTTATGTCAGCGATAATACTCCGGGCAAAAATGCCCTGCTCGCACGCCCCGCTGGCAGCGATGAGCCTTTCCACGAAATCTTTCCGCACAAGCAAGGCGTACTATCGCCTGTCGCCGAGATTGGCGGAAGGATTTATGCAGTTACAGACCTTGGCGCACATAACAGTAAGCTGATCAGCTTTGATATCAACGAACCCTCTCCGGAAAAATGGCAGACAATCCTGCCCGAAAGCAAGGAAGACCAGCTGAATGATGTCTTTGTCTGGCAGGACAAGCTATTTGCCACATACAGTCATGATACCGGCGAGGTTCTGAAAGTATTTGATCTCAAGGGACAGCATCTGTACGACGCCCCCGTCCCTCCGCTCAGTTCATTCACAATGGGGCAGCGCATGTCTGACGGAACATGCCTCCTGACCTATAACAACTTCAAGGAAAACGGCAATATTTATAAATATGACGCCAACGCCAACACTCTGACGCTCCACAAAAAATCTACCACGCCAATCGACCTGAAAGATTGCATTGTCGAGCGTATTCAGGCGACGTCCAAGGACGGCACAAAAGTTCCCATGACCGTCATCCGCCATCCGGATACAAAACTTGATGGCACGGCAGCAACGCTGCTTTACGGCTACGGCGGATTCAATGTTCCAATGGAGCCGGCCTTCAGCACCTCGATTGCGCAATGGGTGCGTGCCGGCGGCATCTACGTTCAAGCCAACCTCCGCGGCGGCGGTGAATACGGTCAGAAGTGGTATGACGATGGACGCAAGGAAAACAAGCAAAACGTCTTTGATGACTTTGCCGCCTGTGCCGAGCATCTGATCAAAACCAATTACACTTCCAATAAACGCCTTGCCATTCAGGGCGGATCCAATGGCGGATTGCTGACACTGGCAACCATGATACAAAGGCCGGAACTTTTTGGCGCTGTCATATCCGAAGTGCCTGTCGCCGATATGTTCCGCTTCCACATCGGCTCATATTACGGGTTTAGCTGGAAATCAGACTACGGCGATCCCGGTATTAAAGAAGACTTCAATAACGCCGCAAAATACTCCCCGCTGCACAACATCAAGAAAGGCTTCAAGCATCCGCCTCTGCTGATCAAGACAGACGCCAACGACGACCGCGTCCTGCCGTGGCACAGCTATAAAATGGCGGCAACGCTGCAAACCCAGGAAGATCCGAACGCGCTAACGCTCCTCAAGATCAGGACCGATGGCGGGCATAGCGCCGGCATGACAGCGGATCAGCGGTATGCGGATATTGCTTCCGTGCGCGCTTTCCTTGTCAAAACGCTCGGGCCTATCAATCAGAAAGATTACAAGGCCAAGCTGGCGGCAGAACAGAAAACCGCCGCAGCAAAGAAGCCCCCGCAGAAGAAATATGGCTGATAAACAATCACATTTAACGATATATTATTTCTCGTCATTCATGCGCAGCGCCGCAATGAAAGCAGACTGTGGAATCTCGACGTTGCCGTACTGGCGCATCTTCTTCTTGCCCTCTTTTTGCTTGTCGAGGAGCTTGCGCTTACGTGACACGTCGCCGCCGTAGCATTTCGCCGTCACGTCCTTGCGCAGGGCCGAAACGTCCTCCCGTGCAATAATCTTGCCGCCAATGGCGGCCTGAATAGCAACCTTGAACATCTGGCGCGGGATCAGGTCTTTCAGGCGCTCACAAAGCTGACGGCCACGGCGCTCGGCCTGTGTGCGGTGCACGATCATCGAGAGCGCATCGAGCGGCTCCTGATTGACGAGGATTTGCAACTTCACCAGATCACCGTCAGAGAAATCATCCAGCACATAGTCCATGCTGGCATAGCCTCGGCTGATGGATTTCAAGCGGTCATAGAAGTCAAAAACAACCTCGTTGAGCGGCAGGCGGTAGACCGCCATGGCACGAGAGCCCACCCATGTCAGCTCCTTCTGCACGCCGCGCCGGTCCTGACAAAGCGTCAGCACGCTGCCCAGATATTCATCCGGAACAAAGATCGTCGCCTTGATCCACGGCTCCTCGATCTTGGTGATGCGTACCACATCCGGCAAATCAGCTGGATTATAAAGGGTCATTTCATCGCCGTTGGTAAGATAAATTTTATAAACAACTGACGGCGCCGTCGGGATCAGGTCGAGGTTATATTCACGCTCCAGGCGTTCCTGAATAATCTCAAGGTGCAGCAAGCCGAGGAAGCCGCAGCGGAACCCCATGCCAAGAGCCGTCGAGCTTTCCGGCTCGAAATGCAGCGAGGCATCGTTCAGCGCCAGTTTACCGAGACTATCTTTCAGTTTTTCGTAGTCGCTCGCGTCCACCGGAAAGAGGCTGCAGAAAACCATCGGCACGGAAGGCTTGAAGCCCGGCAGCGGCGTGGCAACGGGGTTACGGTCGAGCGTAATGGTATCGCCGATCTTCGTTTCAGTAATGCTCTTGATGCCGCAGGTAATAAAGCCCATATCGCCGGGTGTGAGCTTGCCAGTAATGACGTGTTTCGGCGTAAACACACCCACACGATCGGCTTCATAAGCAAGGCCCGTGCTCATAAACCGCAGTTTGTCCTTCGTTTTGATCGTGCCTTCGACAATACGCACAAGCAGCACAACACCGAGATAAGCGTCATACCAGCTATCAACCAGCAACGCTTTCACGAGTGCATCAGGGTCGCCCTTCGGCGGCGGCAGACGTTCGACGATCGCTTCCAGCAGGTCATCAATCCCGATGCCTGATTTGGCGGAGGTCAGTACAGCGTTGGACGCATCAAGACCAATGACATCCTCGATCTGCTGCTTGACACGATCCGGCTCGGCGGCGGGCAGGTCTACCTTGTTGATGACCGGAATAATCTCGAGATTGTTATCAAGCGCCTGATAGACGTTCGCCAGTGTCTGCGCCTCTACGCCCTGCGACGCATCCACGACCAGCAGCGCCCCTTCGCAGGCGGCGAGCGAGCGGCTGACCTCGTAGGCGAAGTCGACATGGCCCGGCGTGTCCATCAGGT
>PLXM01000099.1:10910-16748 GCA_003153235.1 Rhodospirillales bacterium
CGCAGGTCTGGATCAGGCGGTCGGCGAGCGTGGATTTACCATGATCGATATGGGCGATGATGGCAAAATTCCGGATATGTTTTTGTTCAATTGTCATGCTATGATGCGCTCATGAAAAGCTGGCTTCGGTATTTACCTATAATTGTTCTGTGCACCGCCCTTTTTACAGGGTATGCGGACAAAGCACAAGCATCAAAAGGGGGGGCGGCAAAAGCGGGGACGGAAGAAGATATTCCCGCCAAAATCCGCGGAGACTGGGCGCTTCCGGACTGCAAATCCTATGACGAAGCCATTATCATTACCCGCCATTTCTATTTAAGGTCAGATAAGGATGGCAGCCAGTTCTGGCCCCTCGAATCTGTCCAAAAGCAAAAAGACTATTGGGTCATGCCCATTGAGGGCGAAAAACACCCTGTCCGTGTCGAGGCGGATGGCGTCCTCAAAATCGGCCTTCTCACGGGCAAGCCGCCGGAAAAGTGGCCTAAAAGCTGGGATGCCCTGCAGATGGATGGCCGCCGTGAATATACAGGCTGCGCCGAAGTCCCTGCAATCCTACCCGATCCGCTCGTCCGCGTGATGAAGCATATCGATGAAATCGAAGAGGCTTGCAATGCCGACCTGTCTCCAACCTGCACGAAACTCCTGTTCGATATCGCCGACGAGAACAAGAATGGAAAAATCTCCGTCAGAGAAATGAAAACCGCTGCCGCCATGCTGGTGAGCATTGCCGCTCTGGTCGAGAACAATACCGTCAGCCGCTCTACGCTCGACAAGGCCGTTTATCAAAGCATGCGCGAAACAGACCGGATAGCCGCCCGCGTCACGCCAAAGGGAAAAGAATTGAGCTACAAGGATTTTACAGGTTTCCTAAAAAAATCGGATTCCATCCTGCTGCGTGATACACTGATGGGCATCGGCACGCTTATTCCGGGATTTAAAGAATAGTTTCAATACTAACCGCATAGTTAATTTTCCGTTAATCAGTTTATGTTAATATGGCTGCATGGCTGAATTGACGTCGAAATTTGAAAAAGCGACTATGCGCGATACGGCATATAGAAGCGATGCCGTTGTTCGCCTGCATGGAGAAACCATTCCTGACCCTTATCAACTTCTGGCCAACCTTGAAGCATCTAGCACGCAAGCATGGATGCAAGCACAGGAAGAAAAATACCGCCAGTTTATCGGTATGCCCAGCGCCAAAGCAAAAGATTCTTTGGCAAAAATATTGCACGCGCCGCAAAAAGGTATCCCCACCCGCGTCGGGGATCATTATCTTTTTTATTATCAGGCAGGTGAAGATAAGAATCCCCGCGTGATGATATCTGATACGGCGGAAGGCATGGGACGTACGCTGATTGATCCTCATGAATTTGATTCAAGCGGTATCTCCTCTATTATGAGCGTCGCCATCAGTCCTGATGAAAAGAATGTCGGCTATATTATCCGCAAAAACCCCAAAGAGGCTTGGTTGCGTATCAAGAACATTGAAACGGGAGAAGATCTGCCGGACATTGTCTTGAATCCCGGAAATGGCATGAAATGGGATAAAGATGGTAAAGGATTCTCTTACTATGTGTTCCCCGAATTGAATTTAGGTCTCGTGAAACATCACACGCTGGGAACAGATCCGGCAAAGGACCCCGTATTACATGAAGGAATGAAGCAAGAGCCCTTCGTTGGCTTTGAAAGCAATAGCCCCGTTGGCCATGTGTTTTATCAAGGCCCTCGTGAATGGCTTTTTACGGGGATTGCAAGCGGTGATCCTAAAAAATCCCTTTCCCTGAAAGATCCGGGCACCGGAGAATACCGGAAACTATTTGATGCCGGTATTGCGCAGTTCGAGCCCATTGCCGATACGGATGGCGGGGTCCTTATGCTGACGACACTTGGCGCGCCCAATGGCAAAGTTGTCCTTTTTGATCCTGACAATCCCGCGCCTGAACACTGGAAGACGGTTATTCCGGAGCAGGAGAAGAAGCTGAAATATATCTTCCAGCATCAGGATAAGCTTGTCGGCTTATACAAAGGCAATCATGTCATGATCTTTGACAAGCAAGGGGCTTCTGCGGGAGAAGTACCGCTGCCAGCGCACAGTGCATCCGTTCTGTTCAGCCGGTCCACAAGGCCGGGGGTGAGTCTTGGCATCGGCGCGCCGGACGCCGGCGAGAAAGATTTATTTATGAGTGTCACGGGCGTTCAGCAGCAACCGGTCATTTACCGTTATAACTTTGATACCGACAATCTTACGGCTCTAGATCCTCCGTCTGGCAACACCGCGCCGGATAATTTTATTGTCGATAAGCTTTGGGCGACATCAAAAGATGGCACTAAGGTCCCGATACAGGTCGTTCGCAGAGCTGATGTGGAGCTGGATGGCACGGCGGCCCTGAAGCTGGGTGGTTATGGCGGGTTCGGGACTTCCGGCGGAGGTGATTTTGAGGCGGAAACACTGGACTTTTTAAGATCAGGCGGTATTTACGCCTATGCCGATGTCCGCGGCGGAGGGGGACCGGAAAGTGACTGGCATAACGGAGGACGCCTCTTGAACAAGCAAAATTGTTTCGATGATTTTGCGGCCTGCGCCCAACACCTTATTGATAACAAATATACATCCTCACGTAGGCTTGTTACAGAAGGTACCAGCAATGGCGGGACCCTCGTCTTGACAAGTATGATTCAGCATCCTGCCCTTTTTGGCGCTGTTATTGCGAATTGCCCTGATGCGGATATGCTAGATAAAGTTAATATTGCCTTTAAACAGGAATTCGGCGATCCCTATGCCAGCGAAAAGGATTTTAAGAATATAAGAGCCTATAGCCCACTTCAGAATATCCAAAAGGGGCAACAATACCCGCCCTGTCTGGTGCGGGCGGGAGCGCTTGATTTTCTTCTTCCGGGAGAATTGAAATTTGTGGCTACCATGCAGCATGCCTCCCCTCAAAATAGAACATTACTTCATGTTGAAAAAGATTTCGGTCATGGTGAAATGCGTCCGAAAAGTATTGAGATAGAAGAAGCGATCAGCAAGAAGGATTTTATTGAACGCGCCATTGGCCCTATTGATCAGAAGGCATATAGGCGAGAATTAGCGGCAAAAAGTGGAAAACGTATTTCAGACCCAAAAATAAAGTGACTTATTTCTCCGACGCACCAAATAATGTCAAGACACCTGTGCCCCATGTGCACGCCGCAGGCGATCGTTGATAGCAACGCCGAGGCCAACCTCGGGTATACCCATCACCGCGATACCCTTAAAACCGCCGCTATCAAGAAAATGCAGCATGGCGAACAAGTGCGCAGCTGCTTCCTCGAGGTCACCCTTCTCACTCAGGTTTTGCAAAGCATTTACCGGCAGATCCTTCGCCGCGCCGCCGCCCTGAATGCCCATGAACTTGATCGACCCAAAAGCCAGCAAAGCCTCATCCGGCTTTACATCGACCGCTTTCAGGCGCAACGGCGTTTTTGGCGCGTAATGCCTTAAAAGCTGCCCCGGAGATTTAGGCTTTTCACCTACAGCCTCAAGTTCCACCTGTATTTCTCCCAGGTGATGCTGCAATTCCTCCATCGTCACCGCGCCCGGGCGCAGCAATACCGGCACATCGCCCGTCATATCCACCACAGTAGATTCAACGCCAACACTGGATTTTCCGCCCGCCAGAATCATGCCCGCATTTTGACCAAGACTGAGCAGAACATGCTGCGGCGTGGTTGGGCTTAGACTGCCGGAAGCATTGGCGCTGGGTGCGGCAATTGGTTTTCCCAAAGCCTTGATCAACTGCCGTGCCACCGGATGAGCGGGGCAACGCACCGCCAGCGTCGGCAGGCCTGCGCTGCACAACAATGAAATTTCCGCATCTTCCCGGCGCGGCAAAATCAATGTCAACGGCCCCGGCCAGAAAAGCGCTGCCAGCAATTCGGCGTTGTGATTGAACACAACAGCTTCTTCGGCTTCTTCCTTGCTCCTGAAATGGACGATCACAGGATTAAAAACCGGACGTCCCTTGGCGGCAAAAATGCTGGCAACGGCGCGGTCATTGGTGGCATCAGCGCCGAGTCCGTAGACAGTCTCCGTCGGCAAGGCCACCAATCCGCCATCCTTCAGGCGCTCGGCAGCCTTCCGGATGTTTTCATCAGTAGCCTCGAAGATCAGCGGCATGTTAAATCCTGGCGAATTCCTGCCGTATGTAGTTTTCCGCCCGTCATCGGCTGCGGCACGCCCGTGGTCATCGGGAAGCTGAGCGGCAGACCCCTGACGCTGCGCACGGCAAGATAAGCGAAAGCCTCCGCCTCCGTTGCATCTCCATTTAGGGCAAGATCATCGATAGGCTTCACAACAGTTTTTATGTTCTTCTGCAACTGCTGCATCAGAAAGAGGTTATGCCTGCCGCCGCCCGCCACAATCCATTGCTTCGGCTGTGCAGGAAAATATTGCGCAGCCTTCAGAATGGCCTGCACAGTAAAGCTGGCCAGTGTCGCTGCGCCATCTTCAAGGCTCAAATGCTCCCACAGCCGTGATGCAAAGGCATCGCGATCAAGTGACTTTGGCGGAGACGCCGCGAAGAAGGGATGTAAGAGCAATTGTTTAAGGATAGTTTCACTCACATTGCCGGACATGGCAATTTTTCCTTCAGCGTCAAACGTCCTACCCGTATTCTTGAGCACCCAGTCGTCGATCAGCGCATTGCCGGGGCCGGCATCAAAAGCCATCAGCTCATTATTCTGCCCGACATAAGTGACATTCGCCACACCACCGATATTCAAAAACACAACCGGCTTATCCATCTTGCTAGCCAGCGCCTGATGATACACAGGCACCAGCGGCGCACCCTGCCCGCCCGCCTTTACATCAGCTGTGCGGAAATCATTGACCACCTGAATGCCCGTCATAGATGCCAGAAGTTCGCCATCACCAATTTGACAGGTATAGCCTTTATCCGGTGCATGGGAAACTGTCTGCCCATGAAAGCCGATCAGATCGATATCCTTTGGCTCCAGTTTCATGGACGCGAGAAGCTTATGAACAGCCTGCGCATGCACCTGTGTCAAGGAGCGCTCCACGGCTTTTACCTTGGTGCTCAACTGTCCCGGCAATGTCCCGAAACAGGTCCGAATCTCCGTCCGCAAGCCCTCATCATAAGGAATAGTTAAAAAACCTTCCCGTTCGATATGGCCCTCACCGTCGGTCCGCAACAGGGCTGCATCTACCCCGTCCAGCGACGTGCCGCTCATCAAGCCTATGACCCTATATATCTTCATTTGGCATTTAACCCCGTTCAATATATAGTAGGCCAATTATATAAATGAGGCAAATTGTGACGACAGTACGCTCTGAATTCCTGAAAATCATGCAAGAACGCGGGTTCCTGCACCAATGCACCGATCTGGAGGCGCTGGACAAGAAATTATCCACAGGCGTTGTCACTGCTTATAACGGCTATGACGCCACGGCCAAAAGCCTCCATATAGGCAACCTTGTCTCCATCATGATGATGCGCTGGCTGCAAAAGACGGGACACCGCCCCATTGTTCTTTTTGGCGGCGGCACCACGAAAATTGGCGACCCCTCCGGTAAGGATGAAAGCCGCAAGCTGCTATCCGATCAGGACATTCAAGGCAACATCGACAGCATCAAAACAGTCTTCAGCAAATATATTGCGTTCGGTGGAATAGCCGGGGGCATAACAGCGAATAATGATGACTGGCTGAGCGGATTGAACTACATCAAATTCCTGCGGGACTATGGCAGTCACTTTACCATTAACCGCATGCTGACAATGGACAGCGTAAAACTGCGCCTCGAACGCGAACAGCCGCTGACCTTCCTCGAATTCAACT
>PLXM01000252.1 GCA_003153235.1 Rhodospirillales bacterium
GCATGCTGGTCGGCCGCACCGTCGCCGACGTCGAGCGCGATCTCATCATCGACACGCTGCAGCATTGCCTCGGCAACCGCACCCATGCGGCGAATATTCTTGGCATTTCGATCCGCACGTTGCGCAATAAACTGAAGGAATACGGCGAAGAGGAAACAAGCCCGAAGGAAACGAGACATGGCTGAACCGGCGGTACCAGCATTGAGCAGCCAACCCTCCGGCTTCCGGATGAAGGGGGATGTCGCACTGGCGCTCGGCATCGTCGCGATCCTGATCGTGCTGATCCTGCCTCTGCCGCCGTGGCTGATGGATATTGCTCTCGCGCTGTCGCTGTCTTTCTCCGTCCTGATCCTGATGACGGTGCTGTTTATCGAGCGCCCGCTTGATCTGAGCTCATTTCCGAGCATTCTGCTGATCTCGACGTTGATCCGGCTGTCGCTGGGCCTCGCCTCGACCCGTTTGATTTTGGCGCATGGCCACGAAGGCAAAGATGCCGCCGGTCACGTTATCGAGGCCTTTGGCAGCTTTGTGATGCAGGATAATTACGTTATCGGCGTGATCGTCTTCTCGATCCTCGTCATCGTCAATTTTGTCGTCATCACCAAAGGTGCGGGCCGTATCGCCGAAGTCGCCGCCCGTTTCAGTTTGGATGCTATGCCCGGCAAGCAGATGGCGATCGATGCCGACCTTTCCGCAGGTATCATCAATGAAGCCGAAGCCAAGGCGCGCCGCTCCGCACTCGAGCAGGAAAGCAGCTTCTTCGGGGCCATGGACGGTGCATCCAAGTTCGTGCGCGGCGATGCTATCGCCGGTCTGCTGATCGTTTTCATCAATATCATCGGCGGCATGATTATCGGCGTCGGGCAAAAGGATCTCGATTTCTCCAAGGCCGCTGACACCTATACCCACCTGACCATCGGTGACGGTCTGGTCACGCAGATTCCGGCGCTGATCATTTCCATCGCCGCCGGTCTGCTGGTGTCGAAGGCGGGCATCAGGGGCTCCACTGACAAGGCTCTCTTTTCACAGCTCAGCAACCACCCGCAGGCTCTTATTCTCAGCGCCATCCTGATGACAACACTGGCCGTTCTGCCCGGTATTCCCGCGTTTCCGTTCCTGCTGATGGCCGCTACCGCCAGCCTCTTCGCTTATAACGTCAAACAAACCCGCAAGAAGGAAGTGGGGGTCAAGGAAGACGCCGAGAAAGCAGAGAAAGCCAAGGCACCCGTGGTCGAAGAGCCGATCTCTAAATCTCTCGCTATCGATACGCTCAGGATCGAACTGGGTTATGGCCTGCTGCCGTTGGTCAATAGTCAGGAAAAAGGCAAGCTGACCGACCAGATCAAAGGTCTGCGCCGCCAACTGGCGGAAGATATGGGCTTTATCCTGCCCTCCGTACGCATTCAGGACAATCTGCAATTGCCCGCAACAACATACGTTGTCCGTATCAAGGAGATTGAAGCAGGACGCGGAGAAATCCGCCCCAACATGCTGCTCTGCATGAACCCCTCCGGCGCCAAGATTGATCTGCCCGGTGAAGCCACCCGCGAGCCGACATTCGGCTTGCCCGCGATGTGGATCAGCCCGGATTACCGCGAAGAAGCGAATTTCAAAGGTTATACGGTGGTTGATCCCTCGACGATCGTCACCACGCACATCACCGAAATAATCAAGGACAATATGGCCGACCTGCTCTCCTACGCGGAAACACAGAAGCTGCTGGACGAACTGCCGAAGACGCACCAGAAGCTTGTGGCCGACATCATCCCCTCCAAGATCACTATTACCGGCCTGCAGCGCGTCTTGCAAAACCTCGTCAACGAACGTATTTCTATCCGCGACCTGCCAACCATTCTGGAAGGTGTAGCCGAGGCGACAGGCTTTACCAATAATATCACGCTAATTACCGAGCATGTGCGCTCACGCCTTTCGCGCCAGATCTGCGACCAGTATGCCAACAAGGGCGGTTTTGTGCCACTGGTGACGCTGGCGCCGGACTGGGAACAGGCCTTTAGTGAATCATTGGTAGGACAAGGCGAAGACAAACAGCTGGCCATGCCGCCATCAAAACTGCAGCAATTCATACAGTCCATCAAAACAACCTATGAAGACCTGGCGATGAAGGGCGAAACGCCCGTGCTGCTCACCAGCCCCGGCATCCGCCCTTATGTGCGCTCAATCATCGAGCGCTTCCGTCCGCAAACCATTGTCATCTCGCAAAATGAAATCCACCCGCGCGCGAAGATCCGCACCGTCGCGCAAATTGTATAAGAATGGTCGTATAAAGAGCCATGAGACTTAAGTCCTTTCACGCAAAATCCATGTCCGAGGCGATGCGTCAGGTGCGTGATACTCTGGGCGAAGATGCAATTATTGTTTCCAGCAAGGAAGAAAAAAGCGGCTGGGTCAAGATCACCGCCGCTGTCGAGCAGCAAGCTGCCGCGGATAGTGGCAGCTCCGCGGTCGAGGAACACTTCGACACCGAGACTAATGTCGAGATCATCACCGAAGCCCTGCTCAAGCATCGCGTTCCCGCCAGCGTCAGCGACAAGATTATTTCCGTCGCCTCGACCCTGATAGAAAAAGACCCTAAAAAGATGCTGACTGCCGCACTCAAAAAAACATTCTCCTTTGCGGAATTCTCTTTCAAGAAGCCCGTTGTGCTGGTGGGCCCGCCGGGCGCCGGCAAAACATTGATGGCGGCGAAGCTGGCGGCGCGCGCCATGCTGGATGATAAAAAACCTGTGGTCATCACCACCGATATCGCCCGTGCAGGCGGCATCGAACAGCTCTCCGCCTTCCTCAACATCCTGAAAGTGCCGCTGGAACAGGTGGAAGATGCCAAAGGATTGAAATCGATCCTTGCCAGAGTGCCAAAAAATATGTCGGGGGGGCTTACGCCTGTCATCATCGACACCGGCGGCCTCAACCCGTTCGACCCGCAGGAAATGAAATTCCTCGCCAAGCTGCTCATGGTGGCTGAAATGGAGCCTATGCTTGTACTCCCCGCCGGCATCGACGCCGAGGAATCTGCTGAAATGGCGCTGACTTTCGAAGTGCTGGGCGTAAAACGGCTAATACCCACGCGGCTTGACTTCGCCAGGCGCATTGGCGGCATCCTCAGCGCCGCAGACCGCGCCAACCTTTCTTTTACAGAAGGGAGTCATACGCCGCAGGTTGCAAACGGCATTCTACAACTAACGCCGGAGGCGATTGCAAATCTGTTAATACCTCATTCACCTAAAAAGAAGTAGAATAGAGCCATGACAACGAAAACGCAAAAGCCGGGAACGAAATCTGCCAGCGCAAGGGCCGGTCACCTGATCGCCGTCGCCTCCGGCAAAGGCGGCGTGGGCAAGACATGGTTTTCGATCACACTTAGCCACGCACTCGCCAAATCCGGAAAAAAAGTTTTGCTGTTTGACGGCGACTTGGGCCTGGCAAATATCGACGTGCAGCTCGGTCTGATGGCCAAGCGGGACCTGAATGACGTGATCGAAGGCCATCTCGGCCTTGAGCATGTTGTTGAACATTACGCAGACGGCGGATTCGATATCGTCGCCGGAAGGTCAGGCCATGGTTCACTCTCATCACTGCCGCTGGAAAGACTGAATGCCCTGCTGCAGCAAATCCGCAACATCGTTCCACAATATGATGCCGTCATCATCGACCTCGNNACGGATACAACCATTGTCGTCACCAATGATGAACCAACCGCGCTAACGGACGCTTACGCGCTGATCAAGCTCAGCCATGCCGCCGGACACGGCGACAACATAAAAGTTGTTGTCAATATGTCAGCGGATCTCAAGGAAGGCGAAGGCACTTATAA
>PLXM01000009.1 GCA_003153235.1 Rhodospirillales bacterium
ACAAGGAACGTCACCAGATTTTTCTTGAGCCGGAAGGCCTCGATGATCATACCGTTTATCCCAACGGCATCTCCACGTCGCTGCCCGAGGAAGTTCAGGCTGCGCTAATCCAAACAATTCCCGGTCTGGAGAACGCGAAAATTTTGCAGGCGGGATATGCGATTGAATANNGATTGTTTCTCGCCGGGCAAATCAACGGCACCACAGGTTATGAAGAAGCGGCCGCGCAGGGACTTGTCGCCGGTATTAATGCGGCGCTGTTTGTAGAAGGCAGCGAGCGTACGTTTGTGCTCGACCGCGCGGATGGTTATATAGGCGTGCTGATTGATGATCTCGTCACACAGGGCGTGTCCGAGCCCTACCGCATGTTTACCTCGCGTGCCGAATACCGTCTGCTGCTGCGCGCCGACAATGCCGACCAGCGGCTGACACCGGCGGGCATTTCTATTGGTTGCGTGGGGGCCACGCGGGCGGCTACGTTTGAGGCGAAGCATCTGCAACTCAGCGCCGCGCGTGAAAAAATGCTGGCTCTGAGTGCCCTGCCAATCGATCTGGAGCGCATGGGGTATAAGATCAACCAGGATGGCGTCAGGCGCTCTGCGCATGATCTAATGCGTTATCCGGAGATTGATTTTTCCATATTGAAAAAAATATGGCCGGAGCTGGAATCAATATCTCCTGACATTGCTGAGCAGGTTGAAATCGATGCGCGCTATGCGGGCTATATCCAGCGTCAGGAAGCGGACATCAAAGCTTTTCGCCGCGACGAAGCATTGATGTTGCCGCATGATCTGGACTATAAAATAGTTGGCAGCTTATCGAATGAAATGTGCGTCAAGTTGTCGAAATTCCGTCCGGAAACGCTGGGTGCCGCGGCGCGTATCCCCGGCGTTACACCAGCGGCGCTGGTTGCGCTGCTGCGGCACGTAAAACGTAGAGAGAAAAAAGTTGCCTGATTTCACCAACTATCCTTTTGCCAAATATGGGCTCGATGTTTCACATGAAACATGCGGGATGTTTAATCGCTATTGCGAACTGCTGCTGAAGTGGCAGAAGGTCATTAATCTGGTGAGCGACACCACGTTGGAAGAGCTTGCTGAACGCCACTTTCTGGACTCGGCGCAGCTAATAAAGTTTATCCCCAACAAACAAATCAAGCTGGCGGATATGGGCTCCGGCGCGGGTTTCCCCGGGCTGGTGCTGGCGATGATGGGCGTGGCCGAAGTTCATCTGATTGAATCGGACATCCGCAAGGCTACTTTTTTGCGTGAGGTTTCACGTGAAACGCTGGGGGGGAATAAAGAACCCCAGCGCGTCTTTATTCACGACGACAGGGTAGAAGATACCGTTATCGAAGGGCTGGATATCATTACAGCGCGGGCTTTGTCTCCGTTAAGAGACCTTTTGGTCATGACAAATAAGCTAGCGGGTGATAACGGCAACTTTACGGCCCTGTTCCTGAAGGGCGAAAAAGCTGACGAAGAAATAGCACAGGCTAAAAAGCGCTGGAACTTCGACGTCGAGGCCCATCAGAGCATCACCGATAGTACTGGAAAAGTATTAAAAATCAATAACTTGAAAGCTAAATAAAGAGCCTCTAGGCATTATTAGCAGGTTTCACGTGAAACCTTATGCATCTTTCCCTTGATTATCGCCACTGCTTTAGTTTAGAAACTATATCCATGAACACACCCGCAGAAAAAGAAGCTTCGTCCCTCGTGCCGTTTAACGGTGGCACGTCCGCGACCCGTTATATCAGCGTTTCCAACCAGAAGGGCGGCGTGGGTAAAACCACCACAACGATTAACCTCGCTACGGCGCTGGCCGCTGTCGGAAAAAAGGTGCTGGTGATCGATTTAGACCCGCAGGGCAACGCTTCAACGGGCCTCGGCATTGACCGCGCCAACCGCACACACGGCACGTATGAAGTGCTTTTTGGCGAGTGCACGATCGATGAAGCGGCGGCGCAGTCGCGCGTGCCGAACCTGTTTGTCGTGCCGGCATCGATCCACCTGTCCGGCGCGGAAATTGAGCTGATCGACGTTAAAAGCCGCGAATACCGCCTGAAAGAGGCTGTTACCAATAATTCTGGAAACTATGACTATGTTCTATTCGACTGCCCGCCATCACTTAACTTATTGACTTTAAATGCTTTAATAGCCTCTGACGGTGTCCTGGTACCGCTGCAATGCGAGTTCTTTGCGCTGGAAGGACTAAGCCATCTCGTCAATACCATCGAGCGGGTGAGGGGCACGTTCAACGAACGCCTCGAGCTGATGGGCGTGGTGCTGACAATGTTCGACAAGCGCAACAACCTGTCCAATCAGGTAGCCGACAACGTGCGCGAACATTTCGGCGACAAGGTTTATGAGACGGTAATCCCGCGCAACGTGCGTATTTCCGAGGCGCCGTCGTTCGGCCTGCCGGCAATCGTGTACGACATGAACTGCAACGGTTCGCAGGCATACATCCAGCTGGCCAAGGAAATCCTGAAGCGCGACAAGGCGCAGAACAAAAAATTTGGCACTTAAATAAATTTCAAGCAGCAATTCATTTGGAGAAACACTCATGACATCAGATATCAAAAAGCGCGGGCTGGGCCGCGGACTGGACGCGCTCTTTCAAGATTCGCGTAAAGAGGAAGCCTCGTTCCAGCGGAAAGAGCTTCAAAATAAAGAAGCCCAGCAGCAGGAACGCAAGGAAGCGCCCACACCGCGCCGGGAAGAATCCGCAAGACACGAATCCAGTGGTGCGTCGAAAATAAAACGCGCCGACGAAATGGTCGCCACAGCCATCGAATATAAATCAGCGCCAAACGGGCCAACCGGTGCGCCGCGCAAACTGCCCATTGACCGTCTGCAGCCGGGTAAATTCCAGCCGCGCCAGTATTTTGATGAAGAGGCCATTAATAACCTCGCCGAGTCCATCGCTGTGCATGGCGTGCTGCAGCCGCTGTTCGTGCGCCCGCTGCAGGGTAAGGACGGCACGACGTACGAAATAATTGCCGGTGAACGCCGCTGGCGCGCCGCACAAAAGGCGCGGGTGCATGAAGTGCCCGTCATTATACAGGACCTGAGCGATAACGAGGCGCTCGAAGTCGCGCTGATCGAAAACCTGCAGCGCGAGGATTTGAGCGCGCTCGAGGAGGCCGAAGGCTACCAGCGGCTGATGCACGAATTCCGCCACACGCAGGATGTGCTGGCGCACCGTCTCGGCAAGAGCCGCAGCCATGTCACCAACACGCTGCGCCTGCTCAAGCTGCCCGTGAAGGTGAAGCAGTATCTGCAAGAAGGCCTGCTTAGCGCCGGACACGCCCGTGCGCTGATCGGCAGCGAGAATGCCGACAAGCTGGCCGAGATCATCGTCCGCCGCGGTTTGAACGTGCGCCAGACGGAAAAACTCGTTAAGGAATCCACGGGTAAACCGACGGTGAAAAAGCCGGTTGTGAAAGGCTATGTTCCGCGCGATGTGGATGTGATGGCGCTGGAAGAAAAAATGACCTCGCTGCTCGGGCTCAAGGTGATGATCGACGGCGAGGGGGCGGAGGGCACGCTTCATATCGAATACAAATCGCTCGACCAGCTCGATGACCTGATCGAACGCCTGACCCATCTGCCGATCAGCAGGCACTAAGTATAAGGATAAAGAAATGACTAATAAAGTTTACGATGTCCGCGTTTACTACAAGGACAGCAGCGAGTGGGACATCACAGGCGCGAAAGAAGTCGCCTTGTTAAACCATATAACCGATCTGGCCAAAAAAGAGGGCGAAGA
Source organism: Rhodospirillales bacterium (assembly GCA_003153235.1). Lineage (GTDB taxonomy): Bacteria > Pseudomonadota > Alphaproteobacteria > Micavibrionales > UBA2020 > PALSA-926. The sequence continues at coordinate 3,775 of PLXM01000009.1, forward strand.
AATTTTCCTGTACCGCCACAAAGACGAAGACCTGATGGGCGGCGGGCTCATGATTTATCTGGAATGTTCTCCGGGGTTTCTCGAGAAGGTGAAAGCACTGCCCCGCTTTGGCGGAGCATCCGAAGTGGCTTTCGATGGCACGTCCTACAAGCAAGGCGAGCTTTACCGCGCATGGCACTATGGCCCCAATAAAGACAGTTCTCTCGTTCCGGTAACGGTCACGGTTCCTCTTGATAAATCTTCGAGAGACCCGTCGTGGTGGAGTTTCCATCAGGCGGAGTCTGGTATTTTTAACTATGCGTATGAAAACGGTTTCAGCAACAAAGTTCTTGTCACGGATAGAGATGAGGCGTCGCGGGTTATCAATATTCTTTGTCCGCCGGCTTTCATCGACCATATCCGCCATGTCGACCCCGCGCTGGTCGTGACATCTGCGGCAACGCCGGAAGCGGCGTCCGCCAAGAAGCCGAAGCCGTCCAAGCACGGTCATTTCAAGATATAGTTGTTATAAAACTTAAGCCCTCTATCTCGTGTCGGTAACGCTAAATCTTTCGTAAACGCAACCGGACCCCGGCTTGCGCCGGGATGATAAATGCATGGATATTTTTGGTTCAACTATATTTGCACAAAAAAAGTGTTGTGCAGGCCATAAGGCAGGCAGATCAGTGATCCGATGAATCGGTATTCAGGTCCTGACCATCTGCCTTGAGCTTGTCCTTGATGTCGCTTTCGGCCTGTTTGTCTGCAATTAATTTATTTGTATCGGCCTGTGCCGCTGCCGTGTTACCGGACTTTTCATCCAGATCGAGCTGCAGCTGGTCAGCGTGTATGTTGTTGCGGGCGTCTTCCAGGGCCTGTTTATCAGTGGTGACAGTCGCTGCGTCCTGCGCCGGTGTTTGCGCAACGGCGACAGTCGTCATCAGGCTTAAGGCAAGAACCGCCAGCGCCGGCACACCACAGGTATTTATTTTTTTGAATTTTGTTCCAGACATTATTTTCTCCATTTATATTTGTTCAAAGTATGATGTTTACTATGGGGATGTCAACTTTCACTACGGCTTAAGCCCTTCTGCGCGCACCGGTAGCGCGGGCGCCGATCTGCGATAGCGAGAGAATGGCGCGGCTGCAGAGCGTCTGCGGTTCGCTGCCGGTCTGCTTGCATTTAGCCTCGACTGAGGCGAGGAGGGCAAGCGCCTGTTCCATCTGCCCCATGCTCCAGCCGTTCAGTTGTGATTCGAATGCGTTCTTCACTTTGAAAAAGACAGCGGGGCGCAGCTTCATCATCGCACCTTCCATGCTTTCGCCCTTCTGCATCCGCGCCTTGGTGATGTGCAGCCGCATGAAATGGTTCTGCAGGTTGCGCAGCACGGTCACGGCGGGGATGCCCTCGGATAATACATGATCAAGGATCCTGTCCGCTTCGGCGAACTGGCCGGAGGCGACGTGCTTGGCCAGGTCGTCCAGTGACAATGATGCGCTGTTGCCGATGCAGGCAGTGACATCATCCAGCGAGATGCTTTTCTTCTCCGCGCCCATGTAGGTGACGAGTTTTTCCACTTCGGAGCGTGCCACGGCGCGGTCGCCCACCACATTCGCCGCCATGTAGGAGATCACGTCGGTGGAAAAACTGTATCCGGCGCTGCGCAACGCGTCGCCGAGCACGCGGCCGATGTCGCGCTCATCCTCGACATAACAGGGGACGGCGGCAGCGTTTTCCGCGTTTTCAAAAAGTAAACGTAAACTCGAACGCGGGTTAAGCTCGCCCGCTTCGAGCAGCACGAGGTTGTCGCCCGCGCGCAGGGCAGCCAGCACATCCTTGGCGACGGGAGATATTTTGTCCGAGGCCTCACGCAGCCGTATGACGCGTCTGCCGCCGAGCATGGAGATCGACTGCGCCTCGTCCAGCAGCCGTGCAGGATTTTCGGCTAGCACGCCCGCGGAGAACTCCACGACGTTGAACGGGTCATGAATATCAGCGACCACGTTCCTGGTCATGATATCGAGCCGCTCGCGGATCAGGCCTTCATCCGGCCCGTAGACGAGGATGGCCAGCGTGTTGGCCGTTGGCTTTTTGACGAACCCGTCGATATTTTTGGCGGCTATTTTCATTTCGGCGCTGCGAGAGGAGGCACTGGCGTTGAAGGCGGAGCGGGAGGCGTATTCGCGTCCGTCATCGCCTTGCGGCGGAAGTAGAGGCCGAGGTCTGTGACAATATCGTCGCGCATTTCCTGCAGAATGCTTTCGGTGACATCCTGCTGCGACACCAGCGTCGACAGCTGGTTTTCCAGCAGATTGTAAGCGCCGACGGTTTTCAGGTCGCGCTGCAGTACCGCTTTGCCGGTGCTTTTGTCGATAAGATCCATGTGGCCGGTGATCTGGATCTCCGCGCGCGTCGCGGTCGCATCCTTTTGGATGCCGAGGTCGACCACATTCTTCGTCAGCGCCGAGAACTTGAGCAGGTAGGGCGCCGCATCCGGGCGGCCGTGGGTGTAAAACCGGTCGATCAGGAGGTTGCGCAAATATTGTCCGTCGCGATCAGAGATATTGCCGATTTCAATCTCGGGCAGGGCGACGTTGACCGCCTTGGCGGTTTCGCTGTGCGTGCCGTACATCGGTTCAAATCCGCAAGCGGTGAGGCTCGAAACCGCACAGATACACAGAACGGCGAGGAGGGGCTTAAACAACGACATTGATAATCCTGTTCGGTACGACAATCACTTTACGCACGGCCTTGCCTTCCATGGCTTTTTGCACAGCGGGCTCGTCGAGCGCGGCTTTTTCAGCCAGCTTCTGGTCGATGTCTTTTTGCAGCGTGATGGTGGCGCGCAGCTTGCCGTTGACCTGTATCGCCATCGTCACCGTGTCGTTGACGCATAGAGCCGGATCTGCCACCGGCCATTGTGTGTCAACCAACAGTTCCTTGTGATCCAGTTTCTGCCACAGTTCCTCGGCGATATGCGGCATGACAGGAGCCATGAGCTTCACCAGCGCTTCCAGTCCTTCGCGCAGCACTGCGCCATCTCCCTTAAAATCCTCTAACGCGTTGGACAGCTCGCGGATACGGGCGACGGCTTTGTTGAAATGGAATTTATCGAAGTCCTGTGTCACGTCGTGGATGGAGACATGGATCTTGCGGCGCATGGCGTCGTCGGTACTGCCGCCCTTACCGTCAAAGCCGGCTTGGCTGACCAGTCTCCACAACCGGTTGATATATTTCCAGGCGCCCTCGATGCCGCCTTCGGTCCACTCGACATCGCGCTCGGGAGGGCTGTCGGAGAGCACCAGCAGGCGCGAGGCATCCATGCCGTAGTTCTCAGCCACTTCCTCGAGGCCGATGACGTTCTTCTTGGATTTGGACATTTTCTCGATCCGTCCGGCGGCCACCAGCGAGCGGTCGGACTTTTTCAGCAGCTGGCCGTTGTCGCCGCGGATAACCTCTTCGGGGAAGAGCCATTTGCCCTGTTCGTCTTTATAGGTTTCATGCACGACCATGCCCTGCGTGAACAGCGCCTTGAACGGCTCGCCGAAATTCAGGTAACCGCATCTCTGCAGCGCGCGGGTGAAAAAGCGCGCGTAGAGCAGGTGCATGACGGCGTGCTCGATGCCGCCTATATACTGGTCGACGGGCGCCCAGTAGTTGACTTTATCCTTGTCAAAACCGCGCACAGTGTTATGCGGGTCAGTATAGCGGAACTGGTACCATGAGCTTTCGAAGAAGGTGTCGAACGTATCCGTCTCGCGCTCCGCCGGCGCGCCGCAGGTCGGGCAGGTGGTTTTCTTCCATGTAGGGTGATTGGCGATCGGGTTGCCGGGCTTGGTGAAGTCGACATCAACCGGCAGCGTTATCGGCAGGTCGCTTTCCGGTACGGGCACGACGTTGCATTTCGAACAGTGGACAACGGGGATCGGGCAGCCCCAGTAGCGCTGGAGCGAGAAGCTCCAGTCGCGCAGCCGGTAGTTGATCGCCGGCTTGCCGCGGCCGCGCTCGCTCAGCC
>PLXM01000234.1 GCA_003153235.1 Rhodospirillales bacterium
GTACGTCTGACTCAGTCTCACGTTAGCTGAATGTGGATAAACCTTGGTCTCATTTGAGCTGAACGGAGGTCATGCTGAGTAACAGAGCGAATATATATTAATATAGTGCAAAATCTGTGAGGGTATGATTACAAAACAAAGTAGACCCCTTTTTTCTTCCCTCCCCCTTCGACAAAAGTCATTTCCTGAAATTCATATCCGATACATTTCTCCCGTAATCAGATTCAAGGAATGGTATNNGTTCGATCCCGTTCATCTCCACCAACCTTAATTCAAACAAGCATCTAGAAGCTCCGTACTTCAAAAAAGCGGAAGACTAAACCTTCTTCTCAAACGGACTTACGTTGTGGAAGCGGTTGTAGTTTATTTCCAGCTGTCCGTCATCCCCGCGGCTGACGATATCTTCGAAGGCGGAGCCGAAGATAAGTTCATCTGCTACATAAGAGTATTGCGCATGGATCGGCTGGGAGAGCGTTTCATCCGTTCCCGTCAGGGAGACGATAATCTCCGCCTCATGTTCCTGTAGCCATTCGGTAGAAAGCCCGTGAAGCGGGCTGTTCTCGTCAATCTTGTGCATGACTGTCCAGTTCAGCGTCATCATCGGCACCCTGTCGCGCACCGGCGTCAGGTCGTAAAACCGGCGTTTCGGGTATCCTTCCTTCGTTGTCTCCAGACACCACATGACAACGTAGACATTCGCATCCACGATGCGGTTCCTGCGCTCATTGGCGAGGCGGAACATCAAGTGCGGCGTGCCTTCAAAAGGGCAGACGACAGCTAGTTTACTGAACAGGATGCGTGACGAGGGGCGGGAGAATCTTGAAAAGACAAGCCCGGTCGTGAAGGCCAGGAAAATAAGGCCGGTCAGGGACTCGGCCGTGACGACGATGTTTCCGGCCAGCCCGTGCGGTGCCATTTCCCCGTAATTGATCGTGGCCATGGTGTGCACGCTGAAGAAAAAGGCATCTTCAAAGGAGCCGTGGCGGGCATTTTTTATCCCGTCGCCGATGGCGAGATAGATAAGGGCGAAAAGGGCATTGACGAGAAGGTGCGTCGCAATGATCAGCCCTGTCAACTTCGCCCATGACATGCTCATGAGGCGCGCGTAGATGTCTTCCAGCCACATGCTGCGATGTCCGGTGGCGATAACCCTTGGCCTCTCACCGCGCGGTATAAGTCTTATTTTGCCTTTTGTCATGATACTTGAGTCTTTCGGAAGAAAACACGAAGCCGTACTTGTCGTGCGTGGGCAGCGGACCATTTCCTTATACCAAGCCGTGTAACTAGTGGTCAATGGTGCTTCCACGATAAGCGGGGAATTGCCTGTGAGGCTTTTTATCGATAAACTACCCCGCCCGCCACCATACGCGTTTATAGAATTTCACGTCCAAATTAGAAAGGCTCTGCATATTATGCAGAGCCTTTCTGTTGCTTAACCTTAATCTCAGAGCGTGGTTTAGGAGAGCGCTGCTGATTTAAGTTTTTTTAGCGGACGGATTTTGACGCGAACAGATGCGGGTTTCGCAGCTGCTTTCATCATTTCGCCTGTGGCTGGGTTACGGATCAACGTGCCGGCCTTGCGGGCAGGTACTTTGCGCAGAACAATTTTCATCAGGCCGGGCAGAATGAACATACCGGCGCCTTTGGGATGAACGGAGCCGAGGATGGTGTTTTCCAGGGTGGCGAGAACGCTGGCCGCTTGTTTGCGGGTCAGACCGTTCTGTTCAGCCATGAGGGTAACCAGACCTGATTTGTTGAGAGATTTCTTGACGGGGTGGATAGCAACTTCTTTGGATTTTTTCTTTGTAGCCATGTGTAAGCACTTCCTTTGTTTAACGGGTTTCAGACATTTATTGTAGTATGTTTATATTATAGGCACTTTTAGAGAAGTAGCCAGCCCCATCTTACGGGCAGCATAAACTCTGTATTTTGTCCGCAAACGGGGGAATTGCCTGTGAGGCTTTTTATCCACAGCCTGCCCCGGCCGCCATTTCTTTCTTCTAAAGCCTTAATATCTAATCCGAAACTTTTTTTACGAATTCGGATTTCAGCATCATCGGCCCGATGCCGGGACTTTGCAGTCGATGTTATGGTCGCCTTCAACGAGGCGGATATTTTTGATCTTGATGCCGACTTTCACAACGGTTGACGATCCTTTGGCTTTGAGGTCCTTGATAACGGTCACGGTATCGCCGTCCTTGAGCTCTGTCCCGTTGGCATCGCGGGCGGTGATGCCGCCTTCTCCGCCTTGAGTGCTGTTACCGGCATCCCCTATCGCTGGCCATTCGTGCCCGCATTCAGGGCAGACGTAAAGCCCCGGTCCTCATAGGTATAGGCCGATTGGCATTTCGGGCAGTGCGGGAGCGCGGTCATGTTATCCAGCTTTCTATTATTTAGATAGATAAATAAAGCATACACTATAGCTGATTCCCATCAGGGTCTACTTCAAAAGCCTGAGCTCGGCGGCAGTGAGTTCTCGCGCCTGTCCCTTTGGCAGGTCGCCGAGAGGCAGCTTGCCGATTGCCACGCGGAGGAGCCGCAGCACCTCGATGTTCGCGGCCTCGACCATGCGGCGGATCTGGCGGTTCTTGCCTTCATCTAATATTATTTCTATCCAGCAGTTTTTGTCGCCGGTGCGCAGCAGGCGCGCGCGTCTGGCTTTGAGCAGCTCGCCTTCATCCCTGATGCCCGCCTCGAATTTTTCCAGAAGCGCGCCGTCGGCCACGCGGTCGATCTGCACGTGATAGGTTTTTTCAAGATGGCTCTCGGGCGCGGTGATACGCGCGGCCCAGGCGGTGTCGTTCGTCATCAGGAGCAGGCCTTCACTCGCCATGTCGAGCCGACCGACGGGCCCCATCCACGGCAGGCCTTTGGGCAATAATGTATAAACCGTTTCGCGTCCGCGCTCGTCGTCCGCGGTTGTGACAAGGCCGCGCGGCTTGTGAATCATCCAGTAGACTTTCTTCGCGGCTTTGACGGCGACGCCATCCACTTCGACGCGGTCTTTGCCCATGCTCACCGGCGTCTCGGGATCGCGGTGCACCTTGCCGTTGAGCGTCACGCGTTCCGCACGCACCAGCTCCGCCGCCTCGGTGCGCGAGCAGTAACCCATCTTGGACAGGACGCGCGCAAGGCCCGTGCGCTTTTCGCCATCGGCATTTTGCGGCTTGTGCGGTTTTATGGAGCCCCTTGCTTTCATGATCCGGTTACGACATCTTGCCTTTGTACACACTAAACCCTTAGGCGCAGTATAATGGAATGGGCGGTTTTTAGCCAGAGCGTACAGCATCGGCTATTTTTATACGGTTTACAATCTGGAAGGGATATGCGTAGATTCATGCAGGGGCGTTAACGGAATCTCTCCTGAAACCTTCTGACAGCTGAACGCGTTGAATGCAGAAGGAGAAACGAGAAATGACCCATAAGGGCGAACATCCCTTCATTCGGCTGCTTGTTATTTCGCTGTGGATCACGATTGTCGGTATACTGGCCTATCAGAACCATCAGCTTCAGGCGAAACTCGTAAATCTTGAACAGGCCATGTCCAGAGTCTCCATCGATGAGGGTGATGAGGCCTATGCCGTGGAGCTGCGCGCGCTTATTATCGAGAACAAAACCTACAGGATGGACCTGAAACAGGAACACATCGGTTTGAAAGAATGTATGTCGAAGCTGCCGCAGAGTGAAGTCGATGATTTTTACAACAGGCACAGGGCGGTCCTGCAAAAGACAGAGGACAGCAAGTAAAGCGCATGCCCCCCAAAGGTATCCTCGTTCTTTTCCGCCACGGCGAGACTGAATATAACAAGCTGCATTACCTGACCGGCCTTGCGGATATTCCGCTGACGAAAACGGGAGAAGATCAGGCGCGTGCGGCGGGGAAAGACCTGAGCGGGTTTGCATTTGACAAAGCCTATAGCTCGACATTATCCCGCGCGCTCAGGACGGCGTCTCTGGCGCTGGAAGCGTCGGGGTCGAACGGCCGTCTCAGGAATGCCGACGGCACATGGCAGATCGAACAGCGCAGCGAAATCAATGAAGGCGATGCGGGCGACTTCACAGGGAAAAACAAATTCACCGATCCTGAAATTCTTGCCTATCCGCACCGCTACGATGTGCCGCTGCCCCATGGCGAGAGCGATCAGCAGATGGTGGAGCGCGTGCGCAAGTTTTATAACGATGTGCTGTTGCCGCGCGTGGTGTTGGGCGAGACCGTGCTGGTTGTTTCGCATTCCGGCATCATGGTCGCCTTTGATATCGTGGCGGGTCTGAGGTCTGTGCCGACGGAGGATATCTGGTCGCACCGCTCCGCTGTGCCCAATGCGGCGCCCGTCGTGTTTGAATACACGGACGGGGCACTGACAAAACATTACGCGCTGGATGTGCAATAGCTGCAGAATCGCTGAATTCCGGCAGGTACGGAAAACAGGAATTTTTTGTTACGACACAATAAAAAAATGAAGCACATATTTATATTAACCATCTGAAATGAAATACTTTTTTTAACAGTTTAAAAACATTACGGAAATATATTGCATCATTTATGAAAATAAGTTAGATTACCAAAGACATTAACGAGTACCTGCAACTTATTGTGTGGATGTTTTGAAAGGGAAATTGAAAATGAAATTAAACGCAAAAGAAAAATTGTCGACAGTCTTTAACACGCTGACGGGCAAAAATGGACGTACAGCAATGGCCTTGGGCTATGGCGCTGTTGCCGCGACAGGCGTAGCTGCGGCATTTGCGACTGCGGCTGTTGTGGCTGCCTTCCCGTTGTTCGTTCTGCCGGCGGCTGCATGGGCATTCGATACGTACCTTTTCTCAAGAAAGTCGAACCAGGCAGCAAAACAGAATAAAGGCTTAACGGCATAAAGAAGATAGGGAGCAAGAGATAAAATGAACGCTAAAGAGGAAAAAGAAGAAAAAGAGGGTCTGTCAAAAACGCTTAAAGTCCTGTCAGGACGATACGGGTCTTTTGCGGCAGCGGCAGGTTACGTATCGGTTGTTACGTCGGGTATTGCGCTGGCAAGCGATGCTATCGGGGCTTCGGTCGGCGCTGTGGCGCGTCTGGCGCGGGCCGGTTCGCGGGTCTTTAAATCCAGAAAAGGCCCGGCAGCATAAAGCTTCAGCATCAGTCATTTAAAACACCCGCCTCTATTGCGCGGGTGTTTTCATTTCCGGCTATCGTGTTCCCGGATGATGCTTGGGCAGGTATGATTTCCGCACGGTCGGCGCATCCTTGCTTTTTCCGGGGCGGAAGACTTTGCCGGAGGTGAGGATAGGTCCGTCGCCGAGCGTCTTGAGGTCGGCGATCAGCGCATCCGCTGCAGGACCGGTGAACATCATCTTGCCGTTGACGCTGAGGGTGAATTCGCGCGCGAAGTAGCTGCGCTTTTCAGGGTTGGCGAGGGAGTTCTTTGTCAGATCGTAAAGTTTCTGCACAGTGCCTTTGGTCTGGATTTCGGGATGCTCTTCCACAATTTTCACGAAGTCGGAAAATTCCTGCAGCCTTGTATGGTCGAGTTTGGCGTTATGCTTGGCCAGAACCTCCATCAGCGGTTTCATTTCCGGCGGGATGGATTTGCGGTTGACGGCCTCGGCGAATTCTTGCTTCAGAAAAACACGGACTTGATAGGGGCGCGGCTTGGCCATTTTTTTCAACCTCGATCTTGGAATTTCAGCCAGGATAGGGAGTTTCTATAATGCTGTCAATAACGTTTTCCACGGCACTGTGGCAGATTTGACCATCGGCGGCCTTGTCAGTAGACTTGCCTGTGCCAAAGACTTTCTAATGGCTTACAAGGAAACAAAAAATGCTGTCTCGGAAAATGAAAATACTTGCGGCAGCTTTTTTTACCACTATAGCCTTGTCCGGCAATGTACGGGCGGATGACATGCCGGATTACAAAGCAGAAGCCGCCCGCAACCTCACGCTGGCGGATCAGGGAAATGTCACTGCTGAAAATTATCTGGCCTACGCTTATTACAACGGGCAGGGCGTCGGGAAAGATTACAAGGAAGCGGTAAAATGGTGGCGCAAGGCCGCCGAACGAAATGATGCTCAAGCTCAATTCAATCTGGGCACCTGCTACCACTATGGCACAGGCGTCGAAAAAGATATTGTAGAAGCGGCGAAATGGTATCGCAAAGCCGCCGAACAGGG
>PLXM01000112.1 GCA_003153235.1 Rhodospirillales bacterium
CTCGACAGAAACGTCGGCGGTCTTTACTGTCTGTTTTAAACATAAAACAGTATGGAAGGGATCCCGGGCAGATCATGCGGCTTACTTGGTCAAACCAGGCAGATATTGCTGCCGCTCTCCATGACGCGCATCCTGAAATGGATCGTTTGTCGCTGCCGCATAACGAGCTCTTGCGTCTTATTCTTGCTCTTCCCGGCTTCGAGGATACGTCGGTTCCGCCGCTGCCTGCCTGTCTTGATCATATTCTCTGGACATGGATGCGTATGGCTCACGGCGAGTATCAGCTAGAGAAAAGACGCCGGTATTCATGAGCGCTCTGGAATGGCACATCCTCGGCGGAAATAACAAGTATAGCATTGGAGCGAACTCGGGTCTGTGCGTCTATGAATACAAGGATGAGAACGGAAAATCATGCCGCAAGGCGCTGCTGTTTGATGCGGGAATTCTGCCGGGCGAACAGCATCAGCCGGAAGATCCTGCCCTGAAAGACTCGGACACTGTATTTCCCGACTACGACAAGTTCCTCTACAAAGCTGCCGATCCTCACCACAAGCCCAAGATACCCATTGATTCCATTTTTCTGACGCATAACCATGAAGACCATGCGGGCGCCCTGCCGCTGCTGATCCTGATGGGGTATAAGCTGCCAAAAATTTACGCGACGCCTTATACCGCCAAGCGCCTTGAGCAGGAATTGAGCAATGCCGGCCTTGAGCCGTCGGAATGGCCCGAGATTTACACGATCGCTCCCGGCAAGCCTGTTCAGGAAGGCCCTGTCAATGTCACGGCGTTCTGGGTCAGCCATTCAACGCCGCAATCCATCGGCTTTTTTATAGATACGCCGGAGGGGAATATTCTGCACACCGGCGATTTCAAGATGGATTCCTCCGTGATATGGGGACCATCCTTCAGTGAAGAGCAGTTCAAACGCATCGTCTCGAAGCCTGTGGACCTGATGCTGCTCGACTCTACCGGCGCCGAGCAAGACAAGAAAATGGTGACCGAGCAGGACATGCGCGAAGCATTGCATGAGGTTATCGCGCAAAATCCCGGCAAAAGGCTGGTTGTTGCGGTGATGAGCGGTTATGAAGAAAACCTCGCATCAGTTGCGAAGGTGGCTGCAGAAGAAAAGCGCACGCTATGGGTTGCCGGCAGCGCGCACGAACAGGCGCTTTCTGCGCTGAAGGACACCGGCATGACGTTATCCGACGCTGTGGGTGCGCCGGTGGATTTGCGCATCCTGACGCAGGGCAAACAGGCGCGGGATCTTGCCGAGTCTGTTCCAAAAAATTCCATTGTTGTTGTGACGGGATCACAGGGCCATGCGAATTCGGCGCTAACCCGCGCGATAGAGGGTAATAGTAATGTATTGCAGCTTGATCCCGCCAAGGATGTTATTGTTTTTTGTGCACCCTCCATGCCGGGACAAATAGGCCCGCGGGAAAAGATGTTGTCGACGCTGCGGGACAGGGGCTTTAAGGTCCTGACGCATAAGGACATGCCGCTCTATCCTTATTCGCACGCTCGTCTGCCGGAAATTATTGACATGGTAAAAATGGCCGATCCGAAGCATGTTTTGCCCATTCATGGGTCATTGAAATTGCGCGAAGCCTGTGCCGCAGCGCTTGAAAAAATGGGCCAGAAAGTGCTGCGCTCGGATAACGGCGATGTGATTAAAGTTTCGCACCGCAGCGTCAAGTCAACTGAACCTGAAACAAAAGGCAACGCGCCGATGATCGGTTTTAAGACCCTGCAGGGAACGAGCTGGAGCGACCGCTATTACCTTCAGGTCAACGCGCCGCAGAAGCAGCCGGCAAAGCCGCCCGTTCCCGCCAACCGCAACAAGAAGCACAAGCCGAAGATTTTTAATGTCAATTAAAAACTGAGATAGTTGACGAGCGAAAGCTTGCTGACCATGCCCGTCACCTGGTATGACGCCTGAAGCTGCGTCTGCAGGGTTTGCATTTGGGCGATGGCGCTGGTTGTGTCGGCGCCCTCAAGCTTTGATATCTGGTTTTGTACTAAAGTCAGGTCCGAGGTGTTTTGTGTCTGTTGGGCCTGCACCTGAGTGAATTTTCCGGCCAGTGTCTGCGCGGTGTCACTGACCTGCTGCACACCTTTCTGGGCAGTCGTGAGTGCGTAGTTCATAACATTCTGGAAGTCTATCGGTGTGGCGACGTTAGCGCCGGAAGGATAGGGCAGGTTGGCAACTAGAGTGAGAGCGCGGATGATATTTTGGAATCCGGGAGCGTTGGCGTTGACTGTGTAATCGACGTTCTGGTTGTCGCCGATCTGTGTCGTGACATTACCGGAGGTGGAGAGGCCCGGTGATAGACCGAGGTTTGTCGCGGAGAAGCCGTTAATCGTGCCGGTCAGCGCGGCCGTGTTGCCGGTAGAGAGCCAGCCCTGAATCTGGTTGTTAAAATTTGAATTGAGCGTGCTGTCATCGGCGAAGGGCGGACTGGCTGAATCAGATCCGGCGAACAGGTACTGGCCGCTGATATTTTGATTAATCATGGCCTCGACCGTTGACAGCCCCTGTTTTGCGATCTGCTGAATGTTGCTGATGTCGGTTGGGTCGTTCTGCAGCTGGGTTTGTATGGACGTGACGAGCTGGTTTCCCACACTGGAAATGTTGGTGAGGGCATTGTTCATCAAGGTCATTTTATTCGAGACGTTGGTGATATTAGCCTGGTAACTTTGCAGCAGAGGTTCCTGGTTATTCAGGTTTTGCAGAGGATCGGCATTGGTGCCGAGCCCGCTGTAGGTGTCGGCGACCTGTCCTGTGGTCACCTGACGCGACAAGTCGTCCATTTGTTGACGCAGGTCGGCGAGGCGCTGGGACTGTGCGGTCGACTGGCCGAGGAGGGATACATTATTTGAGGCGCCGGACATAGTCTATCTCCTTAATTTACTCTTTCCTACTGTGGAAAAGCACTGAGCAGGTCGTTAAACAGGGTTTGCGTTGCTGTAATCAGTTTTGCGGCGGCTGTGTAGGCAGACTGAACCTGAATAAGGTCCGTCATTTCCTGGTCTATGTTGACGCCGGAAGTATTTTGATTTCTTGTCGTCAGCGTGGTCAGATAGGCCTGCTCCTGACTGCTTTGCGATTGATTAAGGTTGGCCGCCTCGCTCTGGTTTGAAACGCTGTTGCTGATATAGCTTTGCAGAGAGCTATTGGCGAGCAGACCGTTTGACAGCGCCCCGCTGGGGCCCACGTTATTCTGGCGGAAGGCGGAAAAGGCCACGTTTGAGGTGGTCACGACCATAGCCGCCAGAGCACCGCCGTTGATATCTGTTACGGCGAGGGAGCCGCCATATGTTGGTGTCACTATCAGGTGACCGTTGGCGTCCAGAGATGCAGTAACACCGGGAATCGCATTGAGGTTGGCCAGAAGTTCCACTGATGTATCCGCAGGCGCAATAGAGACTGTGACCGGAGGATTTGTGCCAACCTGTACCTGGAAGCTGGGGTTCGGCATAGGCGTCGCGCCGGCGGTGAGACCAAGCGCAGGCAGTACGCTGCCATTATCTGTGAGGGTGACGTCTCCGTTGTAGTTTATTGCCAGTTGCCCTTGACTATTGACGCTGGCTACATTCAGGCCAAAGTCCGTGTTGATCTGTGTAACGATAGAAGCGGCTGTGTCGCTTGGATTAACTGTGATGTTCTGTGTGGGCAGTGCCCCAAGAGTAATATCAAAACTGTCAGGGAGTACATCACCGGGTAATGTGGTGAAATCCGCATAAGTGGCAAGGTTTATAGTGCCTGTGACATTGTTATTGGTTGTGAGGCCCAGAGCGGGTTCTATGGCCCCGATATCTCCGGCGGAGATATCCACGGTGCCGGAAGCTTGCTGGTACTCGAAGTTGCCGAAAGCATATTGGTTGATGCGGTTGATAACTTCGTTCGATCCTACGGGCTGCGCAGGACCGGCGGTTCCTTGCTGTATCAGGGTCGGGTTGGCGATGATTTTGGGGTTGACTTGTATAAGAGTTGAAAACCCGACGTAATCGGGAGTTGTTGGGGGCGCCACATCGGCGGGAACATTGCCGTTGCCGTCCGTGAAAAGCGCCAGTCCTTCGTCCTGAAAGCGGCTGGCCAGTTTCTGGGAGAATTCATCCAGTTGTGCCTGATATTGCGGCAGCGTCTGATCGCGCATATTAAGCAGCCCGCCTAGTTGACCGCCGAGGCTGCTCTGACCGATGTCCGTGCCAGAAGGACTATCAACTGTAATTCCACTAAGTCCGCCGCCGGGGTAATAGCTCGTTGGCAGCATGTTACTCTGGGTAAAATATAACTTATGTGCGGCGTTGTCGGCAAGCACCTGCCCCTGGGGCGTCACCACGGAAATGATGCCGTTGTTGTTGCTTGTGTTGACTTGCATGTATTGCGACAGATCATTGAGAGCATTGTCGCGCTTGTCTTTAAGATCAGCTGTGTTCAGTCCCTGGCCGGAGAGAGACGAAATCTGGACGTTCAGTTGCGCGATGTTTGTTAAATCCTGATTGACATTGCTGAGGGCTGCAGTGATGTCACTCTCTGTTTGTCCGCGCATGGTGGTTATCAGATTTGCATACTTATTGATTTGTGACGTTGTCTGCTGCGCAGCTGTCAGGGTCTGGGTGAGCAGTGTTGGATCACTGGGCGATTGGGACAGTTGCGAGAAGGTATTGGCGAGCTGGGTTATTTGGTCAGATAAGGAGGTTCCAGCGTTGGGAGCACCCTGAAAATCCTGAAGTTGTTGAAAATAGGTTTGCTGGACGGTGGCATAATTAGTGACAGATGTCTGTTGGTTGACTTCACCGATGAGGGCGGTATTCACAGCGCGGGTCAAAACCGAGGACAGGACACCGACGGATACACCGTTGATGACCTGCGTTTCCTCCGGCAATATTTTCCGTGTATAGCCCGGCGTTGACGCATTGGCGACGTTGTTTGAGATCGTGTCAATCTGTTGCTGGGCGATCTGNNATGCTGCATTTAACGATACTGACGTCATAATCCCAACTCCTGTGGGGTTTGTTTTCCACCATATCCGGCAAAAAACACTTTTCCTCTGTCTATGAAGCAAGAGGCGTGCCACAGGAGATTATTATTTATGAAATTATATTTTTTATATGTAATATTATTACGGGGGAGGTTAAAAAAATTAGTCTTTATAAACAGTTAATACTAGACGTGCTTTGCCAAGGATGAGTATCCTGAAGGGCAAAGATAAACGGGGGATACCCAAAATGGCTGATATTGGCATCGAACCATCTAAAGGTGACGGCGGAAGCATTTCTCCAGCCGCACCATCAGTGTCAGCCAAAAAAGCGGATACTCGTCCAGCAGGAGCTGCAGCAAAGCCCAAGACAGGCAAGCAGGCTGATGGCGGCGCTGCGGATGCTGCCGGCGGTCCGCTGATGACGGTCATCGTGCGCAATGAATTTTATCGCGATAGTTTCCGCAAGATGATGGGCGTAGCCGTGCTGGAGGCCGTTACTATTCTCGCGCTGCTCATCACTCTCGTTTCATATATTAATGGAGCGAAATCACAGGATCATTACTTTGCGACAACAGCAGACGGACGTATCATGCAGCTGGTGCCGTTGGAGCTTCCTAATATGGGGACATCCGCTTTGCTGTCATGGGCTGCGCAGGCCGGATCTGAAGTGATGACATTCGGCTTTCATGACTATCAGCGCCGGCTGCAGTATTCATCACGTTTTTTTACACGCCATGGCTGGGACACCTTTACTGCGGCGCTGCAGCAGTCGCGCGTCATTGAGTCTGTCGAGACACTGCAGCAGGTTGTTTCCGCACAGCCGCGCAGCGCACCTATCCTGACGCAGGAAGGCATGTTCAACGGCAAATACCGCTGGGTGGTCGATTTACCGCTGACAGTAAAATATCAGTCCGGTCAGAACTCCCGCATTGATAACCTTGTAGTCAAACTGGTTATTGACCGCGTGCCGTCGCTGGAAAATCCCAATGGTGTTGGAATCGAGCAATGGGTCGCAACCACAAATACTACTAATTAACCAGGCAGGATGGATCGCAGCACGATGTTTCCAAGACAGTCAGGCACCGTGGAGGCAAAGAGTGAGGACTATTACCAGGCTGCACTCTTCATGCAGCGGGTTGCTGGTTTTGAGGCTGTTGTTATTTGCGTGCTCTCGGTTGTATTAGCGGTTTATCTGGGTAACGGACAAAATCAGGATCGCTATATGGCCGAAACGAGCGATGGCAAAGTTATGCAGATGGCCGCACTGAGTTATCCAAATATGGGAAGAATGGCTCTTTCGGACTGGGTGGCAAATGCGGCTAGTCAAATTATGACGTTTGGCTTCAATGATGTTGATGTGAGATTTTCAGAATCTCGTAGAAATTTTACAAAGGATGGCTGGGATACTTTCCGCAAAGCGATAATTGCAAGTACCGTTATTGACGAAATCATGAAAACTCAACAGATCGTGAGCGCGGTTCCCGAGTCCCCCCCTGTTTTGAAGAGTGAGGGGCTGGTTAACGGTGTGTACAGCTGGACGTTTGACGTGCCATTACTAATAACCTTCCGCGCTGGCGGCGATAAAAAGTCCGCTTCTAAGATGGCGCATGTGGTTGTTGAAAGGGTGCCAACCAGAGAGAGCCCGAACGGGGTGGGGATCAGCGAGTGGTATATGCGTTAAAAAATCGTGTGTTTTTTCACGGTTACAGGTATAAATGGGAAATGAAAAAAGGGCAGGCAGACTACCCTGCCTGTTGCATGCACCGCCCGGCCGGGCGGTGGAACCTCCTTGAAAGGGGACAGGGATGAAACGTCTGCTTTTGAGCTTGTCGTTAGTGGCGCTGCTGGGCACAGCTGGTTCTGCGGCCTTTGCTCAAGGGACGAATGACTTTGATAAGGAGCTGCAGGCGTTCCAGAAAAAAACCGGTAGCGGTGGAACGGGGGATCCCGCGTCACAGCAGGCAGCGCCGAACACTGCGGGCGGCGTACTCGATGGCACCGGCAGCTTCGCTGCCAATAATGGTACGGGCAGCTTCGCTGCCAATAATGGTA
>PLXM01000214.1 GCA_003153235.1 Rhodospirillales bacterium
GGCGGGCACAAGCACCAATACGGGCATCATCACCGGCAGCGAAGGCGGTGCGGGTGGCGCGGGCGGAACGGGTCGCGCGCATGGCGCAAGGAGTACTACCGGGGTAACCGGCCCGGCAGGCCACGGCGGTGCGGGTGTTGCCGGTTCCGGTATAACGGTAATCGATGCGGGCGGCAGCATTTCCGGTGGCCTGAACGGCGATGGCATCACGCGCGGCAATGCCATTACATTTACGGGCGGTGCGAATACATTGACGATGGGCGGCGGTACCCTTATCGGCGGCATCGGTGTTACTGGCAGCGTCAACTTCAACCAGTCAACCAGTCAGTCCTTTTTCTACAATGTCACCGGTACAGGTGCCGTCGTCGATTCCGGCACGGGCACGCTGACGTTGTCCGGCACGAACAGCTATACCGGAGGCACTGAAGTGCAATCTGGCAGTACGCTTATTCTGAGCGGTAATAACACAAGCGTAACGGGCACAACTACCGTCGATTCAGGCGCGACACTCAACGGCGCAACGACCCTCGGCGGTAATCTTGTCAATAACGGCACGCTGATGATCGATCCCGGCACCATGAGGGTCAACGGCAATTACAGCGGCAGCGGTTCATTCATCGAGGAATTTACCGGCAGCGGTGTATCGCCGAATTTCGACAAGCTTGTTGTCACCGGCACGGCCACAATTTCGGGGCAAACCCTTGTCTACGATCCGATTGGCGCTGCACCTGCGGCGCATTATACGAACGGCGCGCAGTATATCATCGTAACGGCACATACGATTTCGGGCGCGTTCAGCAACGTTCCCGATGCTACGATCATCACCAAGAACTCAGGTGGCGGCAATGCCACGTCAGCCGCGAATATCCTGGGTTCCGATGATCCGAACCTTCAGATTGAAACCACCTATACCTCGACAGAAGTCCTAGAGACGATTGTCGCGGGTGGAACCAGACTTTCCCAGAGCGCAACGACGCCGAATGAAACTGCTGTTGGTCATGTGCTCGATACCCTGCAGCCGACAGCGGCGGGCGGCATAGCGGCGCTTATCGGTAAAGCGGGAGCCTTGTTACCGGGCATACAGCAAGCCGCGGCACTTGAGACGCTGGCTGGCGATGTGAACGCTAATATGCAGGAGGCCTCAGTTGCGGGCATGCATGAATTTAATGGCATGATCGCCAAGCGCCTTGGGGGTGATTGCAACACCAACAATGCTCTCTCGAACCAGGACTCACAGGTTTCCTCGCTGAATGGTAAGCTTGGCAGCAGCAGTTTGCCGGCTGGGACATCTGCCTGGGCTTGCGGTTATGGCAGCTTCGATGCTGTCTCCAGCAACGGCGGTGTGAACGGTTACAGCTCAACTCTTGCCGGTATGGTGGCGGGGCTTGAATATAAGCCCGACAGCCTAAACCTGTTTCGTGTCGGCTGGGGCTATGGTTATGACGATCTGGGCGTCAATTCAATCAGTGAGACCGCAACGATGAACCAAATCCAGCTGGGCGCTTACGGTCAACACAGTTTCTTCAAGGATGACAAGCTGAATGCCTATGTGGGCGGCACATCCGCAGCTGGCTATAACTTTATTAACACCAATCGTCCCATAAGCGCTGCTGGCGAAACGGCAACAGCTGCGGCGGCATCCTATAGTCTTTCGGCCTCGGGTCTTGTCGGCTTCACGAGCGATATACACGGCTTCACGGTCGAGCCGGTACTTAGTGAAGAATATATTTATCAGTATCAGAACAGTTTTACCGAGAACGGCGCTGGCGCTGCCGATCTTTCGGTGAGCGGTCGCAGCATTAATTCGTTGCGGAGCAGTCTGGGGGCGCAGGTTTTGACATCCTATACGCTTCATGACAGTATGAAGCTGACCCCGCAAATCCACGCGGCCTTCATTTATGATGCTTTTGACGTGGCGCCCACCTTGGACGAAAGCATTAGCGGTCAGGGCTTCACGATCAACAGCGCCAACCCAGGCCGCATTGGTGCCCAGGGTGGTGCGGGCGCAACCCTCGACATGGGCGGCGGCCGCGCCGCTTTCGCCGATTACAACGGTACCTTCAAGGAGCATGAGACCGACAACTTCGTATTGGTTGGCCTTAAATATAAGCTCTAGGCTTTATACAGAGAGAAGTTCTCACGGGCTGGTGCCACACCAATCGAACTTTAAAGGAGACCACGTCGGCTCCCTTATCGTTTAAGGCCAAGCGCATACTGGCTAATTTTTTGACCCGTCAACCTTTGATCTTTAGCGGCGCCGTCACACTCTTTTTTGCAGGGGTATCTGCCGTATTTTTCGGTGGTGCGGAAGGCGTGACGGTAAAGGTGGTCGTGTAGGTGTGCGGATCATAGTGGTCAATCCCCGGCGGGCCAGAGATGCCATAGGTGCTCACTCTCATCGTGACAACTTGCCTGCCATTGATCTCTTGTATATTGGTGATGGTCGGGCCGTAAACCTGCGGCAAGGTCTGTGGTGTCACAAGTTCCGTCGCTGCGGCGGTCAGCAACCCTTGGGGGGTGCTCGCTGTGACAGCCTGGATCGGCAAAGCAGCGCCCGCGCCGACCACCAGGAATCCACCCTTGGGCAAGGCGACGATCTGACTCTCGCGCTTGGCGTCCATTGCGCCGGAGAATGTTCCCAGCGGCCGCAAAGTATTGCCCCACGCGGAGTTCTTGCCAACTGGGGCGGACTGCCACAGCGCGCGATGTCCGCTTCGCGTGTTGCCGAGGATGACCATCCGGTCTGTCTTCGGGTCGTAGGCGCCGCTGGCCTGCGAAATGCCGTGCAGCGTGAACAAAGCCGTTGTGGGATGGGCCAAATCCACGACGGCCGTATTGGGAGATGTGAAGCCGGCGCCTTTCTTGTATGGCACGATGGCGTAGAATGCATAGTGTTCGCCGTGCGGCCCGATGGCGGTTCCGGTTGGGATTGGCCGCGTGTTTTGAGGAACCGACAAGGGGTTATTCCCGTCATACACGCCGGGCACGTGGATTTTCGGATACCCAGACCCAGGTATGCCGTCCGCTCCAATTGCGATGCCCGTCCCGGGAATTGAGAGGTCTAAGTCATCCTGATGCCCCGTGTTCTGGCACTCCATCTTGAGAGGCGTGATCGGTCCGATATTGGTTCCGATATTTTTTGCCAAAGGGGGCTGGAAATATACGCGCCGATCAGAAGGGCAATGAGCTTTAGCCGTTGCTGCCGGAGAGCTGCTGGCGTTAAAGCTTCCAAGCGCTGACAGACCCGTTAACCCACTCAGGGCGATGGCTGCGCTGACGATGCCTTTTCTAATAAGTTGTGCCATCTTACCCCCTCGCGCCCGTCGTGCACGATTCTCTTTCACTGTCTATTATTTTACCATAATATCTTAATATATCAACCCATTTAGGGGTCCATCCGTAACTAGGTACTTTCTTGCCGTTATCAATCGCGGTTAAAGTGTTAATAATATTGTGTAATTTTATATTTTTCCATAAAATTAAACTCCATTATACGGATGCTATATTATCTTTCACAAACCAAAGGGACTTCTATAGGCGGTGGCGCTGATTTAAAGTTAGGGTGAAATCCCGTCCCCGCGACCATTTTACGTCAAGCGGGTTGGAGCGGGCCGCTCATAACAGCTTGATCGTAATTTTATGCCCCTGTTCCGAAAAAAGCCTTCCCTGATGAGGTTTAAAAATTCCCACCTTTCTCTTCAGCACCACTTTTCTTGCGGGGGCTGAATTATGCCGTTATTCTCGGCACTTACGGGACAAATACTCACTATTTCTGCTGAAATTTCAACGATTTTCTTGTAAACTGCCTGAGCTGTGGGTTCGATCCGCCTCCGGCCACAACCACCAAGTCGTCTCCTCGACACGCTCCGAACAGATATCGACAGAAATGTCCGCCAATGGCGCGCTTTCGCGCATATGCCATTTCCGACACGCGCTGAGCAAAGGTTGATTTTAGCCAGAAAAACCTTCGCTGCTTAGTGGGCAGTTTTGCTGCGTGTCGGCGGGGATGACTTACTGGGGATGGGGTGTTTAAAAAGCGGTAACGAGGATTTCAAATCCGTCCGTAATGGCCGTACCAACATAGGATTCTGAGCGTCCCTCACGAATCGAGATATTCTTGATCGCCATTCCTGCAAAATACTCGTCTCTCCAGATGATCCTGGTCAACCTCACTCCGCCCATAAAGGAAAAACACCCTATGAAATATTGAAGGAAAAGCTATTATAATCCCGGAATGTGTCCAACTGGACTCTGGCTAGCACACTTTCAGGGTATCATTTTTTAATGAGCAGTTCTTCCTATAGGCAGGACATCGACGGTTTGCGGGCCATAGCCGTCCTCGCGGTGGTTTTTTATCATACGAACTGGCCCCTTTTCAAAGGCGGCTATATTGGAGTGGACATTTTCTTTGTCATCTCCGGTTTTTTAATCACATCCCTCATTATGAAAGATATCGAAAACGGAAGCTTTACCCTTGTCGATTTTTGGGAGAGAAGGGCGCGGCGGATTCTTCCCGCGCTTCTGGCCGTCATGGCATTCACTTTTCTGTCAGGATGGTTCTTTCTACTGCCCGGAGATTATGCGCGTTTAGGGCAGCAGCTCATGTCGCAGACGGTGTTTTCCTCAAATATGCTCTTTTCCGCTCAGGAGGGATATTTTATGCCGCAGAGCCGGAGCGAGCTTTTGCTGCATACATGGTCGCTGGCGGTTGAGGAGCAATTCTATCTCTTCTTCCCTCTCTTGTTGATTTTTTTGGCCCGCGACAAGGGAAAAATCCCTTTGTATTTGTTGCTGGGGGCACTGTTTTCTTATCTGGTGCACTCATGGAGCCTGCGCTATTATCCGACCGCCTCTTTTTATCTTCTGCCGGGGCGTGCGTGGGAACTGCTGCTCGGCGCGCTGATCGTTTTTATACCGGCTGTGAACTGGTCGCGGTTGGAAAAAGATTTCATTACCTTCGTCGGACTGACTGTTGTTCTTCTCTCGATATTTTTATTCAAGAAAGCAAGTACGAATACGTGGTTTCTTACGCTGGTGCCGTGTCTCGGGGCATCTCTGGTTATCTGGATGGGAAAGGAGACGGCGCCTTCTGTCACACACAGGGTACTGGGTAATCCTTTGCTGACCGGGATAGGGCTTATATCCTATTCGATATACCTCTGGCACTGGCCGGTATTCGTTTACATACGTTATCTGACGCTATCTCCGCCGAATACGAAAATGATACTGCTGTGCATTTCTTCTACGATGGTTCTTGCCGTTCTCTCATGGGTCTTTATCGAGACGCCGGTGAGGAAAAAGAAAGTCCTGCGGGACAGGAGGGGACTTTTTAAAACTCTTTTTTCTTTTCTTTTTGCTCTGGGGCTTGCAGGCGGCGCTCTTGTTTATTTTAAAGGCATGCCAGCTAGGTTTTCTCCGGAAGCTGATCTTTATGCGGCGGCAGCGTATGATGAAGATCCCGCGTTTTCGAAATGCTTTAAACAGGATGGAGAAACCTTCGACCCAAAGGAAGTTTGTCATCTCGGGAAGAACGCTCCTGCTTTTGCAGCCTTCGGGGATAGTGAAATGTATGCACTGATGCCTGTACTCAACCATCTGGCAAAAATCCATGAGATCGGCGGTCTTGCGGCCTCATATGGTTCATGCCCGCCGCTTTTCGGCGTTGCGCCACTTAGTCTGTCAAATTTTTCCGCCTGCCTAGATTTTAATGAAATCATGTTGGACACCATTCATAAAAACCATATACGCCATGTTATTCTGGCGGCGCGGTGGATCGTGCTTCCAAGAACTTCTCTGGTCAGGACGTCGCTGACGGACCCTTTATCAGACGCTAAAAACAGGGAAGCCTTGCAGAAAAGCCTCATGCGTATGATCGAGGAAATCCAGAAAATGGGCGCGGATGTATGGATCGTGAAATCGCCGCCAGAATATCCGTTCGATGTCCCGCGCCAGCTTGCTAGAACGCTTATCACCGGAGGAGATGTACATAAGGTTGGAGAAGCGTTTTCCGATTATAAATTATTTCAGACGGAGACGGATATAGAGCCCATTTTCCACGAACTTGAAAAATATCACGTCCGTTTTATCGCGCCTGCCGATTACTTATGCGCGGACAAAGGCTTCTGCCCTGCCGAAGAGGAGGGGCATTCTCTCTATAAGGATTCCTTCCATCTTTCCACATTTGGCGCCATGAAAGTACAGAAGGCATTCGAAGAGGCCTTCAGCAAGCTAGCTATTCCGTGAAGCATTATAGCTGTTTATCTATAAAATTCTTTACCAGTGAATGCCGTGGTTCACGGCCCCTGCCCCTCAAATCTAAAGGGGGTTCTAACTGGCGTCCAGGCGCGGTATATAGAGGCGACCGTGGAAGGCATCCGCATCGCTTCCATTTATCTCCCGAACGGTAATCTGGTCGACAGTGAGAAGTATCCTTACAAGTTGAAATGGATGGACAGGCTTTGTGCGCACATAAAAGAGCTGCCGAAGTCTGAACAGCCGTCGGCGCTGGGTGGCGATTACCTTTGCTACAAAATACTCCAAGAGCCGCAGTTGCACTTTTTTACTTAATTTACAACGCCTTATACTCATTTGCGTATCCTATCAAATGCGCTAATCTATACCAGCCTCTTATAAAAAAAGTTCTTCTTGACCTGCCTGAGTTGACAGCTTCCCATGCATCTGGCGTACCTCTCAACAAAAAGCTCATACCTTATTTAAGGAACCAGTAAGTATTATCCCTCAGCTTTAAAGAGATATTTCTGCACCACTTGGTTATCCTTCCGCCAGTAAGCGCTATCCATGAAAAAGTGATGGGTGTTGATAAAAATCTGGGAAGCAATTCCAAAAAAAGAGATGCCCCCTCCCCATGCGGCAAAATGGACCCTGTCAACCAAAGGCAGAAGGGCTATAAAAAAAGTGCCAATAAACCAACCTCCCAGCAGGAAGGACATCAAAGAGACAAAGGTGCGATTTTTTGTTTTCTTGACGGACTGCGCTCCGGCTTCTTGCACCATCTGGGTTGCCGAAAATTCCCTTGATTTAAGCTTCCAGACGAAGAAAAGATATTGCACTGCATGAAACACGGGGATAATCGCAAAAAACACCAATACGCCCCATGCATTACGGTTTAAGAAAACAGTCCAAAAATAAATTCCTGCAATATAAGCGAACATACCATTCACCGGAAAATTCTTTCTGTCGGCCAGAAACCGTTTTGCGAATACAACCAGAGCGGCGCCCGTGCTGACAGAGGCAATGAACGCCAGAAACAAAACGATCCATTTCGGCACGGCCAGGATATGCAACTCAAGACCATAAAGAGATCCACTTTTTTTATAATTCTCATTGGCCAACAGTGCCCAGGAGAAAATCCACATGCTGTAGGCATTCATATACAAGATGAATTTTTCCCGTGCGCTATAAAAGCTTTTTTTATAAACAGAGAGAGTGATCAACACGCCGTATCCCTGTTTGGAATAGTGCCATCCTGTCAGGGCAAGAGAAGCAAGCATCATGAATATCAGTAAGTCTGCATTCTTCTGCTGATAACTGATCACCAGCAGCAAAATCAGCGAGACGGGAACGGCTATGCCGGCCGTTAAAATCCTTATCTTGCTCGCCATTGTGGTTAAAGGACTTTGCAGCCGGTCAAGGAACCCATCATAAAACAAAAGATAGGAAAAGCCGAAATGCGGATAATTGATTACAAGACTTCCCGCTGCTAGACTCACGCCGATTATATAAGGAGATAAAGCCCCAAAAAAATGTAGGAGGGGCATCAGAATAATAGTAATAATTATCGATCCACCTCCCAGCATCCAGAAGTCCACGGCCGGCGAAGCGAGCGCCTTTGTTTTTGGCGGAGTGGGATTAAGCTCTATAGATGCCATAAATCTCTCATCCCCTTTAACGGGCCGGAATCGAACCAGCATTCAAGGATTTGCAGTCTAACGTCATAGAAAAATGATAACAAGATGCAAATAGCTACAATAAACAAATCAAATACTTAGATGAAATTATTTATCGTCGTAATTTGCTACTTTTTGTCATTTTTTGTTGGCAACTGTGACCCGCTCTCTATAAAGGATTCCAAGCGGAATAGCGATTCTACTATAAACAACGGACAGTTTTCAAGGAGAATTCCTGATGGCAAGGAAAGGAAAAGCTATACAACAGAGCAGATTATTGGTCATTTGCAGCAAGGCGAGGTGCTTTTGGCACAGCGTAAAAACCCGAACAATCGGTTTGATGCGACTTCGGCAGCAACCATCTAGTCCGGCCCCCGACGCGTCATGAGCAGATGCAACGGTTTTTCAGCAGCCTGCTAGTGGCTGCCGATCTTCTCGCCATGAAGGCTGCTGTCAAGGCCGGTTTCTTCTTGACGGTCCGTAACGCGGAGCCGCACAAATTGGCTGACGATCTTGATAATAACGTATGTGCCGACCATGCTATAGGCGGCCACGACAACAACACCGGTAAGATTAGCAAAGAAAAGTTTGCTGTCACCGTTAAAAAGGCCGTTGGCACCCGCCGGGTTTACGTCCAGACTGGCAAATAATCCCGTCATCAAAACACCAAGAGTGCCGCCAACGCCATGGCAGGCGAATACATCAAGCGTATCATCAAGCTTGGTTTTTGCCTTGATGATGCGCGCGGCAAAGTTACAGATAAGGCCGGCTGCAAGTCCAATAAAAATGGCCGAACCAGCGCTGACATATCCTGCTGCAGGTGTAATCGTAGCAAGCCCTGCTACAGCACCAATACACCCTCCGACGAGGTTAGGTTTACCATCTTTCAGCGTGTCTACCAGCGTCCACATCAGTAGAGCAGCAGCGCCCGCAAGAAATGTTGTCGCGAATGCCTGCGATGCCAGCCCTCCGGCGGTCAAAGCCGATCCCGCATTAAAGCCAAACCAGCCGAACCACAGCAGGGTAGTACCCAGCAGGATCATGCCCACATCGTGGGGTTTTGCCGGATGACCAAAATCACGGCGTCTGCCAAACATAATGGCCGCCACCAACGCCGAGTAACCCGCTGTCATATGCACCACGAATCCCCCGGCAAAATCCAGAGCGCCCTTGACAGCAAGCCAGCCTGTCGGAACCCAGAGCCAATGCGCCACAGGTGTATAGACGAAGATACTCCACAAAGGCATGATGAGCAGCCATGCCTTAAAGTTTATGCGCTCGGCGACTGCTCCCGTTATCAACGCCGGAGTGATAATGGCAAACATCATCTGAAACATCATGAAAAGTATATGCGGAATAGTAGCATTTCCATCCGCCGGCGCTTGCCCGACACCATTAAGCATCCAATAAGAAGCATCACCGATTAAAGGGTTGCCCACAGAAAATGCCAGGCTGTAGCCGATCACCGCCCATATTAAACCAACAACGCCTAGCGCAATAAAGTTTTGGAAGAGCGTGGATACGGCGTGTTTACTGCGTACCATTCCCGCATAAAAAAACGCCAGACCCGGTGTCATGATCAGAACAAATGCCGTGGATGTAAGCATCCAAGCCGTATCCCCGTTATTGACGGACGCAAATGCCGGAACTGGCATTAACAGGAAAGGCGATAGGAACAGTAAATGCTTTTTTAATGACATCGATACCTCATACAAGTTGCGCAATTGAGACCGGTGACCATTGTATATTTTATAAGATACTCAGTGCAACTCCTGCCAATTCAATACGTTATGAATAACTAAATAATTAATTAAATAGTGCCGTATGTTTTGATATTTCCTATTCCACAAACTCTTCGATATCAGGATATAAGTGAATACAATTTTTGTATTCGTGAATGATCAGTGGAATTCTAGGCTGTAATGGATAAACTTGGAGCCATTATAAAATATTATCCCGTTTTTAACGAATCGCTTGACATGCAACTAAATGGTTGCATATAGACGTCCATGGATGACGACGCTGTTTTCCGCGCCCTGGCCGATCCGAGCCGCCGACGGCTGCTCGACCGACTGCACAGCCGCAATGGCCAGACGTTGGGCGAGCTATGCGAGGGACTGGATATGACCCGTCAGGCGGTGACCAAACATCTGGTCATTCTCGAACAGGCCAACCTGATTTCCGCCCAGCGCCAGGGCCGGGAAAAACTGCACTTCATCAATCCCGTGCCGATCAAC
>PLXM01000170.1 GCA_003153235.1 Rhodospirillales bacterium
TCAGAAAAGCTGGGCCTGTGCCTGCGGTTGCGGCGTTTTTGACGTTGGCACTAATACGATGTATCCGAATGGAGCTGGCGGCACGGCGTCTCTTGAATATGATTTTATGGATCAGGATAAAAACTGGAGCGGCAGTTCAAGCGCACCCGCCGCTGATAATACCGACAAGCGCATCCGCTCCGATTTCTATACGGCGGGTCTGGACTACATGTTCAGCCGTGACTGGGGTATAGACGTCAAGGTTCCCGTTGTGAGCCGCACCCTCGATACGGACATCGGCGGCGGCGACATCGAGGGCTACGATCACGATGCTCTGGGTGATGTGCGCATACAGGGCGTATACACCGGCTTCTCCGCCGATATGTCGACGGGGCTGGAATTCGGCCTGAAGCTGCCGACAGGCAGTTATACGCAGAGTGGCTTTGACCGCGATACCCAGATCGGTACGGGCAGCACAAACGCATTGCTCGGTCTTTACCATCGAGACCGTTTTGATAAGAATGATCCGTACAGCTGGTTCGTACAGGGCATGTTAAGCGAGCCGTTTCTGACGCAGCAAGGCTACCGCCCCGGTGCCGAGTTCGATGCGGCGGCTGGTGTGGCCCATGACCCGATACCTGTTGCTGGTGGAATAAAAGTAGCTCCTGTGCTGCAACTACTCAATTCTGTGCGCGCCCATGATGGCGGTGGTAATGCTCATCCCGTTGACAGCGGATATGAGCGCGTGTTAGTTTCCCCCGGCCTTGAGTTTACCCTTGGTCCGACGAAGCTGTATACGGATGTTTCCGTGCCGCTCTATCAGAATGTCAACGGCAACCAGCTAGTGGCACCTATCCTCTTTCAGACGGTGATGAGCTATGATTTTTAGAAAACTAATTCCTGCTGTATTGGCAATAGTCTTTTCGACCAATTTCTCGCCTGCTGCTCTTGCAGCTATCAGTGTCGGGCAGAAGGCGCCTGCGCTTGTTGTCACGGATTTGAGCGGCGAAAAAGTTGACCTGAGCGATATGGAGGGAAAAACGGTGATTGTCACTCTCTGGGCGTCGTGGTGTCAGCCATGCCTTGAGGAAATTCCGGCGCTGCGCGACTTCTATCACAAGTACGAGGATAAAGGCATCGACATCATCGCCCTGAGCTTCGACAGGCCGCATGACAAGAAAGCCGTACAAAAAATCGCGGCGACGGTGGATTATCATGTCGCCATAGCCTCAGAGGCGACAACGAACGGCTTTGACGGAACCGGTTCCCTGCCAGTCACCTATGTCATTAATGATAAAGGCAATGTAAGCGACATCTTCGACGATAAACCGGTGTCGGAGAAGGAACTGGTAAAAGCGGTGTTTAATAACTAAGCGCCGGGCTTTTTTGTTTTCTGCTGGCTGTTGCCGTTGGCAGGAGCCTGCTGGTTGTAAGACCGGCCAAGATAGCGTTTGCTGAGATGATCAAGATAGTATTTCGAATTCAGCTTCTCGCCCGTTGCAGCGGTCATGAGCTCGTCCGTCGTCAGCATGGAGCCTTTGCTGTGTACATTATCGCTGAGCCATTGTTTCAGCGGTTTGAAATTGCCTTTACCGAGTTCGGCGGGAATCTCCGGATGCGCTTTACAGGCGGCATCAAAGAGCTGTGCGGCGATCATATTGCCTAAAGCGTAAGCCGGAAAATAGCCGATGGCGCCGATGGGCCAGTGCGTGTCCTGCATGCAGCCCTGCGCGGCAGTCGGCGGTGTGATGCCGAGCAGAGTCTTCATGCCGTCATTCCACGCCTGGGGCAGATCGTCGATGGAGAGAGTGCCTTCGATCAGCGCTTTTTCAAGCTTGTAGCGCAGAAGGATATGCGCGGGATAAGTCAGCTCGTCCGCTTCGATGCGGATGAATGACGGATCGACTTTTTTGGCCAGCAGTTCAAGATTTTTAGCCGAGAGAGCCGGATCGTCGGGGCGATTGAAAACTTCGCGCGCCTGCTTCTCCAGAAACTGGAAAAATTCCGGCGTATGCGCGGCGTTTCTTTCCATGATGCCTGACTGGCTCTCATGCACAGCCATGCCCATAGATGCACCGACGGGCTGGTAGCGGTATTCCAGCGGCGTGTCCTGTTCATAGAGCGCGTGGCCGCACTCATGCACGGTCGAGCAAACGGAGGACAGGAAGGATGTCTCATCGCTGCAATCCGTTGTGAAGCGGACATCGCTCGCGCTGCCGCCGGTGGAGGGGTGGGCATCAATGGCGTCCATGCGGCCCCGGGTAAAGTCATACCCCATGTGCTCCGCAAGGCGGCGGCTGAGTTCTGCCTGCTGTGCCTGCGGGAAGGTTCCTGTCAGCGGAATTGGTTTCGGTGATTTTTCCTGAAGCTCGACGGCTTCACGGATCATGCCCGGGAGCACCTTTTCCATTGCTGTGAATTCACGGGCGACTGTCGCGTCTGCAATGTCGGGTGAGAAGCTATTCAGCAGAGCTTCGTAAACGGAAGCCGAACCCAACTCTTCTTTTCGCAGCTGACCGACTGTGCGCATCACATCAAATGAATGGGCATACCAGTCTTTCATTTTAGACCAGTCGCCGGTTTTGCGCAGTTCGGTATGCAGCTTTTCGCCTTCGGTACCGATACGGGCAATTTCCGTCGCCAGATCATCGGGCAGGGCGGCTTCGGAAACCCAGCTGCGGCGCATGAGGGTCAGGTTGCGGCGATCAATAGCCGACAGTTTAGTGCTGTCGCGTTCGGCCTCATCCAGCCATTGTTCAACCTGAGGGTCTTTGATCAGGCTATGAGTCACATCAGCGAGCGCCATGATTTGCCGTGTGCGGTCATCGGCGCTGTTTTTGGGCATGGACACTTCCGCTTCTTTGCTCAGGATCGCGGCGGCGTTGTTGACGTCGATAATCTTTGCAAAACGTTCCTGCAGTTTTTCGTAGGCGGTTTTTGGCGTCGCGGTCATTGGAAGTGCCCTTTCGCTGATAAAAAACGGTGTATAAGCGATTTTAGCCCCATTTGGGAAATAATTCATTAATTTTGTAAAATTAACCATTTGACATAATTAATAAACTAAGGCTATAATGATAAAGTCTTTGTTTTTATAAGGGGATTAACAATGGCTCAGGGAACCACAGCAGAAAACACGCAGCGCATGCAGATCGAGGAGTTCGAGAAGTCTGTCGTGGCTGGAGATTTTTCCGGCATGGCGGGATCGGTTGCGCAGCTGCATGAGCGCTGGAGCAGTCTGTCGGAGAACGAGCAGCAGCAAGTTTTAAAGCTCGAAGCGATTTTCATGTCCCTTATGCAGTTGCGGACAGGAGCGGGTTGATGTCTGAACCTTCGCCAGCCGTTACCCATGTCGCCGATGAAATTATCCGCATACTGAAGGATAATGCGCAGACGGTGTGTGACGATCCGCGGCTGAAAAAGACACTGCGCGATGTGCAGGCGATGGATCAAAAGTTCGAGGAAATCGGCGGCATCTTTTTTCATACAGGCAGCAACGCTTTTGAAACGGCGCAGAAGTTCACCGAGATCCATGTTAAAAACTACCGGCAGACGGGTCGCCCGAGCCTGCCGGCGCTGGCCGTGTATCATGCCGAGCAGATGGGGCTTGATAAGGACAGCCCCGAGTATAAGGCCATGATCATGGTGGCCGTCCGCGCGGAAATGAAGATTGCGGCGACGCCCATCTATCATACCAAATTCCATTATACGGATGTTGCGGCCATGACGGCCAACCTACTCGAGAAAAATAATGAAATGGTCAACGCCGGAGTTGCGGGCGCCGTGCCGCTNNGAACAGGCGCTGACTTTTATTGCGGCGATTGGCCATGACCTTGATCACGATGGGCATGTTAATCCAGCCGGTGATCCGCTTTTTAATGAACAGAAATCTTTTCACCTGATGGAGCCGCTACTGCAGGAAGCTGGTTTGTCTGCGTCTGATATTGACAAGATTTATACGATACTGATGACAACCAGCCCCGATGGCCCGCATGCCGTGTTGAAAGTAGTGGCGCAGGCCGGGCGTGAAGGGAGGATAGCTGATTTTTCCGTTATAGATCGGCAGAACAGGTTCCCCGAGTTGCGCGTGCTGGCGCAGGGCAAGCTCACCCAAATGGCAGCGATCGTTTCGGACTCTGACCTCTATGCCTCAAGCGGTGCGGGACTGGAATCAAGTAAAGTCATGAGCGCTCTCTTCACGGCTGAGCTTAAAAAAGATAATGAGAGCGTTGATTTAACAACAGATAATGCGCGCAAATTCTTTTTGGACAATATTGTCGGTCAGGCAGGCTATGCTTCAAATGCAGGTCGTGCGGTGGCAAATGAGTCGCTTGAAAAATTGCGCAAGGACACAGAACGCCGTCTTGCAGCAGCGCAAAAACCGCTAACGGTTTAGCATTCCACAATACATAATTGTCTCGCTGTTTTTTTGACAGAGCAATATTATGTGCCTCTGATAAAAAGAGACTTGATAATATTATAGAAACAAAATAAAAAGGAGGATATCACATAGGCAGGAGGTTGTTCAGATCATGGAATCGGTCACACAGGTTGATAGCCAGACGTCCGCGGATCAAATCGCGCAGTTCGTTCAGTTCCTTTCCCAGACATCGGATTCTTTTGTTGATCTTCTTTCACGGCTGAACTTTTTCATCCTGCTGCCGATCTTTTTTGCCGTTGGCGCTTTCCTGTTAGGTTACTTCAGGAATTATCAGCGTCCCGCGAACCGCATCAAGGCTCATCTTACCCGCGTCGTCGACCAGATCCGTGCCGCGCGCTTTAAACAAAAAACCTCTTCAGAAGCTCTGGAAAACACGCTAGACGGCATATTCGCCATGTCGCCTTTCAAATCCATTTGGGCGGAGTACTGCACCTCGCTGCATGTCGTTCAGGGGCGTGACAACTCTAAGACTATTCTTGCGACTGCGCCCGCAGAGACATTCTTTTCTAAAGAGTCTGTTGTGGATCTGCACATCAATGCCGACTTTTACAGGCATCTGCCGGGTATCCTGACGGGTGTCGGCATTATCGGCACGTTTTCAGGCCTTGTGTGGGGTCTGCATGAATTCAGGCCGGATACCAGCGATGCGGTGTCATCGTTACCCATTCTGCTGCAGGAAGTGACATCGGCTTTTATCGGTTCGGGTTTTGCCATTCTCGCGGCGATCTTTGTCACCTACAAGGAAAAGACCATTCTTAACCGCTGCTACCGCGCGGTCGGCGAACTGAACAGGGAGATCGACAGTCTTTATGCCACGGGTGCCGGTGAGGCATACCTTGCTCGCCTTGTTATCGCGACGGAGAACAGTGTTGAGGTGCAGGAAAAGCAATATCAGGCCTTATCCGAGCAGGTTTCGGGCGCGATCAGGGAAGCGCTGGCGCAGCCCATGAAGGAACTGAGCGCTGTCGTGGAACGTGTGACGGCCAATCAGGAAAAAGCCATCGGCAGTATTCTCGATGAAGTCTTAAAGACTTTTGCCAGCAGGCTTGAAGATACGTTCAGCGGTCAGATCCAGAAGGTTAATGACTCTTTTGCAAAAGCCTCTCTGGCGATGGAGCAGGTGCAGCAGTCCATGACTATTCTGCTGGGTGATATGGCGTCTGTCGGCGTCAATGCCGTGGACCAGATGTCGGGGACACTGGCGCAGGCGGTTGAGAATGCTTCCGTGGCGCAAGACCAGATGAACGAGCAGATGCGCACATTTGTCGGTGAGCTGCGCGAGACGCTGCTGCAACATCAAAACCAGTCATCAGAAGTCATGGATGTGACGATGCGGGCNNCACGCCTTGCCATTGATCGCGCTGAACAGCTGGAACACGACCAGAAGCGTCTCGAGACGCTGACCAGCTCAGTTGCACAACTCGTGAAGAGTGTGGATACATCTTCGGTCCGGACGGCGGAAAGTCTCGGTGTTCTGCAGAATACCGCCAGTGGCGCGATTTCCGGCATGAACAACGGCGCTGTCGTCATGC
>PLXM01000004.1 GCA_003153235.1 Rhodospirillales bacterium
TGCCAGCCCCGCAATCGTCGAGATGACGATATCCTCGTCGGCACTGAGACGCCCCGCCGTATTCACAGTTTTTATCAGGAACGTCCCGACGGCAGCAGGCACAGAAATAGACGTCGCGCTAGGCGAAATCTGCGATATCAAATTCGTCGCGCTGCTCCATGTAACGCCGGAGGTTTGCGGCGCAAAACGCAGCGTATAATAGGCAAGGTCAATATCCGTTACCGCCGTCCATGACAGATACGCCGTGCTATCGAGCACGTTCATATTGAGATTGGTAACATCGGACGGCATATCGGCCACCACTTGATAACCCGCAATCAGCAGCGGTGCGGACTGGACGTTCGCCGTTGTGGAATAGCTGAGCTCGATATCGTAAATGCCTCCCTGAACAATATTGGTAATAGAGATACTGTTGGCGGATTGCGTAAGTACCGTCGCCGGGCTGAAACCGGTTTCATCGGAAGCGCGGATCAGCGCCTGTACCTCCAGCGCCGCCGTAGAGACAGGCGGTTGCAGCGTGATAACGATGCGGTCCGTCAACGAACCATCTGCATTACGAATCATGACCGCCGCGCCCGACTGTATCTGGCTTAAAATAGGCATCGGCGGCGGCAACAGTTCCGGCGGTACGGTGATCTGACTGGAAAACGGCGGAATAGCGCCATTCCCGGCATCGAACACCTCCGGCGCGGCATCGACACAGATGATCTGCGCGGAGAGATCGTTCTGCGGCATGATGGACTTGACAATCAGCGCGACGCTCTCCTGCCCGCTCTCGCCGAACAGCGCAAGATCGCCCACAAACGGACCGGTGCTGGCATCGTATGGCGTGACGAACACAAGCGTCGCCGTCACCCCCTCCTGTGTTACGATAGATTGCACCAGAGATGATCCATCCGGCAGCCGGAAGCGCACGGCATAGTGCTGGTCAGACTCCATCGTCACATCAGCATCAAGCGTGACCGCCGTGATAAGCCCTCCTGAGATCGAAACAGACTTCACCCGCGCACTCATGAGGCCAAACAGCGGCACATCGTGCGTGAAGCGGATCAAATCGCCCCGCGTGCAGACGATATGCTCGATATCGGCGCAGAAACTGTATGTCTCGGGCCGCAGCCGCGCTGTGGCGATATGATAGCGCCCGTCTTTCCATGCCTGTGTCGCACTGGTGATGCCCGGCAGCTCGAGCACTTCAAACTCCGTCGTGTTAGACGCATCATAGCCGTCGTCATAAACAATCTGCTCGTCCTGCAGCCAGCCGTTGTCGCGGTTGATAAAACGCACGCGCAGGGCCTGCGGCAGATCGGCAAACGCCTTGTTGCCGGTAAAACTGTAGCTGTTGCGCGGCGTGAAGTGCTGGATGGGCACGGTTTGCGGCGCATCCTCCACCGCTGCCCATTTGCCATCTATCAACATAGGACTGGCGCGTCCGGCAGCGGCGACATCCTGCAGCAGATCAGCCACCGACACATCGTAATCAATCACCGCGTTGAATTCGCGCGAGGCCGAGACGCAATTCTCATGCCATGCCTGAATCTTTGCCAGATCAAGGCGGCTGTCATCCAGCGGGCGCGCATTGGCGCTGCCCTGCAGCACATGGCGGAAGATAGAGGCCGGATTGGAGGTTGCCTGATTAACCCAGGCACTGCCGTTCCAGTCGGGGATGATCGACGTCACAATACCATTCAAGCGATCGATAACACCGTTCAGCTGGTTGGTCGCCTTGATGCGCAGCGCCGTCATGGCAAGACCTTTCATTTTGACAGGCTGCGTGTAGCGGATGGTGCGCAGCGCCGTCCAGACACCCGTGTCATACACCAGATCGCTGGTGCTGTCCGCCGTAACGCGCTTGAGGCGCACATCGTATTGCCCGCGCGACGACGGCGTGAACTGCAGTCCGCGGATAAAGGCGGTACTTTGCTGCACGGTAACACTGATGGTGCCGGCGCTTGTCCAACTGCCGCTGTCCGCAGGCGCATAATCGACGGACACTTCAACCGAGGTTGCGACTTTTACATCGCTGCCGTTGATCCTGAACAGCCCTTGCGGGAAAGTGACATCGACGGAAAATTCGTCGGCATCCGTATCCGTGGTGCGGATGATATAGCCTTCCGCATGGGTCAGCGTCACCTGCAAATCATCCTGTATCACGCTGTCGGTATAAAGCGTGATCGGCGCGTCGTCATCATAACCGTAGCGCGTCTCGATCTGCACGTCGGTGAAATTTTCGATGGGCGTCTCGCCTATCTGCAGGCTGGTAATCTCCAGCGGCCCGTAACCCCACACGAATAGCATGCGCAGATACTGGTCATTGCCCAGCGTTTCGGTATAGGGCTGCGCGCCCAGCGGCGGCACAAAGCGGTACTGTCCCAGCACCTTCGGCACGCGGGTGAATTGCTGTGTGGTGTTGCGCGCGGCCTGCAGAAACAGCGTCGGGCTCTGCTTGGTGCTGAGCGCGAAGCGCGGCTTCGGCGGCGGCGCCAGCGCGTTCAGCAGCAAGCGACCCGCGAGACCCAAACCTGTGCTGACAATCCGGCCAAGGCCGATCCCCATAAAGCTTTCACCGGCAAAAAGGCTGCCGACTTCAGCCGTGCCCGCCATCAGCGCGATGGATAAAATGGTGCGCAGCGGGTTTTTTGACCCGCCGCCACCCATGGGAATGAGACGTATGGCCAGTTGCGTGCCCGCTTTAGGGAACACACGCGGCCATTGTGCCTGCGGAATATAGTCGCCATTGAGGTAAACATGCGCGTGCTGCGCCAGCCATACATCCGGCTGCAGTCCGGCAATCATCGCCGCAATGCTCCGCCCCGCTTCCACGCAATGATGCACGCGCTCCGCCGCAAAGGGGTGCGGCACGACGTGTATGTCAATCATATGATTAGTTGCTGTCATCTTCAAAAAAGCCTTCGGGGGAATCCCCGTAAAAAGATTTATATCTATAAAATCCGGCGACACGCTCCGCCCAGTGCGGGCCGGAATACCGCTCGATCACACTGTCAATGCCCTGCTCGATATGCAGCATCTGCTGATCGCCCAGCACCATACCGACATGCATCGGCTTGCCGCGCACGCGCAGCACGATCACATCGCCGCACAGCTCGCGCCCTGCGGGAATAATTTTCCACTTTTGCGCCTCGCGCTCGATCAGCGCGCTGATCTTCTCCGCTTGCGTGGTGCGCTGATATTCATGGGTATGCGACGGCAGGGCAATATTGAACTGCTCCGCCATGACAAGACGCACGAGCCCCCAGCAGTCAAGCCCGGAGCGGTCGCGCCCATGTCCCTGAAACGGCAGTCCAATATAATGCCCCGCCCAGATGGGGACGGGCATAAAAATTTACCTTTTGGGGTTTCACCTTTAATGGAGCCAAGAAAAAACCCGCCACGTTACCGCAGCGGGTTTTTTTCTCTGGAGAGAAACAAAAACTTACATTCCGAACTTGCCGAGCTTGCTGGTTGCAGCGACACGGGGAGCTGCTCCACCGGCGGCACCGGCTCTGATCTTTTGAGTATACGCCGCACGACGGGGGCTGGATCCGCTATGAGCTTCAAGCACCTTCAATGCACCTTCGACTTCCGGGGTCAGACCCTTGCGGGTGTCAGCGCCGAATACGCGGAAGGACGCTTCCATAACGGCCTCTGTAACGGCTGCTGTTGTAGATCTGGTGTCTTCAGCCTTGGCAGAAAATGTGGTCGTGAAGTTACTCATAGTACTGATTCCTTCTTATTAAGTTGCATTACCCTAAGCCTAACATGAAAATCTAAATAATCAACTAATATTATTTTAAAATGTTAAAAAAAGTGAC
>PLXM01000003.1 GCA_003153235.1 Rhodospirillales bacterium
GGTGTGGAAACCCGTCGTCATTGCGATCTGAGTCGTGGTTCCGATGGCCACATTGCTGGTACCGGTATGAAGCGTCATGTAGTCGGTAGTGGGCGCATTGCCCAACGTCTCCAGAATGTCGATTTCCGGCGGCCAGGCGCCGCTGGCTGGCAGCATCCACAAGGCAGGCCACAAACCTTGACCAGCCGGAAGTTTCGCCGTGATTTCATATAGACCATAAGTCTGGGCGAAACTCGTATCCGTGGTCAGCAGGCCAGACGTATAGGGAAGTGTCTTCCCACCGTTTGCTGCGGCTTCAGTCGCCAGCATTGCGGCTGTTGCAGGAGCTGCCGTAATCGTCATCACACCATTGTTGACTGAGAATGGATTGACGCCGACGGTCGGATCGGAGTAAAACTCCGCTTCATTATTACTTGAAAGGGTGCGACCGCTAAAGCTTGCAGACCCCGGAGTGGCATACGGATAGGTTGTATCCCAAGTACCATTAGGGTTTGAAGAAGACTCCAAGCTGAGACTGGAAAAGCTCGGATCAAATACCAGAGTATATCCTGTGGTGTTGATAGCCATTATTTTTATCTCCCCATGCATATCCTGCGGGGCGACGCAATAATATATTGCCCCTTGATACAGGTCAGTTTCTAGTGACACTTTGGAAAGCTATGGGAAAGTAAGCTGCGGGTCTTCTTACCCGTGCGCTGCTGCTTCTTTTTCCCTTATAAGACCAGCGTATATTCTTAAAATTAATATTTGGTTAATAAGGGAATATTTTCGCGCAGATTTTTTTATGTGATTCTGAAATTAAAAAAAAGGGGGCGTGACTTGCGGTCACGCCCTGCTGGAAGGTAAAACTTTAAACGAGTTTAGCTCTTTTAAACGATAAAATTTGCGTTAGCTGATCCATCACGGATCATCTTTGGTGTAAAAAATCCGGGAACGGTTAAATGGCCGTAACGTTGGCTCATTACCCACTTAGCCTTATGCAGTAGGTGTTTTAATCATTCTGAGTAAGGGCCACATGAAAGCAACATATTTATTCTATAAAAGCATCAAGACAGTAGGCAGCGGCATTACAGCAGCTTTCAACCGTGTCTCTGGCAACAAAGCTTTAGCTGACAGGGGTTTGGTACGTGGCAGCGGCAATACTCTAGCTGGAGCGGCAGGATTAACTCTTAGTTCAATTGCCCCATTTCTGGTTGCGGCTTGTCTAACGCCTGTCATTGGAGTGCCGCTGGCGGCTATATTTGCTGCGGTAGCTGCGGTGGGAGGAGTGATAGTCCCCGCCCGTCTTGAGGCAGCAGCTATCATCCACGCGTACAACAGTAAAAAGTAAAATTAAAAACATCTCCTTGACCGCCCTTGCAAGAAATATTCACAAGGGGGTCAAAGGAGATAGGGTTTTGTCTAGGTTCTAATCGGAGTCCCCGAGACTTTGTGTTTCGATAACAACTCTTTTGTCGTGACTAATCAAGTAGGCATTGTTGCCAATGATTGTATATTCATCGCCCTGCGGCGGTGCGGCAAGCTTTGTTGTAACAGTATCTGGCAATGCCGCATACGTTACGGTACTGGGTAGAACAGTGCCGGGTTTATAGTAAGTCGTTGTTACAGAGTTACCTGCACTGTCAGTCGTAGTCGTTGTGGCATAACTGCGTAGTACCGCGCGGTCATTATCCCGAAAATATGTATCAGCCTTTGCTGGAAGGCTTGCTATCAGGCCGCCGCTGATGATAGTGAGACTCAATAATTTGGTAAGTGTTTTCATGGTAAGCTCCTTTGTGTTATAGGGTTTGAGTAAGTAACAAACGACTTTGAAAGTTATAAGTTCCGCGGCAAAAAAGCTGGCTATAAAGCTTGTCTTTTTAACTAAATCAATCCCGGAACGAGACAGTATCCCCATCTGTTGGCAATACACATTAAGTCGCGTCAATAGATGTAAGGGAGCATTAATAATGCTGGTTACCGGAACACTGGCTGAAAAAGGTTTTCATGTTCTTGATGAGTATCAGGCGCAGTCAGGAGATAAGGCTGCGCGCGTCTGGTTTGTCATTGCCAGCAACAAGCGGGCATACATCTATCGCGGGGCTGCAGATGCCAGACTTGTTCTGATTGCGCATGCAGAAGATCTGGGCGATCAGATGAAGTCTGTCGATGAGCATATCGTAAGTTCACAAAGCATGCATGCTCATTTTAAGCAAGATGAATCCTGGTATTTTGATACTGCATTCATTCACCGACTTGTAGAATGGCTGGAGATTGCCGGAAAAGAAAAATCCTTTGATAATCTGGTGCTAGTCGCTTCCCCGGATACGTTGAACAATATAAAAGCCGGCTTATCAAAAAATATTTGCGACCGCGTCTGCGGCGAAGTGGATAAAGAACTGACGGGCATGTCGATACCGGAGCTGGAAGAACGTCTGAGTGATGTAAACGGCTCTCATTAAGGCATGAGGCTCGAGGAGTATAAGCAATGGCACTCCTGAGGGGCCGCAAAGCCGTAATCGCATTGACTGTAATTATTTTGATTCTCAATGCAGCGCAGGCAAACGCAGTTGACGAGCTAGGCCATATCAGCGCCAGCGTGATAGGGGCATTAAATATCACTGAAGTACTGGCTATTAAATTTGGAAATTTTGCTATTAGTTGTACAAATGGCGTTTGCGATGCGGCTTCCAGTATCGTTCTGAGTGATCAAGGGATGCGCACAGAAACTTCAGCGGGCGTGGATACAATCATCTTGCTAAATGGTAGTGGCGGCAGCGGTGTCACTAACGGGAGCAATCAGGAAACCGGTTCCCAGACGCCTGGGTTTTACTCTATCAACGCGGGCGGCGAGGGCTCGGGAACGCAGCACATCTACGTGTCATTTGCTGATGCTAATGGCAACATCATAGATATTAATCATCCGGGAAACCATGTATTCCTTTCCGGCCCAGTAGCAAATGCTTTTACTGTTGATACATTTACTTTTGAAAGCGATACAGGCACAACAGGGTATTTACAACAAAACCAGTCAACGGCTGACATCTATGGCAACTATGTTCCTTTGGTCAATGGCATGGCAACGATACGTGTTGGCGGGACCCTGCACACAGCTGCTGTTGCAGTGCCAACGCCAGGACAATACACGGGTACGTTCAATATCATGGCCAGTTATTAGTAAGTACTCTTTTTGTTTCATCACTGCGCTGCCCCTGTTACAAGGCAGGTGATTTTTTTATCGATCCGGTTAACGGGATTGTTTATATAAATAGTGAGCTTGTGAATTGGCACAGCAGAGTAAAAGTTGTAGTCAATCCAGAGAGGCGGTACAACCATCAGAGGCGGAAGTGGAAGATGTACCGTGTTCGGTGGCGCTATTAGTGTCAATGTCGCATCTCCATTTGGCATAAATGTATTAAATCTTATGGCGCTTAAAGTATAAGTGTAACCCGGCAGCGGCGCATAAATCGGGCCGGTCAGACGATAAGCATTCTGCTGATATCCTAAATTAAACCCCCCTGCCGTGCAGGAATAGGGTGGAAGGCCTGATTGATATACGAATTGCGCGTGCGCAGCAGTTGGTTGAATAAATGCGGCTAGAAACTGAAGCGCGATATACTTTACCGGATATCTCATGTTAATCAGCCGGACGTTGCCGTAACATTGTCTGCTTTGACTAACGCATGCCACTGCTGGTATCATAGTTGTTGTTGCCAACTTTCATTCCTTCATATGTCTTTTCTGTGGCTTCATAAGATTCCTTCTCATCCATGCATGCCGATAGGTTTTTCTGGTTCTCCGCAGAGCAGATTTGATAAGCATCATCGGATTGTCTCATATCCTGAGAAGCCCGTTCCGCCGCGCATCCGGATATAAGGAGGGCGGCGACCAGTAAAACTATCCGACTACGTTTCATTGTTGATGCCTTTCAATAGTTGCGCTTAATACAACCCGCTCAGGGTTTATTTCCTTTTATCTCGTAGTGGCCAACAAGTTCGGCCTGCGACAGTATGTGCCCTTCCATGGCGTTCTCGAGACTTTCCTTGTTGGCGGTTGACGGAAGCTGCGGGTCAATATCGAGTGCAAAAAGCTTAAAGAAATAGCGGTGAGGGCCGCTTCCTTGCGGTGGGCAGGGGCCTGTATAACCGGTTTTTCCTGAGCCGTTTTGACCTTGTGCCAGAATAGTTCCATTCCCTGTCGTCGACAGGTTTTTGCCAAAACTTTTGGTATCCGGGGTAATGTTATAGACGACCCAGTGAGTGTATGTTCCCTTGGATGCGTCAGGATCTTCCATGATCAGCGCAAGGCTTTTTGTTACATAGGGTATGTTATTCCATGTCAGCGGCGGGGAGATATTTGTACCTCTGCAGGTGTATATATCAGGGATAGTACCTCCCTTTTTAAAGACGGGGCTTTCCAGTATCAATGGAGGCATGTCGTACGCAAAGCTAGTTTGCGGAGCTGCTACAAAAATTACGGCTGACAAAGCAAAAATAGCCTTAATAAATATCTGCGACATGAGACTTCTTTCCCGGGAGCTTGTCTTTTGACCGATCTTTATTGTGCCATAAACCCAACATGCGGCACCAGAAAAGGGTTCCTTTGTAATTAGAGTTTGATTAAACGGACACCTTGACAGTAGGCGGGGCTCTGAAAATACCCATCGCATCCGTTCTGGTATATTGCTGATGGTGATCGTTCACGTCATAGTGCTGCCCGGCATTGGCAAGAAAATCATCATTGGCGTTTTCAACGGGTAAGGGGTCTTTTTTGATAATATCAGCCACGCGCTTTTCTATGGTGCTTTCGTACCATGCAAGATCTCGTACGAGTTCATAAAAATGTTCTTTGTCTTTAGGATTGGCAATTTTGTGGTATAGGATTCTTACACTCTGCGGATGTTTAGTATTATTTTTTAAAATATCGATTTGAGTTTGCGAGAACGGGATTGTGCTGAAATATGGCCGCAGAAGTTTTTGTTTTTCCACTGAAAGAACGTTGTCAGTCATAGAAAACGCCAGCACGGCCCGCCACATATAAAACTCGCTCTCCGTAATGCTTTTTCTTATCTTTCCATCCACGACCAGTTCCTTCCTTAAATAGCGAGGAATCAATGCTTATGGACATCAAAGAGCTCACGGCTAAACAGTGCCACGCTATTGATGTAGTTTGCAGCCACGCAGTTACCCAATGTGCCTGATATATGTTTTGTTCCCAATAGCACTATATTGTCAAGCAGCTGTCAGCGGAACTTAAGGTCCGTATTGTCCATTGGGCTAAAACAACGACATGGAAACCGTGATGATGCGTCCACAAAACAATTCGAGCAGGATACAGCCTGACAGAGCTCAATGTTTCTTGAAGAAATTATTCCTGACGACTTTTCTTTGTGTCATGGGGGCGACGTCAGTTATGGCATCGACGCTCAGGTTTCCGGCGCTTGTTGAAGCGACCACACAAGAGCATCATACCGGTAAAGTGATC
The DNA here is from genome assembly GCA_003153235.1 of Rhodospirillales bacterium. Taxonomy (GTDB): domain Bacteria; phylum Pseudomonadota; class Alphaproteobacteria; order Micavibrionales; family UBA2020; genus PALSA-926. The sequence goes on from PLXM01000003.1 coordinate 5,464, forward strand.
TTCACTGAATTGGTGACGCCGGATATCGCTGCCGCTAAGCAGTTTTATGCGAGGTTGTTTGGCTGGACATTCCAGGATACCCAGAATGGCACGACAGTATACTCCGAAGCATTTCTCAATGGTCATCCGGTAGCAGGGCTGATTCACAGGACTGTGCCAGCAGGCGAACATAAGCAGCCGGCGTGGCTGACATTTATCTCTGTGGGCGATGTTGATGCGGTGAAAGAAACTGCATTGAAAAAGGGCGCAAAGATACTTTTCGGGCCGCGAGATATGCCTGACCGGGGTCGGGAAGCTGTTTTCGCCGATCCGCAGGGAGCTGTTTTCGCGGTTCTTGCTTCGACAAGCGGTGATCCTGCTGATGTTCTGGCTGAACCGGGCGAATGGGTCTGGAGCTCGCTCATCACGCGCGATCCGGATACTGACGCCGCTTTTTACCAGGAACTATTCAACTATGAAGTCTTTGATTTATCTTCTGACAAGACGGCGCAACACTTCCTGCTTGCTTCCGGCAACTTTGCGCGTGCAAGCGCGAATACGCTGCCTACAAGCAGAGCCGACAGCCATCCTCATTGGCTTAACTACGTGCGTGTTAAAGATACGGTCAATATGGCCGCGAAGGCTGTGACACTCGGTGGCCGCATTTTGGTCGAGCCGCGGGTTGATCGTCATGGCGGAAAAATCGCAGTTGTTGCCGATCCTCAAGGAGCTCCTTTTGGACTGATTGAATGGCCGGATGATGAAAGTGGAAAGGTGTCCCGATGAAGGTATCACCTTTACGTCTGGCAGAGTTTTGTCTCATTGTCAGTCCTTTAACTATAGTGTTATTCGGCTGCGTTGTGGCCGATGGCGGATATGGATACGGTAATGGTGCGGCGATCGTACCGGGCTATTATGAGCCCTACGGAGCCTATTACGGGGGCTGGGGTCCTAATTACTATGTAGCGCCGTATCGCAATGGCTATCGTCCTGATGACCGTGGCAGAAGCGAAGTCCAGTCATCTTCGCATGCTTTCAGGGGGGCGCCCGCTTCACATTCCGCGCCATCTATTCCGTCTGCCTCTCGTTCTGGTGATTCGCGGTCTCGTCGAGACTAGTCTGTAAATGCTTAAAAGTTAAGGAGATAACCATGGAAGCGAAAATCTTTATCCCAATG
>PLXM01000178.1 GCA_003153235.1 Rhodospirillales bacterium
TCTGGGGCGGCACCTATTTTCCGCCACAACCGCGCTACGGCATGCCGTCTTTCCGCGAAATACTGCGCGGCATCGCGGAAAGCTATGCGCGGGATAAGGATAAAATCGCGCATAATGTTAAAAGCCTGACGGCGGCGTTGGAAAAAATAAATACCAGCCAGCCGGGCACGATCCTCCATCGCGAGGCGCTGGATAAAATCAGTGGCTATTTTCTGAGCCTGATCGATCCGGCCAACGGCGGTATTGGCAGCGCGCCAAAATTTCCCAACCTGACGATCATCAATCTTCTGTGGAGCGCCTACATCCGCAGCGGCAATGAGGCCTATAAAGCCGCCGTTATTCACAGTCTGACGCAGATGTGTCAGGGGGGGATTTACGATCATATCGGCGGCGGCTTCTCGCGCTATNNGCGGCTTCCATCGCTACAGCACCGATCGTTTTTGGCGCGTGCCGCACTTTGAAAAAATGCTCTACGATAATGCGCAGTTTATTTCATTGCTGGCCGAAGTTTACCGCGAAACCCAGCACCCGCTGTTCGCCGAACGGCTTTCCGAGACGGTGGAGTGGGTCAGGCGCGATCTGTCCATCAGGCACTTCAGCCACACCGCCTTTGCCGCCAGCCTCGACGCAGACAGCGATAGCGCGGAAGGAAAATACTACGTCTGGACGGCAGCCGAGGTGGATAAAGTCCTTGGCAAGGATGCGGAAGACTTCAAGAAAACTTACGATATCACCAGCTTTGGCAACTGGGAGAACGTGAATATCCTCAACCGCCTGAAAAATCCTGAATACGGCAAGATGCATGAGGAGAGAGCGCTTTTAGCTCTGCGGCAAAAACTAAAGACTGTTCGCGACAGGCGCGTACCGCCGATGCTGGACAACAAAGTCCTCGCCGATACCAACGGCCTGATGATTGCAGCACTGGCGCGGACGGGATTTGCGCTCGGGCGGCCCGAATGGATCGAAGCTGCCGAAAATGCCTTTGCCTTCATCACAAACCACATGACGGATAAGGATGGAAAGCTTTATCACAGCTGGTGCGATGGCAGGCCCAAACATGCGGGTCTGCTGGAAGACTACGCCAACATGGCTGAGGCGGCGCTGGCTTTATACGACGTGACGCAGGAATCAGTCTACGTTACACGCACGACGTTATGGGTCTCCATTCTCGATAAGGAATTTCTCGATGAAAAGAGCGGCGGATACTTCATGTCGTCGGCGCAAGCAACCGATACACCGGTGCGTCCAAAGTCCGCGCATGACGGCGCCGTGCCTTCCGGCAACGGCACGATGGTCGGCGTTCTCGCGAGGCTTTATCAGATACTCGGCAACACTGCATACGAGGAACGCGCGCGCAAAACCGCCGAGGCTTTTTTCGGCGAGGTGGCCAATCACTTCTTCCCCTTTGCAACGCTGCTCAACAATAGCAACGCACTGCTGAACCCCGTCTCAGTCATTATCCTTGCGTCCAGCAGCGATGCGGCGTTTGAAAACGTCCTGCGCAATATTTCCATACCTGCGATGACCAAGATAGTTCTGCCCGAAAGCAAAATCCTGCCAGCATCACATCCGGCTTTTGGCAAAACACAGGTTGACGGCAAGACGACCGCCTATGTATGCTTTGGCCAGCAATGCCTGCCGCCAGTGACGACGCCGGAGGCGCTGGAAAACCTGCTGAAACAGGAACGCGGCAAGCGGCGGAACCCCGCCGCGAATGACGGCTAACTTTGACGAGGTGAACACATGAGCCATGAATTGAAAATCAGCGCCACGGACGGCACCGGCACTTTCAGCGCCTATGTGGCTTATCCCGAGATAGACCCGGCGCCTGCCGTAGTTGTGATACAGGAAATTTTCGGCGTGAACAAAAACCTCCGCGATATCTGCCAGAAGCTGGCCAGCGAAGGCTACATCGCCGTCTGCCCCGACCTGTTCTGGCGCCAGCAGCCGGGCATTGATATCACCGACCAGACTGAAGCCGAATGGAAGCGTGCCTTTGAGCTTTTTAACGGCTTCAATGTCGACAAGGGTATAGATGACCTGAAGTCAACGCTGACGCAGGCGCGCACGCTGCCCGAATGCAGCGGTAAAGTGGGCACGCTTGGTTATTGTCTGGGCGGCAAGCTTGCCTACCTGATGGCCACGCGCTCGGACGCGGACTGTAACATCGTCTATTACGGCGTCGGCATTCAGGACCTGCTGGGCGAAAGCGGTAACATCAAAAAACCATTATTGATGCATATCGCCGAGAAGGACGGATTTGTGCCTGCCGACGCGCAGCAGAAAATCGCCGCCGGACTGAAGGACAATAAAAACGTCACGATGTTCACGTACGCCGGCATGGATCACGCCTTCACCCGCATCGGCGGCAAGAACTACAACAAGGAAGCCGCAGCACAGGCCTACGTCCGCACGGAGGACTTCCTTGCCAAAAATCTGTAAGCTGCTTCGGGAGCACATATATGGCTGATGCGTCGCCTGTTTTTGAAGAACGAAACCCTTACGAAAAAGGCTTTTCCGCCTATTTTGACGCGAATATCGTGCCTCACCTCGATACTCTTGAAAACGACCGGCGGCGCGGGTTGGAACGATTCAAAAACGCCATTACAATAGGCATCGTTGTCGTAGCCGTCTCTTTTATTTTGCTCTTTCGCAACGAGGCGGTATTTCACAGCCAGGCCCTGGCGAGCTCTATAGACGGTTTCGGCGCATTCTTTTCGAAATATAACGATCCCAACACAGGAAAGGGCAACGTTTTACTTTTTATCATATTCGCCTCCTGCGCTCCGCCGTTTATTATTGCCGCAGCTTACGGTCAGGAGGCCAAAAAACTTCTGCTGCCGCCGCTGCTCAAATTTTTTGGGGACCTAAACTACGATGTCTCTAAAAATATTCAGCCAGACCAGTTTGCGGAGTTTGACCTTCTGCCCCCTTATTCAGATCATGTCGTCACCAACCACATAACAGGAACGCTTGACGGGATACCCCTTAACTTGGCGCAGCTGCAGCTGACACAGGGAAGCGGCAAACAGCGGAGAACTGTTTTTAACGGTATCACCGTTCTACTCCGGATGGACAAGCCGTTTGAAGGTAAAACGATTGTCAGGAACGCGGGGGGAAGTCTTTACTACTCGCTGACTGGCAACACACTGCAAAAAGTGACACTGGAAGATGTCGTTTTTGACAAGTGGTTCAATGTCTACTCTTCCGACCAGGTGCTGGCCAGATGCGTGCTGACGCCTTCGTTCATGGAACAGCTCATGCAGCTGGCGCAGCTGATGCACACCTGGGGTGAGGAAAATCCCGCGCCGCAAACTTCCGCTTCGCAGCCGCATGATATTTCCTGCGGCTTTTATAACAACGGCGTGTTCCTCACGATTCCGTGCAATGTTGTTTTATTCGAGCCCGGCAGCCTTTTCGAATCTGCCTATAACACCCATGATATGCGCAAGGTGTTGCACCAGATTTCACTGATACGCGGCATCATAGAAACGCTGAAACTGGACAGAAGAGCCAACAGGCCTACTGATTCATAACCTTGAAAAACTCGTCGTTGTTCTTCGTGTCTTTCATCTTATCCAATAAGAACTCCATCGCGTCGACGGTGCCCATGGGCGACAGGATACGGCGCAACATCCACATTTTGTGGAGAGCGTCTTTATCGACCAGCAGTTCCTCTTTCCGCGTGCCGGATTTCTGGATATCGATAGCCGGGAAGACGCGCTTGTCGGAGATCTTGCGGTCAAGCACGATTTCCGAGTTGCCGGTGCCTTTGAATTCTTCAAAGATNNCGATGTTGCGTGCGGCGCCGAAGAAACGCTTGGGGCGCTGCAGCGCGTTCGCGTCCACACCGCCGGTCAGAACCTTGCCTGACGATGGAACGACAGTGTTGTAAGCGCGGGCCAGGCGTGTAATCGAATCGAGCAGAATCACCACATCGCGCTTGTGTTCAACAAGGCGTTTGGCTTTTTCCAATACCATTTCCGCAACCTGAACGTGACGTGACGCAGGTTCATCGAAGGTGGAGCTGATGACTTCACCCTTCACGGAACGGTCCATGTCCGTCACTTCTTCGGGACGCTCATCAATGAGGAGAACGATGAGATAGGCTTCCGGATGGTTGGTCTCGATCGACTGCGCGATATTCTGCATGATGACGGTCTTGCCGGTACGCGGCTGGGCGACGATGAGTGCCCGCTGGCCGAAACCGATCGGCGCCACTAGCTCGATCACGCGCTGGATGTTGGCTTTCTTCGTCGGGTTATCAAGCTCAAGCTTGATCTTGCGCTGCGGGTAGAGCGGTGTCAGGTTGTCGAAATTGATGCGGTGCTTGATGTTGTCCGGATTTTCGAAATTGATGGAATTCACTTTCAACAGCGCAAAGTAGCGTTCGTTATCTTTCGGGGAGCGGATCTCGCCCTCGACAGTATCGCCGGTGCGCAGGCCAAAACGCTTGATCTGGCTGGGTGAAACGTAAATGTCATCCGGACCGGGCAGGTAGTTTTCTTCCGGCGAGCGCAGGAAGCCGAAACCATCCTGCAACACTTCAAGCACGCCCGCGCCGATGATGGGGATGTCCTGCTCGGACAATCTCTTCAAAATCGCGAACATAATTTCTTGCTTGCGCAGCGTGGATGCATTTTCAACACCAACGCTTTCGGCATAGACCAGCAGTTGCGCGGGAGATTTTTCTTTCAGCTCGTGCAGGTTCAGCGGTTTTTCGCCTGACTCGCGTGTTGAGGCTTGCGCTTCCGTCAGTTCTTCCTCCGACGGACCTGTGGGGGGTGTTGTACCTTCTGAGCCGGGGGGTCTGCGCTTATTCACGTGAGATCTCTTTCATGGGGAAATGGAATGGAAATAATGTGCGGATATTATTTATGAGGTGGGGAGGTGTTCGCAAAAGTGCCAGCGAGGCTGTCCTTTAGATCAGACTGTTCTTCCCGCGTGTATGGAACGATCACTATTAGGCCAAGTTTTTTTATGTATGTCAACTACAATTAAGTGTCAAAAAGTTATGAAATCAGAACGGTTTTACAATCACCATGATGACGATAATAATCATCAGAACGGTGGGGATCTCATTGACCTTGCGGAAAAACCCCGCCGAATGCTTGTTCTCGTCCTTCAGGAAGGCTTTGCGCCAGCGGGACAGGAAGGCATGGAAGACCTGCAGGAGAATGACGCAGCCCAGTTTTGCATGCAGCCATCCGCCTGAGGAAAGCATGGTGGGGTTGGCGTCAATCATCGACAGGCCGAAAATCCAGCTGAGGACCATCGCCGGATTGATGATGATGCGCAAGAGCCTGCGCTCCATGATCTTCAGCGTTTCGGAGAGCTCTGAGCCTTTGTCCGCCGTCGCGTGATACACATAGAGGCGCGGCAGGTACAGCATCCCCGCTATCCACGACATGACGGCGATCACGTGAAATGCCTTGATCCACTCGTAGTGATGCAAAAAAAATTCAGCCACTTTTATTCTCGCAATAACATTTGTTAAAGTTCTTCGGACAGGTCCGGACACAGTCTACACCAATGCAGTCTACACTGGCGACGCGTGATAAAACAAGCGCGCTTAAACCCTGAATGAAGGCGGGATGCGTGCCCGCGGTTTGCGCCCGCAGATATGTTTTGATCCCCAACGTTTCGGCACGGTGACGGTATTCGATGTCCAACTCCACCAGCGTTTCGACATGCTCGGAGACAAAAGACAGAGGATAAACAACCACGCCGGTTTTATCTGCGGCCGCTTTCTGCAGAGCTTCATCGATCGAAGGGCCGATCCATTTCAACCGCCCGATGCGGCTCTGGTAACACAACTGCCAGTCCGCCGCGCCAAGCTGTTTTACAATAGCCGCCGCAGTCAGCTCGCACTGCCGCTGATACGGATCTCCGGCCTGAATAATTTTTTCCGGCAGCCCATGCGCGGAAAAAAGGATGCGCATCTTCTCTGGCGTCTTTTTAAGCTGTTCGGTAATCAGAGCTGCCGAGGCTGAGACAAATCCACCGTCTGTTGGATAACAACAAATAGATTCCGTTGGTGTTTTCAAACCTGCTTTTGCAGCTTCTTCGTGCCAGTTCTGCAGGGATGACAGCGTGGTGGTGGTTGAATACTGCGGGTAGAGCGGCAGAAGAATAATTTTGTCCGGCTGGAATTCCGCCACGATTTTGGTAACTTCCGCCGCCATCGGATGCCAGTGGCGCATGGAGACAAATACCCGCGTATCGGGGTTTTTTATCTGTAGTTCCTTTTCAAGGGCTATCGCCTGCTGAACCGTATGCTCCAGCAGCGGGGATTTGCCTCCAAGATGGCTATACGCTGTCCTGCCAGCACCCTTGCTGCGCGTGAAAGCAATCCATGCCGCCAGCAGCGTGCGGAACGGCTGCGGCAGCGTAACAACGTTTTTATCTCTGAAAAAATTGAACAGGAACGGGAAAATATCCGCTTTTTTCGACGGTCCCCCGAGATTAAAAAGCACGACGGCCAACTTCATACCGCCGGCCATTAACGCTCGTGGGCTTTAACGAGTTTTGCCAGCAGTTCAACATGTGCCGGCGGCGTTTCCTTGATGATGCCGTGACCAAGGTTGAAGATGAATGGCGATTTTCCGGCAGCGGCGAGGATGCGCTTGATCTCTCCTTCCAGTGTTTTCCCGCCAGCCAAAAGCGCGACGGGATCGAGGTTGCCCTGTATGGCGACCTTGCTGCCGAAGCTGCAGATTGCCCTGTCAAGAGGGGTGTACTGATCGATCCCGACGCAGCTGACGCCCGCCTGTTCGGCATAGTCCTGATAGAACATACCCGCGCGGCGCGGAAAGCCGATGATGGGAAAATCCGGATAAACTTTGTGCACAGCCTTGACGATATTCTGCGTTGGCTGGATGACCCAGCGGCCGAAGTAAGGCTCGGGCAGCAGCCCCGCCCAGCTGTCGAAAATCTGCACGGCATCCACGCCGGCTTTGATCTGTTCGATAAGGTAATGCGATGTGGCGGCGACGAGTTTCTCCATCATCTGGTCAAACTCGGCGGTATTGCTGAAAGCGAATTTTTTGGCTTCGGTGAATTCGTTGTCGCCGCGTCCCTGTATCATGTAACAGGCAATCGTCCATGGCGCGCCGGCAAAACCGATCAGCGCCTTGTCTTCGGCGAGGTTTTTTTTGACGGTGCGGATTGTTTCATAAATGGGGGAAAGTTTCTTGTCGAAAGCCTCGAAGTCGATGTCATTTATTTTTTTCAGAGGCTCGAGCTTCGGCCCCTCGCCCTCAGTGAATTCCAGCTTCTGCCCCAGCGCGTGCGGCACAACGAGAATATCGGAGAATAAAATTGCAGCATCCATGTCAAAACGCTCGATCGGTTGTAATGTCACCCTGGCGGCCATCTCCGGATTGAAGCATAAGTTTAAAAACGACCCGGCCTGCTTGCGCAGTTCGCGGTATTCGGGCAGATAACGCCCCGCCTGCCGCATGAGCCAGAAGGGAACACGGGAGGTCTTTTCCCCCTGCAGAGTCCGAATCAAAAGTTTTTTTTTCATGGCGCGAAGGATGCCAGCTTTTACAGGTCAGCACAAAGAGAAACTCCCTACTCTTAAATTAAGTATATCTTAAAAAGATAGTGGAGAGCAGTTGTACTGTGGGTAGCGGTGATAAGAATCTATCCACGGCTTTATACATAGGCGCTTTAATCTGCAGACAGAACTCTATTGGGGATAGTTTGTGTATAAAGCTATTTTTAAATTGAAAATAATAGAAATTTTGAAATTGTGGATAATGTGGATAGATAAAATATTCTGTTAAACAAACTTATCCACGTAATTATTATACAGAAAACTGCAGCCGGTAATTTTTGTATCCGGTACTCCCGCTCTCTTGATAACTGCCATAAAACTTTAATACACATGTTTGTGCGCAGGCTTATTTGCAGGTTATCCACCGCTGAAAAGAGGCTTTCTATTTTTCACGCTGCCCGATAGGATCGAAAACAGAGTTTTTAAAGACGGAGTAATATGACCGAAGACTGGCAAAAACTGAGCCCGGAAAAAGCCGCGAAGATCTTGATTGAAGTGAATCCGCACCTCGCGCCGGTATCCTTTGATATTGACACCACTACCGTGCGTACACAGAAGTTGTCTTTTTACAAAGACTATATACTTCTCGAACTGACGGATCTGTCGACGGTGCCAGGAGCGCGTAAATACGCTATTTACAAGCCTGGCGATGTAAACGTGATCACATGGACTAATCAGGTTATTTACGAGACGAATGAAAAAGCGCCGATCCAGCTGAACGAAGATACAGTTGTGAGCTACGTGAAATTTTTCTTCAGTTACGTGCGCGGGCGTCACGGAAGGTTCCTGATCATTGAGACGATCGACGATGTACGCTGGCAGATCGAACCGCCGGCGCAGGGCCGCAAAGTGATGCAGGAAATGCTGTCGCCGGTCGAGATTGAAGAGCAGCTGGCCGATGACACATTTAACCTGAATGCCTTCATGGTTTTCAAAGATTCGTTGTTCAAGACCAAAATCCACGTCAAGCCGGACGGGCTGGTCAGCATGTCGGAAGAAGACCTCAAAATAGAGGGTATGCCTGTCCTGCAGGACACCGCAGCTTAGAATCCCTTGGGATTCCACAGATTCCATATAATGATTCTCGGTATGGTTTCGCATGATTTTTGGCATTTTTAGTCATATTCTAACCATAATATACCATTAAGTTTCCGTAAAATTGTCATTTTTATTCTTTTTTGCTCTTGGAAAAGGGTTGTTAACCATCTTCCGGCATGATGGAGGTGTAAGGAAGTTATTGGGTGTTCGTCAGACAAAGACGACGGGTTCGGGACTAAAAGGTGGTTTACACATATGGATAACAGTTCCGACTGCGATATTGAATCACCAGCCAAGAAGCCCAAAGTAGGGCGTTTCAAGGACACGGCTGGCCGTCTGAGACAGGGCAAAGAGAATCACTTAAGCCACCGTGCCAGCCTCGACTGGCGTCAGGACCGCGAGCGCGTTTGCGCGCCGCAGATGGACATGGTGGAGCCCGTCACGCTTGAGAGCATCACCAGCCTTCTCCTGAAATCGCGCACCGGCGAGATTCTGCTGCAGCAGGCGATGGCGCGCGGCCTGAAGATTTTTTACGACCAGCAAACACCGCAATCACAATTTTATCCGCGCGGTGAATCCTGCGTTATTGTCATGAACCCGCACCGCCCGAAAGGGGATCTGGTCGGCATGCTGAGCCGCGAGCTGCGCCGCGCCTGGCAGCATCACCAGGGCGCGCTGGTTAATCCGATGGGATTCGAACCAGACGAAGCGGTACTGGTCAATCGCGCGCAACAGGCGGATGTCTTTATGATGTCTATCAAGATTGCCTGGGAACTGAAGCTGGTCGGCGAGGCTGAGGCGTGGGACTTCATGGTCGGCTCGCCGATGGCCTCTATCATGCGCACGTTCGAACTGCGTGCGCAGGAAGATTTCCGCTCGCTGAACAACGGCGAAGCGTCGCGTGCGGCCTACGACAAATTTTTTGAGGGCAGCTGCACCAAGATGCACGACAAGAGAATCATCCACCAGATGCTGCTGGACGACGCGGGCTACATGAAAGCCGTGCGCAAGGACAAAAGGGCGACCATGGAGCTGTTCCGCAAGTTGGGCGAACTGCCGCAAGGCTCGAACTACCTGGCCATGCGCAGCAAGCACCTGCCGACAGATACCTGCTATTCATCCATTGAAGACCGCTCGAACGCCAACTTCCTGTGGTTTATCAAGTTCGAGCGTTCTTTCCAGGAGAAAGAAATGCAGATGCTGCAGGAGTCTGTCAAGGCTTCGGCGGAAATTGTCGACCTCGCCGCATGGTCGATGCGCTCACACCAGCCCCGCCCGTAGTTTCTTTATATATTTGCGTTAGGGTGCTTCCTCGAGGACGGCAGTATCGTTTCTTTTCTGCATCCACTCCTGGGCAAGTTCGAAAGCGCGCCGTTTATCGCGGCGGCTGAGCGCGGTGGCAACATTATCGCGGTCCTGGATAGCGCGCGTTTTATCCAGGCCCACGTTGTAATGGGCGATGGCGATATAAAGCCACATCATCGCCTTGACGGTGTCCTGTGTCGCGCCGTCACCCGTAAAAGAAATGATGGCCAGATGATGTTGGGCCAGAGGGCGGCCTGCCTCGGCGGCCTTGGTCAGCCAGGCGATGGCTTTCTCGGGGTCTTTGGGGACTCCCTGGCCGTTGCGGTACATGATCCCCAGCATTTCTTCCGCCTGTGGATAGTTGCCGTTAGCGATCGGGATGAGGTGCTTGGCAACAAGTTCGAACTGACCTTTGCTGTAGGCGGCGGTCAGGTCCTCCATCGTCATGGCTTCCTCTTCGACGGGGGCGTCATCGGTTGCTTCGAGGACAGGACTGCCATCGCCCGACATCAGGAGACCAGGGGGGATATTATTGTATTCGTCTGTAGAGGGCGGCGCACGTGGCGTCGTCGGAGATATGATAAGCGTGCCATTTTCAGCGAAAGCGGGTGCGGAAAAGAGGGTGAGTAACAGGGTGATCAGTATCCGAACAAGACGCATGACGGGATTATCTCCAAGTGTTGTATTTAAAATATACCCTTTTCTGCAATGAAACGCAAAGAGCCTACTTTTGCAAAATAAGCGCGCACCAGTCGCCTATTTTATCTGCGCGCACAAGACGGAGGCCCAGTTTTTCATGGGCGTCGAGAACATCCGCTTTTTGCCGGTAGAGAAGGCCTGACAGGATGGCACAGCCGCCGGGCTGCAGGACATTCAGCAGCGCGGGTGCCATCTCGATCAGCGGGTTGGCCAGAATATTGGCGGTGACAATATCATAAGGCGCGTTTTGTGCCACGAGCGGCAGACGGTAGCCGTCCCCTGCCGCGGCATGAATTTTTGTGTTTACATCGTTCATGGCGGCGTGACGATCAGTCACGATAACTGACTCTGGGTCAATATCGACCGCGGTGACCTTTATGTCCGGCCATAGTTTCACCAGCGCGATGGCAAGGATGCCCGAGCCGCAGCCCATATCAAGACCGTTTTTAAAACTGTGGCTTTCTGTCAGGTGTTCCAGTGCTTCTATGCAGCCGCGCGTTGTTTCGTGTTCGCCGGAGCCGAAAGCCGTGGCCGCATCGATCTGCAACGGAATAAGGTCTTTTGGTTTCTCGTCTGTATAGTGCGAGCCGTATATAAAAAACTTGTCCGTTTTTATCGGCGGAAAATTCTCATGCACATGCTGCAGCCAGTCTTTCTGCGGCAGTTTTTCGGTGACGATATCTTTTTCGTCCAGCAGTAGTTTGATATTTTCTGCCGCAGCGACAACACCGACACGGCGATGAATCTCTTTTATATCCGGCGCTCCCAGCGTCGTGAGCGTGACAGTCCAGTTATCGCCGTCCGTCGCTTCCTGATTATGGAGAAAGACGGAAACAGCGACATCTTCCAGCGCTTCGGAAAGTTTTTCCGGCAAAGCGCCGTCCAGCGTTTGTCTGAAATTCAACCGGACTGTCCATAGGTCTGGCCATAGATCGGATGGCGTGAGATCGTCGTATTGCTGCATGCGCGTATAATCGTTGACCGGCGGACGGTTGTCCACCATATTTGAAGAAGAATAAATATGGGGAAAATCATGGAAAAAAACGTCGTTATCGCGGGTTATGTGCGCACACCTTTTCACTTTGCCGGCAAAGGGGATCTGGCATCGGTTCGCCCCGATGATCTTGCTGCTGCCGCTATCGTTGAACTGGTCAAGCGCAGCGGCATCGACCCTGCGGAAATAGAAGACTTGATCATGGGCTGCGCCTTCCCTGAAGGCGAGCAGGGATTTAACGTCGCGCGGCTGGTGGTGAATATTGCTAACCTGCCGGTTTCCGTTGCCGGTACGACCGTCAACCGCTTCTGCGGCTCGTCCATGCAGTCGATTCATATGGCGGCGGGCGCGATCCAGATGGGCGCGGGCCATGCTTTTATCTGCGCGGGCGTCGAATCGATGTCGCGCATCCCGATGGGCGGATTTAACCCGCTGCCCAATCCGGCGCTGGCGAAAAGTTATCCGCAAGCTTACATCGGTATGGGCGAGACCGCTGAGAATCTCGCCAAAAAATATGATATATCCCGCGACCAGCAGGACCGCTTCGCCCTGTCGTCGCAGCAGAAAGCCGCCGCCGCGCGCGCGGCAGGAAAATTCAAGGATGAAATCGTTGCCATCGTCACGCCTTCCGGCAAGCAGATCACCGAGGATGGCTGCATCCGTCCTGAAACGACGCTTGAGACATTGGCTGGGTTGAAACCGGCTTTCGACCAGTCCGGCTCGGTGACGGCGGGCACCTCTTCGCCTTTGACCGACGGCGCGTCGGCGACGCTGGTGACGTCGGAGGAATTTGCCAAGGCGCACGGCCTAAAAATTATGGCGCGGATCAGGGCCATCGCCGTTTCCGGCTGCGCGCCGGAGATCATGGGCATCGGTCCCGTTGCTGCCACCAATAAAGCCTTGGCGCGCGCGAAACTGGCGACAAAAGATATTGATATCGTGGAGCTGAACGAGGCTTTCGCCGCGCAATCGCTCTCCGTGCTGCAGGAGCTGAAATTCGACGAAGCGAAAGTCAACCTTGACGGCGGCGCGATTGCTCTCGGTCACCCGCTCGGCGCCAGCGGCGCGCGTATCACCGGCAAAGCCGCCAGCCTGCTGCACCGTGAAGGCAAGCAGCTCGCTCTCGCCACCATGTGCATCGGCGGCGGGCAGGGAATC
>PLXM01000120.1 GCA_003153235.1 Rhodospirillales bacterium
AGTTCCGCTGCTTACATCCTGAAAAAAGGTGATAAGATCAAGGTCCTCAGCGTCGAGGGGCTTTGCCTGATTATCCAGCCTAATCGCTAATTTTAAGGGAGTTTTATTATGCCGTTTGCTGTCATTCTTGTCTTTCTTCTTATCATGATCCCGTACATTTTCCGTGTGTTATCCGAGTATGAGCGCGGCGTCATCTATACGCTCGGTCGCTCCTCGCCGCCCAAAGGCCCTGGTCTGATCACCCTGATCCCCATGCTCCAGCGCATGGTGCGTGTCGACTTGCGGGTCCAGACGATGAACGTGCCGAGTCAGGACGTGATCTCGCGCGACAATATCTCCGTCAAGGTGAATGCCGTCGTCTACTTCCGCGTCGTGGATGCAGACAAGGCCATCAATCAGGTTCAGGATTTCAACCGCGCTACATCGGAGCTTTCGCAAACAACGCTGCGCGCCGTCCTCGGCAAACATGAGCTGGATGAAATGCTGGGAGAACGCGACAAACTCTCGACCGACATCCGCAACCTGCTTGATGAAAAGACCGAGCACTGGGGCGTCAAGGTCGACAGCGTTGAACTGAAAAACATCGATATCGACCCGAGCATGATCCACGCCATCGGCCGTCAGGCGGAAGCGGAACGTGAACGCCGCGCCAAAGTCATCAGCGCCGAAGGTGAACTGCAAGCCGCCGGCAAACTGGTAGAGGCCGCCCGCATGCTGGCAACCGACCCCGGCGCGATGCAGCTGCGTTACCTCGCTGCCGTGCAGGACATGGCCGACGACAAGACCAAGACCATCATCCTGCCGCTGCCGATGGAAATCCTGAAAAGGCTGATGTAATCGCTAATGACTTAATGTCATTGTTGATCGGCGATTAAATGTCACTATGGATCCGCGATTTCAATCCCCTCGCCCCTTAAAAGGCGGGGGGGCATTATTTATCTATATGATTTCAATAGATATATTTATCTATTGACATAATACTTGATTCTTTATATCATACATATAGTTCGAGAATTCAATGAGGGAGAGTAAAAAATGGTAGATGTTCCGGGAGCCACGAGTGTATTAGACGAAGTCCAGCAAACTCTCCAGTCGATATTCCAACAGACCAGCACGCCAGCTGATCTTGTCGCCCTCGCCGAAGAGATTCGCAAATATGACCGTGAGATCGGCAAACAAAAGACCACGACAGGTCTGTTCGTCGTCGGTGCCAATCTGATGGAAGGCAATACACTAACATCAGTAGAGGCAAACTTGGTGACCGCCTTTAAGACCGCCGTGCAGGCTGGCAAAGACCTCACGGCTGTGATTGGTCTTGCTAAGGAAATCCGCAAATACGAACATGACATCAACAAAAAGAACAAGCCCAAAAAACCTGCGCCCTCAGGGGAGCTTCTTTAAGAGCAGAATTTGATGAATATATCCGCGCCCTTAACCGGCGCGGATTTTTCTTATCAGTATGCCGGTGACTTCAGGCTCTCGCGCACAACCTGAACACATTTATCGCGAAGCACTGGATTGTTACGGATGCCGCGGCTGAACTCGATCTGCACGCCCTGCTGGCGCTGGTTCTTATTACAGATGTTCTTTGGCGAAGCGCCTGTCTTATAAGGATGCCCGCCGGTCAGGGCTTTGATGCCGGCTTTGTTGAAAGCAGCACACAAGCTAGATTCCAGTTTCTTGTCGAGAGCACTGAGGTAAACAACCGGCTCATCGACATGGCAGCCATGAATTGTCAACGTGACATCTGACTTCGCCACAAGCTCAAGACAGCGCGGTTCGTCGAAATGCGTGCTGGTGATATGCAGCTCTCGGAAGTTTCCTTCCGGCAACACGCCTTTGAAGAGATACAGGTTATAATTACCTGCAGCAATTGCCTGTGCCATTTCCGCTGTATTCGATTCAATCTTCCCGCCATGCGGCGCGACAATAGCCACAGTGCTATCCGCCACTTCACGGACAACGACGCTGTAGTCCTCGCCTTCCTTTTTATGGCGGGCAAGATCGGAGAAATTTTTGAATTTATCCACGCAGCTGCTCTCTGAATTGATAACAAACAGAAAGACTACAATGCTGTTTTTATTATGTCAATAATAAATTATCAGGGGCAGTTCAACTGCTTGATTTCAGCCTGCGCCTTGAGGTGCAGAGGGCCGGTGTCGCCGGCAAAATCTTTCTGCATCTGCCGCAGCGAAAGGCAGGCGTCATCTTTCCTGCCCATTTTGCCGAGTGATAGTGCCAGCTTGAAAAGGCTGTCCTCCGCCTTGCCGCTTTTGGGATAGCTCTGATAGCCCTGCGCAAAAGTTCTGGCGGCTTCCTTGAAATCGCCGCGCACGTAGTAAGTCTCGCCCATCCAGTATTCGGCATTGGCGGACAGCGGATGCCCCGGATACTGGCTCAGGAATTGTTTGAACTTGGCTTCGGCATCGTCGTATTTCGAATCCCGCACATCGGCGAATGCCGCTTCGTAAAGAGCTTCCGCCGGACCTGCACTGCCGTCAGCCCCGCTTGCGTTCAGTGTACCGAGAGTTCCTGCCGAAGCCGGAGCCTGCGGCGGTGCTACAACAGAATTATTTTGCGCTGCAGCGGGCGCAACTCCGCCATGCTCGGCCTGCTGGAACCTCTGGTCGGTATCGGCCTGCATATGGTCCAGCCTGTCTTTGATCTGCTGCAGGTTAAAGCTCGCTTTCTCAAGCTCGCCGGTCAGTTTTCTCTGCTCATCCTCGATCGCGCTCATCCGTGCCTCGTAGTTCGCCGCAGCCGAAGCATCAACGCCGCCAGCACCGGCAGCTACTTGCCCCTGCGCATCCTTGTCGCCGCGATAAACAGCGCGGCTCAGGGTCTGCACCTGGTTTTCCAGCTGGTTGATGCGGTTTAAAAGCTGCGTCGTTTCGCTCTCCGTTTGCGCACAGACAACGGACGATGACGAGCAGAAAATAAACAAGGCCCCTGCAGTTAACAGGAGCCTTGTTTTATAAGTGAGGATAGAACGTTTCATCTGTGTAATGTTACTGGTCGTAAATATTATTGAACAACCAGAACACCGCGGCGGTTTTGTGCCCAGGCGGTTTCATCCGAACCTGTCACAGCCGGACGCTCCTTGCCGTAGCTGAT
>PLXM01000069.1 GCA_003153235.1 Rhodospirillales bacterium
AATGGCTGTGGACGCAGTGGATGAATGACTATGGCGTGGAAACCGCGCTGGATATCGCGGCGGCCAATCTGGGCGAGGCGGCGCTGGATATTTCGGTGAAGAGCCATCCCGAAAGATGGACGGAGAAGCTTGGCGCATCGGTATTGCCGACGGGTTCGCTGCGCAAAGATGGCGGCGGGTTTATCCCCGACATGGCGGGCTTTGCGGAAGGCGAATGGTGGATACAGAATGCGGCGGCAGCGCTGCCCGCAAAGCTGTTCGGTGATCTTAAAGGTAAAACCGTGATCGATCTCTGCGCCGCACCGGGCGGAAAAACCGCCCAGCTCTGTGCAATGGGCGCGAAGGTGATTGCGGTTGATCGTTCCGCCGAGCGCGTCAAGCGCCTCAAGGAAAATATGGAGAGATTGCATTTTGATATAGAGACGGTGATTGCCGATGGCGCGACATGGAAGCCTCTTGCGCTGGTTGATGCCGTTCTACTCGATGCGCCGTGCACCGCGACCGGCACCATCCGCCACCAGCCGGATATTTTGCATCTCAAGGAGCCGAAAGATCAGGAGAAGCTCGCGGCGCTGCAGCGGCGATTGCTGCTCAATGCTGTCAACATGTTGAAGCCGGGCGGCATTCTCGTCTACTGCACTTGCTCCATCCAGAAAGCGGAGAGCGAAGAGCAGGTGGATTGGCTGCTGTCACAAAATCTGCCGGTCAGGCTTGAGCCTGTGACACATGATGAGATTTCCGGCATCTCCGAAATGATAACGCCACGCGGCGAAATCCGCTGCCTGCCGAACTACTGGAAAGACCTTGGCGGGATTGACGGATTTTTTGTGGCAAGGTTTGTGAAAGTATAATAGAACTAATAATCCTAATTTTAGTGTCCAAAGGAAGCCATGAAACTTATCGTCCCGTCTTTGGAAGTTATCGAGAGCCAAATTCTTACAATACGCGGGCATCGGGTTATGCTGGATTCGCATATGGCGGAACTGTATGGCGTGGAAACCGGGGCTTTGATCAGGGCGGTGAAGCGTAATATTGAACGCTTTCCCTGCGACTTTATGTTTCAACTTACTGAAAAGGAAGCGGAATCTTTGAGGTGCCAATTTGGCATCTCAAACTTAAGGTCACAAAATGGCATCTCAAAGAAAGGCCGTGGCGGGCGTCGTTATCTCCCCTATGCCTTTACCCAGGAAGGCGTCGCCATGCTCTCCGGGGTCCTGCGCAGCAAACGCGCCGTACAAGTCAACATCGGCATCATGCGTGCCTTTGTGAAGATGCGCGAGGCCATGATCGCTCACAAAGACCTCTCTCGCCGCCTCAATGACATGGAGAGAAAATACGACAAGCAATTCCGTGCCGTCTTCGATGCCCTGCGCGAACTCATGGAGCCGCCGCCGGCGCCGCCCAAAAAGCATATCGGGTTTGTCAGGGATAAGGATTAACATGCGCGCGGCGAAATCCGCTGTTTGCCGAGTCAGTGGAAATATCTGGGCGGGATCGACGGATTCTTTGTGGCACGGTTTGTGAGGGTGTAAAAATGCTGTCTCGTGAGGTGAAATTGGTAGCTGTAGTTTTTCTCTACGCTATGACTGGTATGGCGACAGTGGGTTATGCTGAAGATAATAAAGCTACAATAGAATCTGTTAGCTCTGCAGCAGAGAAAGGTGATGCTGTTGCACAATGTAATCTAGGCATTGCTTATCATGACGGAATCGGTGTTGAGAAAGATGATAAAAAAGCAGTACTATGGTGGATTAAGGCTGCTCAACAACATAATCCTGATGCCCTACATGAACTGCATGTTTTAGGCAAGGAAGCAGGACGCAGTGATATTATCACTGGCACAGAAGCGGCCGCCAGGATGGCGAATCTATATTTATCTTGCAATGAGAACGTCCACTTGAATGATGCATTCAGTTTTTTAATAGATATAGTTATTGGATTTTGGATTTTTTATAGTTCAAAGTCTGGCGTTATTCGCGGTAAAGGAGGAAGAATAGAATATAAAAACAATCCTGTCTTATTTAGGACAATGATTTTTATTCTTTGTCTCTTTTTACTTTCCATTTGCTATTTTCAGTTATCAATTTCTTTAGGGTGCCATCACAATCTTTAGCCTTCTGATAAGATATTAACTCTCAAAGTTCATTAAAACAGTATCCCGAGTAACTCCTAATGGTCTTATTCTCCGCCAACAAACTCACAGCAGGGTAAAAAACCCTGATTCAAAACAGTGAGTTACGCTGAACGCGCCGCCCGCCGATTCCATAACGCTCATAAAAATGACCATATTAGAAAACCATAGTTGCCGGATTCGCCAGAGTCTGGTATAAAAGTGTTATGAGTCAAGGGGTTCGCATAGCACCATCTATTTTGTCCGCAGATTTTTCGAAGCTTGGAGATGAAGTCCGGGCAGTCGACGCGGCTGGTGCTGACTATATTCATGTCGATGTCATGGACGGACATTTTGTGCCTAACATCACGATTGGCCCCGTTGTCATTGAATCAATTCGCAAAGTTTCTAAAAAAGTTTTTGATGTGCACCTGATGATTTCGCCGGTTGATCCTTTTGTTGAAGGCTTCGCCAAGGCCGGCGCTGATATCATTACCTTTCATCCGGAAGCGGGCGATCATCCGCACCGCACGATACAACTCATTAAATCCTTCGGTAAGAAGGCTGGAATTTCACTCAATCCCGCGACGCCTGTCAGTGTGCTGGACTATCTCCTCATGGAGATAGATCTGGTTCTCGTCATGACGGTCAATCCGGGATTTGGCGGACAAAAATTTATACCTCTGCTCGACAAGATCAAAACTATACGCGAACGCATAGGCAATTGCGGCCGTGCCATTGATCTGGAAGTCGACGGGGGGATAAACGCTGAAACTGCACCTCAGGTTATTCAGTATGGGGCTGATGTACTTGTGGCGGGCACAGCGATCTTCAGAGAAAAAGACTACAGAGAGGCGATACAACGCCTCCGGGGCTAAGATGAACTGCGGGGCTGTCCCGCAGGGCTAACGTATGCGAGGGGGAGTGCCTTTTCAACGGGGGTTGAGGGGCAAACGGTAAATAATGCTGTTAACCGAGTCGGGCCTGATTTTTCGGGGCGTGAGACCTTTACTTCGTTTAGGGTCCGCCACGAAGAATATGGCGATAGGAGAACTTTTACCGCAATTAACACTGACGCAATGCGTCATGGGCATGGCGGCGCCGCGCGTGCCGGGTCAGCTGCGGATTGTGCCTCCTGACGCATGGCCCGGTGATGCCGAGCGTGGGCGCGACATGGTGGCCGGTATCTTCCGCTTTGCGGGACAATCCATTGAAAAAGAGAACCTGTCATGGGAACCCGAGGGCGCGCAGCCGGAGTGGATCGCCGCGCTGCACGGGTTTGAATGGCTGCGTGATCTGCGTTCTGCCGGCGGCGATAAGGCACGGCGCATGGCGCGGGAGATGGTGGCGCTATGGATCGACCAGTATCCGAAATATGAAGAAACAGCATGGCGGGCGGATATCATGGGCGCGCGCCTGACGGCATGGATCGCCTTTCATGATTTCTTCTGTGCCTCTGCTGACGAAACATTCCGCAAGAATTACTTTTCCAGCCTGTCGCGTCAGGCGCGGTATCTGTCCAAAAACCTGCCCGGCGAGCTGACCGGCATGCCGCTGATGCGCGCGTTGCGCGGCCTTGCCTATAGCGGCCTTGCGCTGGAAGACGGCGATAAGCGGCTGGAGCAGGCCTTCGGCATTATACTTGAACAGATCAACGAGCAGATTTTGGCGGATGGCGCGCATATCTCGCGCAGCCCGCGCAATACTTTCGAGTTTCTGCAGTGTCTGGTGGATCTGCGCACGGCCTTGATTGCCGCCAAGGTGGAGCTGCCGGAAGAAATACAGCACGCTATCGACCGTATCACACCTGCCGTCAAGTTCTTCCGTCATGGCGATGGCGGTCTGGCGCAGTTCAACGGCGGGCAGGAAGGCAACGCTCACCTGTGCGAAGTGACGCTGATGCATTCCGGCGCGCGCGGCAAGGCGGCGAAATCGTTGCAGCAATGCGGTTATGAGCGCTTATGTCAGGGGCGCTCCAGCCTGATCATGGATACAGGCGTGTCGTTGTCCTCAAGCTATAGTGATCGTGCCCATGCAGGGCTGCTCAGCTTTGAATACAGCTATGGGCGCGACCGCGTGTTCGTCAATTGCGGTACATCCGAGGTGGATGGCAAGTGGCGGCGCGTGCTGCGCTCGACGCTGGCGCATTCGACCCTGATCGTCGATAACCGCAATGCCTGCTGCTTTGACGGCGAAAGTCCGTTTTCCAGCAACCCGAATTTGCAGTCAAAGCGCCATGAGGATGATCATATTCTGGCTGTCGAAGGAACGCATGACGGTTATGTGCCGCGCTTTGGTCTGACGTACCGCCGTCTTACGCAGTTGCAGGAGCAGGGCGAGGTGCTGTGCGGCGAGGAGAGACTGACCGGCAGGTCCGGTGTGCCGTTTACTGTGCGCTTTCATCTGCATCCAGATATTCAGGCGTCACCCGGCGAGAGCGGGATTTTATTACGTTCAAAAAGCGGCATGAGCTGGCGGTTCAGGGCTGCCGGCGTTGATGCGGCTATTGAGGAAAGTATCTATGTGAGCGAAGACGAAAATCCCGTTCCGTCCCTGCAAATCGTGCTCACCGGACGGACAGACACCTCTCCGACCACCATCGGTTGGGAAATGCGGCGGGAGAAGGTATAGATCATGGATAAGAAGGCTCTCTTCGCGCAGGCAGCAGAAGTGCTGCAGGAGAATGACCGCGGCACATATACGGTCCCGACAAAAGGCCTGTATCCTTTTCAGTGGAATTGGGATTCATGTCTCACGCCCCTTGGCCAAGCGCAGATCAGCGCGCCGCGCGCCTGGACGGAAATAGAAACACTCTTTGCTCACCAGTGGGAAGACGGCATGATGCCGCACATCGTTTTTCATGTGCATGATGAGGGCTATTTTCCGGGAGCTAATGTCTGGCGCACTCAAGGCTGTGGAGGAGCTGGACGTGGAAAAATTGACACATCAGGCATCACGCAGCCCGCCGTTGCCGGATTTGCAGTCAAACGCCTTTTTGACCGCGCCAAAGATAAAAGCCTCGCCCTGAAACATGCAAAATCCCTGCTGCCAAAGATCAACCGCTGGCATGAGTGGTTTTACAGGGACCGCGATCCGGCGGGTGAGGGACTGGTAGCGATCATTCATCCGTGGGAAGCGGGGCGTGACAATTCCATCGACTGGGATGAACCTTTCTCAAAGGTGCCGACCGATGGCATTGATCCTTACGTGCGGCGCGATCTGAAACATGCCGATGCTTCTATGCGTCCGACCAAAGAACAATATGACCGCTATCTTTGGCTTGTGCAGCATTTCCGCGACCTGAAGTGGGATAACTCGAAACTGCACGATGCATCGCCCTTCCGCGTGGTTGATCCGGGTTTTAATGCGATCCTGATTCGCTCCTGTTTTGATCTGGCGGATCTGGCAGATGCAATCGGGGAGAAGGAAATCGCAGATAAGAACCGTGCGTGGGCCAAAAAAGGCATCGCGGCGCTTGAACGGCTTTGGAGCGACAAGCACGGGCAGTATCTCTGCCTTGACCGCGTGACGGGCAAATTGATTGACAGCGCGGATTGTGGCGGGTTGCTGCCTGTTTTTGCCGGTGTGCCGAAGCCGCGTGTTCGGGCCATTGCGCAACGAATCGAAAAAATTTCACAGCAGGTTAAGTATATCGTGCCGACCCATGATCCGTCTGATCCGCGTTTTGATGCGAAGCGCTACTGGCGCGGGCCGATATGGCTGATTATCAACTATATGATCGCCGACGGGCTGCGCACTGCCGGGGAGACGGCGGTCGCAGATAAGATCGTCAAGTCAAGCCTTGCCTTGATCGATAGCGGCGGCTTTGCCGAATATTACGATCCGCGTGACGGAACAGCTTGCGGCGGCGCCCGTTTTACATGGACGGCTGCAATGGTGCTGGAATTCTTGCGGTATGTTTAAAGGAGCATCCTGATGGGAAAGGCGCTTTGGGTTATTCTTATACAAATTTTTACAGTCTGTTGGTGGGCGGTGCTTGTTTACTCCCGTCGTCAGGCACATGCGAAAAAACTGATTGAGGAAGCAAGATATGTAGTTTGGGATGAGGCCTATAAAAATGCGGCCAAGGCAGGCAAGACGGAATATTATGCCCTGATGGAAGCTGTGAAGGCCGTTAACGGGAGTCCTGCTATATACAAAGTCTGGGAGGATTCTTATAATAAAGCTGTCCGCGCGGGTATCAGGAAATATAAAGCTGGCACGATGGCAACGGCTGCTGCACGGGAAGCGGCGCATAAGAATTAAAAGTATGCCGCCGCTGTTCCGAGCAATAATCTTTTGTGTGGACTAACGCCGGCTGGAATGAGCATATGTTTTTATTCACAGCAGCGGGCATAAGCTTTCTTTCAAGCATCTTCAGTATTGAAGCCCGTTTAACTTTAATATATCTGATCTTTATCTCAAGAGATTCGGGGCTGTCGTCTTTTGAATGTGCAGCGATATAGTCCCCCAGCGCGTTCATCTGGTAACACAGTGTATTCTGCATTTCCTTATCCTGATCCTGTATATTTTCAAGGAAATCGCGGATAAGCGCCGAGTGCATCTCTCTGATAAAGTCAAATTGGACGTCTTTGGCTATGATGGGTGTGGCCATATTTATTCTCCTGTAAAAATAACGATGCGCCTATCATGGCGCTGGAGAATTACAGGAGAATGGCACGATTGTGACAGAATGATTACAAATTTTCTAAGGATTTTTTAACGTCCGTTCTCATTCGGACATGCTTTGGAAAGCCGCTCGTATTCCTGCCTTGTATCTATCTGTCGCTGGCGGTATGTGCGGGTTTGCTGCAGAACATCTGTGGCATCCGTCAATGCCTGCGATAGCTTGTTTGATACACGGTCATGGGCTGATTCTATCTGGGTTTCAAGAATAGGCTGGAGGCTGTGTTCGGGGCTAATGGCGACAGCGGCATGCGTCTGTATATAAGATATAAATTCATTGATCGTATTGATGTCGGTATTCACATGACGCATTTCGTGTTCAAACGTTACATTGTAGCGGCAGGTGCTGGGCTGGGCGTTGCTGCTGATGTATATTGTAGGCATATAGGTTATCACGATGTGTGCTGATTTTGTCCTGACGCAGGCTTTATGCAGCATCAATTGTTCTGTGTCTGTGAAATCCAGGTCATATTTGAATTGGAAAGTTCCGCTGGTCAAGCCATCAAGTTTGGGAAATTCTCCGCCATAATTTGGCGAAGATGAATCCTTTTTCAGATCCATCAGGTATGCGGAAGGCCGCGTGTTGCTGATTTTAAGGGGGGTATTTTGAAACTGCACAGTGACGGAGGGAGGTGTTGCCGGATCGCATGAAAAAAAGCTGGCGAGAACATATGCGGTAGAAAGTGGAAGATGTGCAAAGGATGGAAGCATTCTATAAACTACTTTCCGGTGTTTTTCCGCAGATGATCGAGATCGGCCAGAACATCGCTGCTGTGCGATGACGGATTGACCTTTATATAAACTTTGCGAATGATGCCCTTGGGATCTATCAGGAATGTATTTCTAGCTGCCAGTGTGTACCCCATAAAGGTCATGACTGATCCATACGTGTCGCTAATGGTATGCTGCGCATCAGACAGGAGGGTGAAGTCCAGCCCGTCTTTTGTGCAGAAGCTTTTATGTGAGTCGACTGTATCCACGCTGATGCCTACAACGACAGCATTTTTCTCGATATATTTTTTAATGTCGCCCTGGAAGTTGTGGGCTTCAATCGAGCAGCCTGTCGTAAAGTCTTTAGGATAAAAATAAAGCACAACCCATTTGCCACGGTACTGTTTGAGGGAGACGTTTTTTCCTTCCTGATTGGGCAGACTGAAGTCTGGTGCAGAGGCGCCGCTTTGCGGAACGTCTGCAGCGGATGCGGAGAACAACGGAGTGGCGATAAGCAGAATCAGCAACACGATATACAGGGTTTTCAGCATGTATAAAACTCCATTTAATTTAATATAAATGCCGTCATAGCATTTGTTGAAGAGGGAGTCATTCCTAAAAGCGCGGGCATAGAGCATAATCCGAAAGAATCCCGAGTATTTTCAATGGATAATTACGAATTGCCCAATCTTAAATATCTTTAATGCCCGCTGCATGACCCTGCATTGTTGCGGCGTTATGATGGAATTGTAGCTGCTGATAATGCGGCGTTTGAAACAAAGGAGAAGGTACCATGGAAAAGAAGAAAAGCCTCCGCAATGCAATGTTTGTTATGGCTGCAATTATCGGCCTGACAGGCACGTTCGCCGGAACGGCGCATGCTGATGAATGGCGCGGCGATCATGGCGGATACTATCATGATAATGACAGATATGATCATGACCGTGACAGACGTGATCGTGACTGGCGCTGGAGACATGAACATCAGGCGCAATACAAGCCTTATTATGTGGTTCAGCAGCCGCAGGTGATCGTGGCTCAAGCTCAGCCGCAGTATATTCAGCAGCCGGCTGACAACTCCTCATCGGGGTTTAACATCACGATCCCGATCAATTTCCGCTAACTTTGTACAGATAAGCCCGTGCCATGTTTATGGCGCGGGCTTGCTGCGCCTGTTGTTATTGCGGAGGCAGAACTTCTAGTTGTTTTGTCCCGCGCAGGGCGTGAAACAGGTGCAACATGGCCGCGGTTCCGACAAGGGGCGCAGCCAGGTTCAGCACAGGAATGGTTGAAAAGAAGCTGATGGCAACGCCTATCAGCATGACGGAGTGGTGGGATTTTTTTTGCAGCTCTTCTGCTTCAACGAGGGTTGCGCGCCTTCCGGCAACGATACGGAAGAATTGCGTACCGAGCAGATAGCCGTTTAACCCGTAATAAACTGCTGTATAGAGCGGCGGTATTATACACAACGGCAGGCACAGGGTATTCAGGCCTATAGCCTTCGAGGAGAAAGAAACATCATTGAGCAGTGTCGGCCAGAAAGGGCCCTTTGCAGGCGGGAGCTGCGGATAGTCCTGACGTTCGATTATATCTGCCATTTTATCATCAAAAAAACTTATCAGGATAGGGTAGAGCAGCGGAAAAAAGAACCATGCCACCATCATGCCGCCGCCACCGGCCAGCAGGCGCATCATAAATCCATGCGTGCCGGCTGTGCCGATATGGGAGCTGACGAGTGCAGAGATGCCCCATGATAAAATCCCCCAGCTCAGTATATAGACCAGCATGCACATGAGGAATATCCTCAATATGCCGGGCAGCATCAGGTTACGAAGAGCTTTGGTTAAAACGGTGAGGAACATATAGCCACACAGCTTTCATCAGGGTGAGGGGGCAGCCTTCAATTTTAGCTTGGGAGCATTCTTTTTAATGTTCTGCTGCTTTTCGGCGACAGTTTCATGGCGAACCCGCTCTTTTTCGGCGGCCTCGGCACGGGCTTTTTCTTCAGCCTGACGTTGCCGCAGGTCGAAAATGCCTTCCAGCATCACAATCGCGTCATGGCTGTTATTCTGTTGTGCCAGATCTAATGCGCTATGGCCTTCATCGTCCAGTTCATCGATAGATGCGCCATTACTCATGAGAACCGGCATGATCTCAGTTTGGTTGAAGTATGCCGCCCACATAAGGGCTGTTCTGCCGACTTTGTCTTTTTCATCGAGAACCGCGCCATTGCTGGCGAGCGTTTGAACAACTTCCGGTGTAATGACCGCATGCCATCCCGGAATGATTCCGGCCATTAATGCCGTTCTTTGTCTTGCTATGGTTTTTGTATTAACGTCTGCATTATTATCGATCAGTAGATTCATGACATCTACGCTGCCGGTGCGTACTGCCGTACTCAGCGCTGTGTGGCCTCTGTTGTTCATCAGGTTAAGATCCGCATTTGCAGCGATCAACAGGCGCACAACCTCTGTATTGCCCATCCGGGCTGCCGATATAAGCGCGGTGTTGCCCTGTGCGTCTTTTTCATTAATTTCTGCGCCGCGCAGCAACAAAGTTTTCACGGCTTTAATTGTTTCCGGGTCTTCTTTTTTCTTTGCAGCCTCTATCAATTCGCCTGGGGCAGGTTTTTGAGCGGCGTTAAAGGTAGTATCGAGTGACATCTGTTTTTTCTTTACTTGGAAGTGAGGAGGCAATGATCGCCCAATAAGCTAGCTATGTATATATCATATGTCAATATAGGGCACTTTGACCATTTTACGATCAGGTATAATATATTATGGATATTAAATTAAAAAAATGGTGATTATATTCTACGCTAACCCATTTACGGATCCTATATCACACCCTGCCATTAAATTCCGTAAGAACAAATTGATGCCCCTTATCACTTATCTCAAAGTCGTCCTTAACATTATTGGCGTATCCTTAATAAATAAAGTTCGTTTTAGTGGTCTTGTGTGATTTCAGATTACGGACAAGCTGAGAAAATTTACTGTGATTTCTGCTCTATAATATCTGTTGAGTATGATCTATATTTTTTAGTACAAATGGTCATTGAAGCACAGCGCATTATCCACGTTACAAATTTCGGGTTCAAGCCGGTCAAGGCATACCTGCATAATACCGGCGTTAAACTTTCCAATGGATGGATTCGCGGCGGTCATCATGTCATCAATTTCTCTGACCGCGACATTGCAAAGTGGCGCGCTTTTCTGGGACACCGGAAATGGGGTGTTTCCGTTACAAATCAAATGCTGCTGGAGCTTTGCAGGAGTATAAAGCCGGATGTCGTCGCCTTTGGTCATGCGGATATCATTACTGCAGAAACGATTGCACATATCTGTGCCGAGCTGCCTGATGTAAGAATGCTGCAATGGAATGTTGACTGGCTTGTTCCGTCAGAACTCGCTCTGAAAGGTGACCCTACAGCGGAAAATAACAAGATAAAAATCCTCAGCAAGGCAGATGTTCTGGATGCCACATTCGTGACAACGGCGGGGTCTGTGCTCGAAGAAATGTCAAAGCCGAAACACCCCGTCTGTTTTATGCCCAACCCTGTCGATCTTTCGATTGAACGCTGCCGCAACTTTGAGAAAGATAATCTGCCTTTCGATGTTTTCTTTGCCTCAAACTCTGAGGATGACAGGAGATACCATTGCGGCGCATGGCATCACATGGATGTATTCTGCCGCGACATGGCTAAGTCAGCGCCAGATTTACGGCTGGCTTTGCCGGGTATTGGCGGACAGCCAAAGGTTTTCGGGCCTGAATATCAAGGTCTTCTTGGCCAGTGCCGCATCGGATTGAATATCAGCCGCCGCAACGATCAGTACCTTTATTCATCTGACCGCATCGCACAGATGATAGGCAATGGTCTTGTCATTTGCGTCGATAGGGCCAGCGGTTATGGCGATATATTCTCCGATGACGAGATGGTTTTTTATAGCAGTGAAGATGAGCTGTTTAAGAAACTCTCGGCCCTAAAAAAAGACGATAGCAGGAGAAAAAGAATCGGCGAGGCAGGCTGGAAAAAATACTCAGAGCTGTTCAACAGTTCAGTTGTTGCCCAATATATGCTGGATGTCGTGATGGGGCATGCTGCTGCTTTACAAGGTATAAGCCAGTCCAGAACTCTGTCTCGGGTTGCAAAATAGGTGGATCGTATAAAATGAAGAAGATATTACCGCTTTTATTACTGATGCTGGGTCTGCCGGTCTTAACTGCTTCTGCGGATGAATCTGCCCAGTGCAGACCTGATTTTCCTTACGAGCGGGGCTGGATGGGAGGGGACGGTATCCAGTCAATACCATTGTCGAGTGGGCGGACATTATGGCTGTTCGGGGATTCATTTGTGCGGCATGACGGGACGGTAAGCCGGCGAGGCTCGAAGATGGTGCACAATGTGGCCTCAATTTCGGAGTGTACCGGCGGGAAGTGGTCTGTCAGTCATTATTGGACTGGAAAAATGACAGATACCCCCGATGCTTTCTTTGTGCCTAAAAATTCCAATGCCGACGAATACTGGCCGGGCGATGGCGTTGTTCACAATGGCGTTTTGTATATTTTCCTTGTTAAAATTAAAAAAACCAATGGGGGCATATTCGGATTTTCTGTTATCGGGATTGATATCGCACGCGTCTCCAATCCGCAAGATGATCCGTCAAAATGGGATGTCACTTTTATTCCATTCATGGACAGTGATGTTATTTTTCCGGCCATATCGGTTATAAAAAAGGATTCTTACCTATATGAATTTTCTTCTATTAAAGGGGGCAAGGGTCATGACCGTCCGGTTATCCTGCTGCGTTTTCCTGTTGAACGCATTGATGCCCCCGCAGGCTCTATCCAGTATTATTCCAAAGACGGAAGGTGGAAAAATGGCGCGAATGCAGAAGATGCTCAGGCCATTATGCCGAACGGTGTTGCTGAAATGACGGTACGGTTCCACCCGGCGCTTCACGAATGGGTCGCCATCGATGGAGATGGTGGATTTCCGATAAAGTCCGCTATTGCACGGACAGCGCCAGATCTTACCGGTCCGTGGTCAGTACCGCAAACCATCTACAAGATTCCTGAAATGGAAGCAGCCCATGACAGGGGCACTTTCTGTTATGCCTTCAAGGAGCATATAGAGTTTGAAGCGGCTTCATCGCATAAAGCTCTGATTAGCTATGCCTGCAACGCAGGAAACTTAGGTAAGGTCATCAACAACATGGATATATACAAACCGCGTTTCGCCGAGGTTGATCTGGCCCCCTGAGCGTACTGAATGGCGATGGCTCTTGCTTATTTCTTTGCCGACAGAAGCGCGGTTAGTTTGCTCTTGAGCTTTTCCTGTGTGACGGGCTTCAGGAGGTAGCCATCAATGGAAAGACTAATCGCTTCATGAACGCTGTCTTTGTGAGCATCGCCCGTTAGGAAAATAATAGGAACCTTGCTGGCGGGGGGATTAAGGGCGCGTACATGCTTCACAAATTCAAAGCCGTTCAGCGGCTCCATGTTGATGTCGCAGATAATGATGTCAGGTTTCCTCTCCAGCTGCGTGAGAGCTTCCATGCCATTGATCGCTTCATATACATCTGTAAAGCCGAGGGCGCCCAGATCTTTCTTCAGGGTTAGACGGATAAAATCATTGTCGTCAATCACAAGAGCCGTAAATCCCGCTAAACCAATATCGACCATGCGTATTTCCTCGTATGCATAAAATTCCGCATACGATCGTATCATAGTTTTTTGATATTGGTAGTAGTGTTAAGGCTTTATATCGCTTTCGGGGGTGCGGCCATCAAATCTCATCATGCAAGGGGCTTTGTCGCTGCGAAAGCAGGCCTTTCCAGTAAAGGTCTCCCCGGTTCCGAAGAGCCCCGCCAAGCTTGCAGGCCCTTTTCACTGACAGCAGAAATAGCTTCTTTTAGTACACTGAAGTGGGCGCGTGCCGATGCCGCGAGGCTGTCTGTATTCTCGATTATGCCCCTTGTGACGTGTGTTTCTTCGGGGCGTGCCTCAACAGCGTATACAATCTCGCCAAATTCTCCGCGCATCAATGCCGCATGATGCTCAATGCTGTCTTCTTCTTTTTTTGCAGAGAGACTCAAACCTTTGGTTTCCAGCAGTCGTACAGCGTCCATGTCACCTGTCATGGCCAGCATTGCCAGTGAGGAGAGACCGAGATTATCCTTGGCATCCATACCACCGCCAGCCAACAGCTGGATCGCATCCATGTCGCCCAGCTGGGCCATGAGTAACAGCTCGGTTACACCGCTGCTGTTTTGTGCCTGCATATCCAGACCTGTCTTGCCGAGCAGACGTTTCAGGAAATCTATATTGCCAAATCTTCCCAAGCCTGACGTGTCATGGTTGCGCCGCCCTTTGTTGAAGGCGGTGCCAGCCGAGGATTTTTTACGCGACCCCCCGCGAAATCTTCCTTTTAACGCCATTGAATTTTCCTCGTTTAATTTATTTGGTTATACAATTTTATAATTATGTTAATATATTATAGCAAATAATTTATTATAGCAAATAAAAAATGCTGGCATGCAGCATATATTTTCTATCTATCTGATAAATATGTATTTTTTATATAAAAATGACGCACAGAAGGGGAGACAATAAGGAATTTTAACCTGAAAATTACTTGTTCTCTGTATATTTGAACTAATGGTAGTC
>PLXM01000060.1 GCA_003153235.1 Rhodospirillales bacterium
CATCTTGTCAGCGAAATTCTGGACAATGCGATGGATGAGGCCGTGGCAGGCTATGCATCACGCATCGAGATTAATCTTGATGTCGATAACAGGGTAAATATTAGGGATAATGGGCGCGGCATTCCTGTGGATAACCATCCGAAGTTTCCGGGCAAGTCGGCTTTGGAAGTTATTTTTACCATGCTGCATTCCGGCGGTAAATTTAGCGGCAAGGTATATAACACCTCCGGCGGTTTGCACGGCGTAGGCTCCTCAGTGGTGAATGCGCTGTCAAGTGAGCTGATTGTGCAGGTATCGCGGGACAAACAACTCTATGAACAAAAATACAGCCGCGGTCATGCACTGGGCAAACTGAAGAAGCTGGGCGCTGCAAAAGATCGTGGTACATCAATCACTTTTGTGCCGGATGATGAGATCTTTGGTAAGAAGGCAGCCTTCAATCCCAAGACCATATACAAGCTGGCGCGGTCCAAGGCCTATCTTTATCGCGGCGTGGAGATTGCATGGCACTGTGAGCCCAGCCTGCTTAAAGATGTAGAAGGTGTTCCAGAGGACGAAGTTATAAAATTCCCCAATGGGATACTAGACTATCTTTATTCATTAGTTGAAGGAAAAACATCCCTCACGCCAAAGCCTTTTTACGGCACGATGGAGTTTCCTGACGGCGAGGGGCGCTGCGAGTTCGCTATCGGCTGGACGGAAGAAGAGCATGAAGGTTTCCTGAGCTCTTACTGCAATACGATCCCGACGCCCGAAGGCGGGACGCATGTGCAGGGTCTGCGCGCGGCGCTGTCCAAAGGCCTGAAAAATTATGCCGACCTGATCAATAACAAAAAAGCCGGTATTCTGACACCTGACGATATCTTCGGCTCGGCAACCATTTTGCTCTCCATTTTTCTGCGTGACCCGCAATTTCAGGGGCAGACGAAAGAGAAACTGACTTCTGCCCATGCGACAAGGCTCATCGAAAATGCAGTTAAGGATAACTTCGAACACTGGCTGACGGGTGATACGGCCTCGAGCAAATACCTGCTCGATTACCTCATCAATGTCGCCGAAGAACGCCGCCGCGGTAAAGAAATGCAGGAGATGTCGCGCAAGTCCGCCACGCGCAAACTGCGGCTGCCTGGCAAGCTTTCGGATTGCAGCAAGAAGACATCCGAGGGGACTGAGATTTTTATCGTCGAGGGTGACTCTGCCGGCGGCTCTGCCAAGCAGGCGCGTAACCGCGAACTGCAGGCCATACTGCCGTTGCGCGGCAAGGTTCTGAACGTGGCCAATGCGACCTCGGACAAAATCCGCGCTAATCAGGAAATATCGGATCTCATTCAGGCGCTTGGCTGCGGTACGGGCAAGGATTTCAATCTTGATAAACTGCGTTACGAGCGCGTCATCATCATGACCGATGCCGACGTTGACGGCGCGCATATCGCCGCTTTGCTGATTACGCTGTTCTATCAGGAAATGCGCGGGCTGATCCAGAGTGGTGCATTGTATCTTGCGCTGCCGCCGCTCTATCGTTTGAGTGCGGGCGGGGAGAGCGTCTATGCGCGCGATGATGCCCACAAAGATGAGCTGATGAAAACAGTCTTCAAGAGCCGCAAAAAAGTCGAGATCAGCCGTTTTAAAGGTCTCGGCGAGATGCCCGCAGCCCAGCTTAAAGAAACGACAATGGACATGAAGAAGCGCGGACTGATGCGCGTCGTCCTGCCGGAATCCGAACGCAGCAACGACGCCTTCAAAAAAGCCGAAGGCGGTACGGCGCAGCTCATCGAACGGCTGATGGGTAATAATCCCGCAGCCCGTTTCGAGTTCATCCAGGAAAATGCTAAATTCGTTCAAGACATCGATATATAGAATTTAACATAATTATTTCCCTTTTTTATCCTGAAAAACGCCTGCCATAGAGCCGGATAACCTATGTTTTTCATCTGGTTTATGAATGATTAACGAAATTCCTATACGATGGATTGTTGGGGACTGTTTGTCAAAAACAGGAGTTAATCATGACGACCATCACCGGCACAGCTGGCGCAGATTCACTGACAGGGACAAGCGGCAATGACATCATAGATGGCGGCGTTGGCGCGGATACTATGGCCGGCGGTCTCGGGCACGACACCTATTATGTCGATAACGTAGGTGACGTTATCATCGAAAATCCCGGCGAAGGTACTGACTCCGTCATATCCAGCGTTAACTATGTACTCCCTGACAACGTCGAAAACCTGAAAATAACCGGCGCTGCCAACATAGCTATAGGCAACAACTGGGACAACACGCTGACCGGCAACTCTGGCAATGATACGCTTGATGGCGGCGGCGGCGCCGATTTGATGATTGGCGGCAAGGGTAACGATCTTTTTTACGTTAATGTATTCTCCGATAACGGTGTTAACAATAAAGTTGGCACTACCGATGTCATCGTGGATAACGGTGGCCATGATACTGTCGCGTGTGGCGCTTTCCCTTCGGGCACTTTTACTTACACAATGCAGAACGGACTCGACGATGTCGATTTTTCTTTGGCTGCCAGCAATTTCACAGTGACGGGCAATGCAGTGGCCAATGCTATCTCTGCCGGTAGCGGGAACAACAGCCTGAGTGGCATGAATGGCAATGACACGCTCGTTGCGGGCGATGGCAACGATACATTGAGCGGTGGTCTGGGAAAAGATGTTCTGACGGCTGGCAATGGCAACGATACATTGAGCGGAGGCACGGGCAATGATGTGCTGACGGCAGGTTCAGGCAACGATACGCTGGATGGAGGAACGGGCGCTGACACTATGACGGGTGGTGCAGGCAACGATACCTTCTATGTTGATAATATACATGACGTGATTAATGTACCGGCGCCGGGAGGGGCTCCATATCATGATCTTATTATGTCGACGATAGCGATCAATTTGGCCCCACTCGTCGGCTCGCCCGCATATACGAACATCGAGAACGTCACCTTGACGGGTAAGGGGTCAGTCAGCATTACAGGGGATGCTCAGGATAACACGCTCACTGGCAATACTGGAAATAACGTCATACATGGCGGTGCCGGTAATGACACCATTGACGGCGGCGGCGGGCATGACACCCTTTATGGTGACTTGGGTGCCGATACGTTTTCCTTTAGCTCGACGAAGGAATTTGCCACCATCAAGGATTTCAGCATAGCGCAAGGCGATAAAATTGATATTACCAATGTGCTGACCGGTTACGCTCCCGGCATAGCCATATCAGATTTTGTACACATCTATGACAGCGGGCCTAACAGTGCCATGTATGTGAATCCCACAGGGGATGGAAACTCCGCCCACTTTATAAGGATGGCAACGATTGACGGTATTAATGGCTTGACGGGAGAGGAAGCCTTGCTGCTGGATACTTTCCTTGTGGCCTAGAAGCCGACTGATAGAAAAACAAAACCCCCGCATGTTTTTATACATACAGGGGTTTTTATTTTATCTCTTAAGCCTTAGAGATTACTTCTTGTCAGCAGGCTTCATTGCATCGGCAGGCGCAGCTACAAGAGAGCCGTTCACCAGCTTTTCGCAAACGCCAACCGGCAGTTCAACAGCTGCATCTTTACCAGCCTTGGCAACGCCGTAGCACTTTTCGGTCGCAGCAGCAGGTGCAGCGGCAGAAGCCGGAGCGGTAGGTGCGTCAGCAGCCTGAGCAACAGCGATTGACATTACGGTGGCAAGAGCGACAGCGCCGCAGATTTGTTTCATGTTCATAGGGGGTTTCTCCATTTCTTATTGTTGAGGGTTTTTTTGAGAACGGCCAAGTTGAGGACACTCAGAGCCGTGTACAATTGATATTACGCTCAAATCCTTTAAGCAAGGATTGGCGCAATATTAATTATTGTTGAGAATCATTTAGTGTGTCTTTTTTGCCATGTCCGGTGTATGCAGCGAAAACGCCGGAATAGCGAC
The DNA here is from genome assembly GCA_003153235.1 of Rhodospirillales bacterium. GTDB lineage: Bacteria > Pseudomonadota > Alphaproteobacteria > Micavibrionales > UBA2020 > PALSA-926. Next base: position 3,933 of record PLXM01000060.1, read on the forward strand.
ATCCACCACAGTTCCATCAGTCATTTGCATGGCGTAGGAGCCGACCATGATGCCATTTGGCGTCGAGAGAGGTGTCCCGCTTGTATATTCATAACTGTCACCCGGCTTTAGCACAGGCTGTTCGCCAACAACGCCGGAACCATGAACTTCCTGCACCCGCCCGTAAGCATCGGTAATTTTCCAGTGACGGGTTTTTAGTTTCAGTTCGTCCGGTCCATTGTTCTCGATGCGGACTTTGTAGGCCCAGACGTAAATGTTCTGGTCCGGCTCCGACTCATGCAAAAGATATGTCGGCTCGACAAAAACGGTCACTTTATCTGTCGTTGTACTGTACATGGCCATTACTCAAATGTGATCTGGGCGCGGCGGTTTTTCGCTTCGCGCACGCCTTTGGCTGTTTTGACAAGCAGGTCTGTTTCCCCGTGTCCTTCGGTGCGTATTTTCGAGGGCGGGACGCCATGCGAGATAAGTGCTGCACGCACTGCATTGGCACGTTTGACCGAAAGCTTCATGTTGTATTTCTCGCTGCCCGAGGTATCGGTGTGACCGATCACGACAACCTTCTTTATATCGCTGCGGCTCTTGATTTCCTGGGCCACGGTGTCGAGCACGCCCTTGGCGCTGTCGCCGATAACGTATTTGTTCCAGTCAAAGAAGACAAGGAGTGATGCCTGATCCACAGGAACATTCTCGCCTCTCGCACCGTCCGTAATGGGCGATGGGAATTGTTCTGGTTGCGGCAAGCTGCTCGGCGGCGGTGCAACACTGGCGGACTGTTTCAGTGCTTCCATGGCAATCTGCAGCCGGTCTCTGCACGAAACATCGTCGCCGGGGAACGTGCCCTGATGATCCGCCCAGCAATCAAAACGCGTCTGCGCGATAGCGGCCTGATCCGGCGCCTGCTGACGTGCGCCGTTTTCAAGCATCGAAATAAGCTCGCCGCGCGCCTCGGCCATATCGGCGGCATCTGGTCCGCTCAGATCTTTGCCATCCAGCGTTTCAGGTTCGACGATCATGCCGTCAACGGCGGCCAGACCTTTCTTGGCGAAATATCCCGCCTGCTGACCGCTGAGACTGTTGGTAAGGACACCGTATTCATGCGCCAGATATTTGGTAAACGGAGAGCCGACGGGTTGCGCCCTGTTCAGCATATCGACAGAGCCGCTCGGTGCACAGCCGACCAGAATAATCATGGCGGCAAGAGCAAAAATTCCATTGACCAGCTTCATCGGAGAACTCCTTGGTAAAGGTAGATACTAATGGTTTATAAAGTGATTTCAAGTAAATCGCTTAATACCATAAAATGTCATTGACATAATAAGAAAAATATTTTAGGGTGGCTATTCAACATGACAGGTACAAATGATTTTATCGCCGGAATTTTACAAGCATGCCTTGGATGGAAAGGTTTTTTATCACTTCACAACCGATATAGGGTTGAGAGTGATAAAAGGTGAAGATCCGGCAGCTATCGTGGATGATCTGGGGAGTATTCCTCCAAAAGATAAAGCTGCTTTGCTCAAGGAGCTTAAACGCCTTGCAAAGAACGGCCCGGGTCTGCATCCCGCCAACTACTTTGTGCAGGGGCCGCGAATTTTGAGCCGGCTGACGCTACCACGCAAAGGGCGTAAAAAAGTGGTGGAGGGGCTTCTGGAGCCTGCGCCGGAAAGCTGGACCAACACAAGAGACCTGCCGGTAAAAGGGCAAAGCTTTTATGAGTTTTTTATAGACACGCTGACAAGCGGCGGGGCGAATATCGTAAAAAAATACGCAAAAGAGTATACGCTTCTCAAGGTTTCTATTCAGCCTGAAGATGATATCAAGATTGCCGATATTGCAGACCTTGTGAAAGATGCGACTCCGGCCTTGCAGGGCGAAGCCAAAAACCGGCGCGAGAAGGTTGCTTTGGGATTCCATGCGGTGGCCGGTGTTGTTTCCGGTACTAAAAAATACTGGAAGTCCCTTGTGCCCGTTTCGGAATACAAGGGGAAGGAGACGCCGACATTGCCTGTTGTGGTATGCTGGACGTCTATAGCGCCCGAACGGCTGGAAGTCGTCCAGACGTTTTCAACGCAGCAAATGCAGCAGCTAAAAAACCTTCATTGGAAGCCCAGAGCCAAATCGCCGAGCTTATAAGATATCAGGTCTTCTTCAAGGTTTTGTAGAGTTTGCGCTGCATTTTTTTCAGTGTGCGCGGGCGGTCTCCATTTTCGACACTCTTGTATCCGGCAAGCACTGTCGATGTATAAGGCCAGTTTCCCACAGATGTGTATATCGGCTCTTGGAATGTCTTTGGCATGGCGGTGTATTTATCGATAGCACCGGAGGCCTGCAAAAGAGATTCTGTCAGAGGAGTGTTGTCTTTCACTTCTTTGGTCTTGAGCGCTTTCGTGATGGCGTTTTGCAGTTCCGTCACCTTGGCTTCGGATAATGGATTGAAGTGAGAGAAGATGAGACCTTTCTCTTTTGTCGCGGCGACCAGGTTGAAAACTTCTTTAAGTGCGTTGTTTTTCATTTGTGTGCTCCTCAGGAGATGCTTGCAAAATAGTGGACGAAAACTATCAGCCGGCCAGATATACGTCAATACCATTTACAAAATAATATTATATATGGAAATTTAAAGTTTTGCTGCAAATCCAGGGGGGATGTATTATTACTGCAATTATAAGCGGGTGTAGCTCAGGGGTAGAGCGTCAGCTTCCCAAGCTGAATGTCGCGGGTTCAAATCCCGTCGCCCGCTCCAATTTTCCTTTCACACACATTCATCTACATTCACCGACGTTCACAAAACCCCTGTAAACAAAGGGTTTAGGCAAGCAAGCAAAAGTTCTATCGGCAGGCAAGAAGAAGCATGTGCTGGTTGTGGTGGCGGATTAGCAGACGCCAGATTTGAACGTGAATGCCCTTTCCCGCTTAACTTTTTATAGCTTTTGATGATTTTACTGTGCTTTGAAGAGGTATTGCTGCACCTTGGCATTGTCCCGCCGCCAGAAGGCGCTGTCCATGAAATAATGGTGGATATTGATGAAGGTCAGGAATGATACCAGGAAAAAACCGACGACCTGACGCAGCGGGGAGATATGAAGCGCGTCAATCCGTTTTGGCAGAAAATCCATGAAAAAGGTACCCAACAGCCACCCTCCCAGTATAAAAAATATCAAGGCAATAATGCCGTAAATTTTTCCCTGCGCCGTGGTTTGCGCTTGACCAGACGCTGCCTTTTCCCCTGCTTTGAACTTCCAGACAAAGAAAAGATACTGGAGGGAATGAAATGCCGGAATGAGCACGAAGACAGCCCAGGTTTGGAAACCGACTAACATCGTCCAGAAATAAAGAGACGCCAGATAGCCCAGCACACCGTTTACCGGAAAGTTCTTCCTGTCGGCCAGAAACCTGTCGGCGAACAGATCTACTACGGCAAACGTAGTCAGGGTAGCACCGATACCGAGAAGAAGGGCCAGCGCCTTTGGCACGGTAAAGAAAGTAAGCGAAAGTCCGTGAAAAAAATTATGGGGTTCTACGGTCGCACACGCCCATGCGAAAAGCCATACGCTGTAAGCATTCGCAGTGAGGATTATTTTTTCACGAGCCGTGTAAAAAATATCCCTGTAAACAGAAAGCGTGATCAGTGTGCCATATCCTTGCTTGGCATAGTGCCAACCGGTTAAAAAGAACATGGCAATGACAAGGAACTGCAGCAAATGCTCGTTTTTGTAGAAATAGCAGGCCCCCAGTGAGGCAGCCATGACCAGCGGAACGATCACACCTGCCAGCATCAGGCGCACCCTGCTTGCAACAGTCGTTTCCGGGCTGCGCAACCGGGCATAAAAACCGGAATAAAATAAGAAATAGGAAAAGGCGAAATGCGGATAAGTAACGAAAAAGTTCCCGAGGGTGACGCCTACCAATAACGTATAAGGGCTTGGATTTGATTGTGTTAGAAACACCCCCAACAGAATAGCGATAATCGACCCTCCGCCCAGCATCCAGAAATCCAGAGAGGGAGAAGCCAGAGACCTTACTTTAGGCCGACTGTTGTTTATCAGCGTAGATTCCATTGAGCCCCGATTACCCCTTTATACTCGATTATATCATAATAGAGGGATATATCCAGTGAAGCAAAAAATATCAATAATTTTAAGAAGTTATTCTCTGTCCTCAAACCAGCCATCGCCGTAAGTCGTGCAGATTTCAGTGTTCTTAGGGATATGGCGCAGCGCCTTCACCTGATGGTATCAGCTCCTCATTGACCTTTCTCGGGCGGGAAGTGGTCTGAGGACATCGTGAGCAAAACCCAGAGTCTACATTCTTTTTGTGGACTCTGGGTTTCTCTTTATAGATGTATGATANNTTTGTTATTCTGATTAAATTCAGCTAGTTATGGCCTGAATACTGAGCCCGTCGCCGTTAAATTGTTTTACTCGTCTATCCCCCCGACTGGCGCAAAACCATACAAGAAAGCTAACTCTTATGCCCCCTAAATATTCACGCCTCTTGGCCATCATTCTACTCGGCGCAGTTTTTTTGGGGAGCATAGAAGCTATGCATCTTCTCAACGGTGCTCCCGTCAGTAAGAGTTTTATTCTTTTGGGGGTCCTTGGACTTTTTATCGCTTTAATTAAAGTTTGGAGGCAAGAACCTGACACCAGTTCTCCTCCCGTCACACCCCTTTCGCCTTGGCGGATGTATTTTGTAATAGCACAAGTTATTTTTGGCATTTCTGTTGTGATTGTTACAATCTATTTCCCTCAAGTCGCCAGAACAATCCTGCACGCACTTCAGTGATTAGATAACAGCTAAAGGAGAGCCGCGACTAGTCAAATCAGCGCAGCGCCCTCTCGAACATCGGCTCAAGGACGAGGCTGCCGGTGTTGCTGAGATGGCTGTCATCGCGGTACAGGGGCTTGCCGTCTTTCAGCGCCGAACAAACCGATTGATTGCAGAGTCCCGCTTTCGGGTCCAGAACATGAACGTGGCATTGTTGCTGTGCCTTACCGAGAGCTTTAAGGATGGCAGCGTGCTTTGTCTCGTAATCTTTAATGCTGATTTCAATCTGCGCATCTTTGTGCCAGAGCAGCCTTGATTTTGCGAGCGTCACGGGCACGCTGTGCTCCATTTCGGGTATGGGCATGACAACATAGACGTTCTTTTTATGCTGCGTCAGGGTGCACATCGTTTGCAGCATATGCGATGTGTATGCAGCGGGGTCGGTCTGGCTGTCAAAAGCCGGCGTTCCCGCGGCCTTGTCAAAAACGACCCGCGACCTGTACAGGCTGTCGTCATCCAGACCGCCGTTCAGGTAGAACGACCACCGGCTGATCATGATCACATCGCGGACTTCGGGCGCGGCGATTATTTTATTCAGAGTGAGGTCGTTGAATATCTTGCAGCTCTCGTCCCTGCGCAGGCTCACCTGGCTGGTGATGATGGCGTCGAGAATCGGCGGGCAGCCGCTGTAAGAATAGAAAAATGCCGAGCGTTTGTCTTCCGCCAGCACTTTATCAAGGACCGGAAAAACGGCATCGGCATGGGAGTCGCCCCAGATGGCGACGGTAGGATCAACCGAAGCGCCAAGGCGGCATTCAGGAAGCTTTGCATTCTTTTTGCCGCTATACATGCACTCAATACGGCGGGGATTGGAATCCTGCAGGGCGCTTTGAGCCGCCATGACGTTATCGGGCACATGGGAGGGCATTCCCTGAAACGCGAACACAAGATAGGCGGCAAGAGCGACAACAGCGCCTGCACCTGTGCTGATTTTCCAGTCGATCCGGTAGCGCGAGGGTTTTTCAACCAGCTCAAAAGACGCATAGGCCAGCAGCACGGAGAGCGAGATCAGACAGCATTGATGAAGCGGCGTCAGGGCTATATCAAAATATTTCGCGCCGACCACCACCGGCCAGTGCCAGAGGTAGAGGGAGTAGGAAATATCGCCAAAGAACTGCGTGACGCGGTTGGTTATAAAAGCGCGTGTGGATTGTTCAGTCATGAAAAGCGCCGCGCCGGCGACGGGCACAAAAGCCCAGTATCCGGGATAAGCCAGATCGCCGGAATAGAAAACGGCGGAGATGAGTATGAGAGCCAATCCGGCGAACGACAGGTTTTTGATGGGCCTGATATTTTGTTTAAAGAAATAGAGAAAACTGCCGGCAGTAAATTCCCAGACCCGCGTCGGCAGGGAATAGAAAGCGGCGGAGGCTTCTTTTTGCGTTTTCAGAACGCACCACATCAGCGAAAGCGCAAACACGGCAGCGATGCAGGGTTTTAAGATTTTTTTGTTCTTCTGCAGCGCTATCAGGAAAAACGGCCAGAACAGATAGAATTGCGCCTCGACTGACAAAGACCATGTGTGCAGCAGCCACTGCTCGCGTGATGCCGGATCGAAATACGGCGCCTTGTGCAGCAGCGCGATATTGGAGACGAAGGTGAGGGAGGTCAAGACACGCTTGCCGAGGATCGTGTAGTCAAAGGGGATCAGGTAGAAATATCCGCTCAGCAGCAGGACGATCCCCAGCATGACAAGCGCCGGCACGATGCGGCGTATGCGCGCTTCATAAAACGCAGCAAGGCTGAAACGGTTTTCCGACAGCTGGCCATAAATGATCTGCGACATGAGAAAGCCGGAGATGACAAAGAATACATCAACGCCGATAAAGCCGCCGCTGAAACCCGGCACCTGAAAATGGTAAAAAAGAACGCCGAGGACGGCGACGGCGCGCAACGCGTTGATATCCGGTCTGAAGGTCAGTTTTTTGTTTTTAGGCTGAGGCATTGCTAATTCGTCTTGACTACAGAATCTCCATATACATACTTGTTGCTATAATTATAGTAATTGGACGATGTATCCAATTAAAAAATCAGGCGGACGGGTGTGGTATTATGAGCAAAGCTTTCACGACAGAGCAGGACACAGATACAGAGCCGGAAGATGACGAGGTTGAAATCCTGCCGGCGGGCGTCAAGAACTACATGACGCCAACGGGATTTGCAGCTTTGCAGCAGGAGCTGAATCATTTGTTCCGCGAGGAGCGTCCCAAGATTGTCGAGATCGTGACCTGGGCGGCGGGCAATGGCGACCGCTCGGAGAATGGCGATTACATCTACGGCAAAAAGCGCCTGCGTGAGATCGACCGGCGCCTGCGCTACCTGACAAAAAGGCTCGAGAGTGCGGAGGTTGTTGATCCCAAAAAGCAGCAGGCTCTTGAAAAAGTCTTCTTTGGCGCCACTGTCACTTATGTGCGCGAGGATGGGAAAGAGCACACAGTTACGCTGGTAGGTCCTGATGAAGCCGATGTGTCAAAGAACAAGATCAGCTGGCTTTCTCCCGTGGCACGCGCGCTGATGAAATCGCAGACCGGTGACAAAGTAGAGGTCAAACTTGCTGCAGTGCAAGAAACTCTGGAAGTGCTTTCTGTGAGCTATCAGTTTCAGTAATAACCCTCTTGGACGATTCTTTTTGAAAATGTCAGGGTTAAAGAGTATAATAAAGTTATAAGGGTAATATACGAGGGTGAGGGGCAATGCAGACTGAATCTGAAAGAGTATTGTTGCGGCGCATCGGGGAATTTTCGACGCCAAGCAATAAAGCGGCTTTTTTTGAGCTGAGCTTTTCGCTTTTCCTGTTCTTTGGTTCCTCCGGGCTGATGGTATACGGTTTGATACACGGCCTCTGGCTGATGTTTCTTGCAATGCCCGTTGCTGCCGTAATGATCACACGTATTTTTACCATCCAGCATGATTGCGGCCATGGTTCCTACTTTTCATCACAGAATGTGAACAATGCTGTGGGTTGTGCCCTCGGCGTGCTGACGCTGACGCCTTATTACTACTGGCGGAAGAATCACAGTATTCACCATGCTTTCTCCGGCAATCTGGACAAACGCGGCGTCGGCGATGTCGATACGTTCACGGTCGAGGAATACAACAGCGCGCCTCTCATGAAAAAGATCTGGTACAGGATATACCGCCATCCGGTATTCCTGCTGCTGATTGCGCCGCCGCTTTTGTTCGGCCTCAAGCACAGGCTGCCGCTGGACTGCGAATTCCATTCAGTGAAGATCTGGACGAACGTCACGCTGACCAACGTCGCCCTTGTGCTGCTGGTCTCTCTGCTGGTCCATGCCTTCGGCTGGCAGGCATTCTTTCTTGTATACCTGCCGGTGATATGGCTGGGCAGCGCGCTCGGCGTAGCAATGTTCTTTATCCAGCATCAGTATGAGGATGCCTACTGGAACAGGAACAGCGAATGGAAATATTTTGATGCCGGTCTGCAGGGCAGCTCGTATTTCGAGTTCTCGCGTTTCATCAGCTGGCTGTTCGGTAACATCAACCTGCACCATATCCACCACCTGAACGGGCATGTTCCGTCATACCGCCTGCGCGAATGCCTTGCGGCTATCCCTGAATTGAGGGCTGTGCCGAAGAGAACCTGGGTTGATATTCCAGCCTGTTATAAACTGACGCTTTGGGACGAAAAAGCCAAAAAAATGGTCAGTTTCAGCTAGAAAGCACATACCGCTTGCATAAGCAGGGCCTTATGTTAAGCTATTCCGATGTCTGAACAAACGCATAAAACAGTTATCGCTGTTGATGGCCCTGCCGCAAGTGGCAAGGGTACTTTTGCCAAAGCACTGGCAGATCGTCTTGGCTATGCCTACCTCGATACAGGCTCGCTCTACCGCATCGTCGCATGGGCCACGCTCGAGCGGGGCGGTGATCCCACAAAGCTTGAAGACGTCAAGACATCGCTGCCGTTGATAAAGTTTCCGCTCGGGCCTGAAGTTCTCAAAAACGAAGATCTGCGCAGACCGGAAGTGGACGAGGCTGTTCCCAAAGTTTCCGCCATCCCTGAAGTGCGCGCTATTATCCGCGCGTATCAGGCGGCGTTCATGAAAGATCCGCCGGGCAATGCCCCGGGTGTGGTGCTGGACGGCCGCGATATAGGCAGTACGATTGCCCCCAATGCGGACGTCAAATTTTTTGTGACAGCCGATGCCGAAGAACGCGCCCGCCGCCGCTTCGAGCAGCAGAAAGACAGCAACCCAGGTCTGACGAAGGAAATGGTGCTGAAGGATATCAACCTGCGTGACGAGCAGGACCGCAGGCAGGCTGCGCTGGCGCTGCATCCTGCTTCCGATGTCTGTGTTCTCGACACGACCAAGGCAAAACCTGACGAGACTTTGGAGCAGGGGCTCAGGATCGTGAAGGCAAAACTTTCAGTCAATGATAATTCATCTGGCAATTCATCCGTCAACAAGAAGAAGATTGCTCCCAAGCCGCCCGGCTTCAGGCTTTAGGCGCGATGTGGCTTAAGAACTGGTCCAGCAGCTTTTGCAGCTGCTGCGCGGTTTTTTCTTCCTTCAGGTGCAGTTTTTCATCAAAAGCGTTATAGGCATTCGGCAAGCCCATCATGCCGGGGAATACATGTACGCCCAGAACTTCAAACGGCACGCGTGTATGCCACAGGCTGCGCACGCCGCCGAGTGCGCCGGGTGAGGCTGCCAGCAGCAGCAAAGGTTTTCCCGTCAGGGATACTGACTTTTCGCGTGACAGCCAGTCAATGACGTTTTTGAGAACGCCGGGAATGGAGCCGTTGTACTCAGGCGTTGAGACAATGAGTGCATCTGCCGCGCGGATCTTCTCGCCCAGTTTCATTGTTGTTTCTGGAACGCCGGAGGCGGCTTCTATATCCCCGTCATAGGGAGGCATGGGATAATCCTTGAGGTCGGCAAACTCTGCCTGATAACCGCCCTTGGTTTCCACAAGGCGCATGGCTTCGCGTACAAATTTCTTGTTGCAGGAGTCGGCACGCAGTGCGCCGGCAAAAAATAAAATCTTCATGTTTTCCTCACATATTGGTTATTACAGGTTCTTTTCAATCCGGCGATCGGGAACAAGCCACATCATTGCTACCACCACATACAGGGCGAGGGCAATCCATACGTTGACAAATGAGAGCGGTATTGCCGCGCCATATATCAGGAGGGAAACAATGCCCTTGCAATCTTTGCCGATCGCTGTGCCGAGCTTGGATTTATCGCCGTGAAGGGTGACCAGTGAATGGGCGAGGATATAATAGGCCAGCCCTGCCATGAACAGCACAACGCCATAAAGCGCGACCGGCACGGGCGCCAGATGGTTCAATCCCATCCAGTGGGTCGTGAAGGGAATGAGCGTCAGCCAGAACAGCAGGTGCAGATTGGCCCACAGCACGCGGCCATTAACCTTGTGTGTGGCCTGCAGCATATGGTGATGGTTGTTCCAGTAAATGCCAACAAAGATGAAACTCAACACGTAGCTCAGGAACGCGGGCATAACCGGTAGCAGGTCTTGTAGCCCAGCTCCAACGGGTGCGCTCATTTCCAGCACCATGATGGTGATAATGATAGCAATCACGCCGTCGCTGAAGGCTTCCATACGTCCTTTGTTCATATATTTCTCCTTAAGTCAGGGTAAATGGTAGTTCTTGAAGAAGTTCCACATGAATTCGCCACCGTTGATGTCGTGATTGGCGGGGCCGACGATGCCGGTGTATTTGAGGCAGCTTCTTTTTGACGGGTCATCCTTGCAGACGGCAGGGCCGACGTCATCAGTGCCGGGCCATCTATGGCCTTCGCCTTCGATCGAGCAGAGCTCGACGACGGCATTGGCCGGACATCCCTGATATTGTTTGCAGGTGACAGCGCCCTTGGTGAACACAGTTTTTGTTTCTGCGGAGCAGCCGTTCATCAGCGCATGCTCTTTCACGATATCCTTCACGGGCGGACAGGCCCATTTGTCATCAGGCAGGGAAAAGCCCAGCATCTGTGAAAAGCATCCGCCGCATTCAGCCCCGCCATTGTAAAGTGCGCAGGGGTCAGCCGTGCCATGAATGTGCATGATGGCTACGGGGCGTTTGGGATGGCAGTTATCAAATACGCGCTGGCCGGAATTAGGCGCGATGGCAGCGATCTTGTCTGACAGTTCGCAGGCCAGACGGTAGCTCATCATCGCGCCGTTGGAATGGCCCGTGGCATAGACGCGCTTGCTGTCGATAGCATATTTTTTGACAAGGGCATCAATCATTGAAGATATAAAGGCGACATCATCGATATTTTTTCTGGCAGCAGTTCCGCAGCAGTGTCCGGCATTCCATGTGCGGAAATTGCCGATCATCCCCTCCGTGCCTTCAGGATAAACAGTGATAAAGCCGTTCTTGTCGGCAACAGCGTCCATGCCGGTCTGGGCTCTTACCCCTTTGGCCGTTCCGCCGCCGCCGTGCAGGACAATAACGACGGGTAGATTTTTCTGGCCGGCAACACTGTCGGGGATATGCACTTGAAATTCGCGCGTATCGCCATCTTGCACAACGCTGTCGGTGTAATCGGCAGCCTGCGCGGCGCCCGTGTGCAGAAATAGGAGAATAGCGATCAGAACGACATTCTTGAACATGGGGCAGTTTAACATCTTTCTAAAAAAGTTCTTTAGTGTAGATTATAGATAATTATGTAAAATAAATACTTTACAATATTCCCAGAACTGTCTATCTTGCTGGTGCGAGTTTCATATTATTTTATGTTTATTATTCAGGGGTGCTAAACAATGCCGCTTCCGACAAAAGAATACGCAGTTACCGCCATCCGCCAAAGTTATGCTGTGCTGCAGCATGAAAAAAACCTGTCACCAGAGAACATGCAGGTGACGCACTCACTCACTCACCTCGTCAGGACACTGACGCAGAGCCATGCGCCGGAAGTTTCAAGCTATCTGTTGCAAACCCCGGACCTGTGTTCCGAGCGCGAGCATCTGCCGGGGCTGTGCGGACTTGCCGAATGCCAGATGGAAAAATACTGGGCAAAAAAGCTGCTGATGCAGAAGAGCACCAGCCTGGAAGAATTCTGGTACCACTCCGAATATTGCGAGCTTTGCAATGCGGAAGCATCCCTGCTGCAGGGCAGGACGTTCGACCGCATCAGCTTCCTTGGCGCGGGATCGTTGCCAATCACAGCCTTCCTGCTGGCCAGAAGCCTGCCGAAAACGCAGAAAGTCATCTGTGTCGATAATGACGAAGAAGCCTGTGACCTGTCACAGCAGCTTGTGCGCAAGCTTGATCTCGGGCAGCACATAGACGTGCGCTGTCAGGATGCGCGGCACTATGTTCCGGCTGAAAACGAGCTGGTGATTTGTGCCAGCCTTTTGCAGGGTCACAATGACGTTTATAAACAGTTGAAAACGCATTCCTGCGATCTGATGGTGCGGAATGCGGAGGGCGTTTACCAGTTCCTTTACAAGCCTGCCGTTCTGCCGACATCAGGATTCAGCGAAGTCGCCAGGACGAAGCTTGATTTCAAGCGCATCAATACGACGCATTACTTCGAACAGGAAGGACGTACTTCCGGCGATGCTGATTGAGTCAAAAAATATTTCCGTTGTCAGGGCAGGTTCTCCGGCGCTGCATTTTGCCGATGTGTCCATACGCAAGGGTGAAAAGACGCTGATCCTCGGGCCTTCCGGTTCGGGCAAGACGACGCTGCTCTCCGTTCTGGCGGGGCTTTTAAAACCAAGCGAGGGATGCGTCCTTTTTGAAAATCAGGATTTCTATGCGCTGCCCTCCCGCACGCGTGATCATCTGCGCGGACAGAACTTCGGCTTCGTGTTCCAGACTCTGCATCTTCTGCCTTCGCTGGACTTGCGGCAGAACATCGTGCTGGCTGCCGATATGGCTGGCGTGAAAGCGGATGAGGCGAGGCTGAACCATCTGCTGGATACGTTGGGATTAAGCAATAAGGCACACCGCAAACCGGAAGCGCTCAGTCAGGGCGAGCAGCAGCGCGGCGCCATCGCCCGCGCCGTCCTCAACCGCCCTAAAATCATTCTGGCCGACGAGCCGACGTCGGCGCTGGATGATGCCAATGCCGAGGCCGTGATCGCCCTGCTGAACAGGCAGGCGCAGGAGGCGGGCGCGGCCTTGGTTATCGCCACGCAAGACAACCGGATCACCAGCCATTTTAAAAATATCATCAGGCTGGATGCCAAGCTGAGGGCGGTCGCATGAACGCGTTCTCTCTTGCGCTGGCCTCCGCCCGCCAACGTCCGCTTAACACGTTGCTTTGCATTGCAGCTTCTGCGGCGGGCATCGCTTTGCTGTGCACTGTCTTTTTATTGTCGCAGGCTATTGAAACCGGCTTCTCGCGCAATGCGGAGGGCATAGATATCGTCGTCGGCGCGAAAGGCAGCCCGCTGCAACTGGTGCTGTCCACCGTCTACCACGCCGATGTGCCGAACGGGAATATCGAAGCGACGGATGCCGATAGGGTGTCGCATAACCAGCAGGTAAAGCTGGCTATCCCGCTGGCGCTCGGTGACAGTCACAAGGGTTGGCGCATTGTCGGGACGACGCCAGATTATCTGGCGCTTTATCATGCTTCTTCCGCTGACGGACAGGTATGGAAGCATCCTTTCGATGCCGTTGCGGGCGCGCTGACCGGCATTAAAACCGGCGCACAGTTCCCCGCTGTCCACGGCCTGTCCACTGACAGCGATGATGTGCATCATTTCCATTTCTATAAAATCACCGGTGTTCTGAAACCGACAGGCACAGTTCTCGACCGCCTGATTTTAACTTCCGTCGGCAGCGTTCAGGAACTGCACAAGCATCCAGATCTTGGCGACCCTGATGCCGCCGAGGAATATAAAATCGGCCATCAGGTGACAGCGCTGCTGATTAAAACAAAAAATCCCATCGCCGTCATGAATCTGCCGCGCCAGATCAACCAGTCATCAAACCTGCTCGCCGCCAATCCCGGCTATGAAATGACGCGGTTGGCGGAAAGCCTCGGCATGGGGCGCGATGTGCTGACTGTTCTGGGGGCGGGATTTATCGTGCTGTCGGCGCTTATGCTGCTCTCGACGCTGGCTTCCAGTCTGACGGCGCGGCGCTATGACCTCGGCGTTTTGCGCGTTCTGGGCGCATCGCCGCAGATGCTGTCCGGCACTGNNCGCCGGGCTTATCGCCGGGCTGGTTCCGGCATTGTCAGCAGGCAGGACGGATATCGCCGCGCTTCTGGCGCGAGGCCGCGCGTGAAGCCTGGCATTATATTTTCACTTGTGCTGGTGATGTTGCCAGCCTCCGCTTATGCATTGAGTCTGGAGAAAAACTATACGACAGCCACGACGGCTTCTGGCGCCGTCGATCTTAACGGACAACCTTCCGATGCCCCCACCCGCACTATCGCTGATTATATTAAAGACTATGTCGATGTTCCGGCGGGCGCGACGGACTGGAAGGTTTTCAGCAAGACAAAAGAAATAAACGTCGAGGGCAAGACAAAGGACGGTTACGACTACCAGTTTTTTAAACCAAAATTTACCCC
>PLXM01000244.1 GCA_003153235.1 Rhodospirillales bacterium
GCTGGAGCCCTGCCCGATGTGCGCGACAGCCATTTCCTTCGCCCGCATCCGCCGCGTCTACTTCGGCGCCTACGACCCCAAGAGCGGCGGCATCGATCACGGCCCGAAAATCTTTACCCAAACCACCTGCCACCACAAGCCGGAAGTCTATGGCGGCATTGACGAGCAAGCCTGTGCTCTCATTCTAAAAGATTTTTTTAAGGACCGGCGTTAAGCTTGGCCGTTAAGCCTTCAGCTTGATTTTATGCTTCTGCGCCACTTTTTTGTAAGCAGTATAATGCGCGTTTTTCTTCGCTGTTGCAGCGGCAGCCTCTGCCGCGGCTTTTTCCTCGGCGGTGCGTGTGCGGTTTTCAACAGCGTCACGAAGAACCTCTGCGATAGCGGGGTAGCCCTCCCTATCGGCCCAGGCAGCGGTGTAAGCTCCTTCACCGGTGTCGATTGTGGCCCCCGCATCGATCAGTAGATACAGAACATCTGTGTTCCTGTTTGCCACCGCCAGCTTCAGCGCCGAATTCCCGCCATTATTGACCTTTTCGATAGCAGCGCCCTTTTCGAGCAGGAATTTCACCAGCGCAAAATCACCTTCAATTGCTGCAAGGATTAAAGGTGTATTGCCAAAGCCATCCGTCTGGTTAAGGTTAGCCCCCTGCTCCAGTAAAACGCGCAGGTTCTTCATATTGCGAAGATCCAGAGCAGTCGCCATCTTCTGATCAAAGATGGTCAGCTGGACTGCTTCACCGAATTCCTGGCTCACATTACCCATGGTTCATCCCTGCCAACATCAACCCGGTCCTATTTTCGGCTTCGGGCGGTTTTTGAGTTGCTCTTTCAGGTTGTTTTGCTTAGAGGCAGCGTTCGTGCGTTGATCATTCAATTTTTCTGCCTTCACTGCCGCCGCTTTCTCTGCCACGATCTTCTCGCGGGCTGTGATGGCATCCTGAAGGATCGCGGCGATATCGCTGCCGTTGCGATAAAGCTTGTTCGCGACTTCGATCAGGCTTTGGCCCTGTTTGTTCTTCTGGATGGGGTTAGCGCCCTTCTCCAGCAGGGCCACGACGGTGGCCTTGTCGCCATAACGCACCGCTATGATCAGCGCCGTCTCGCCGCTATAGTTTGGCGCGTCGACCTTAACTCCCTTATCCAGCAGGGCTTTGATGATGCCCGGGCGGTTGGAACGCGCGGCTGCGATCAGCGCCGTATCGCCCTTATAGTTTTTTCTATTGATATCCGCGCCACTCCTGATGAGGAATTCAGCCGTCTCAGTACTGCCGAAGCGCGCCGCGCCGATCAGCGGCGTGTCGCCGTTTTTGTTCTGCCGGTTGATGTCAGCACCGTCATTCAGCAGCGATTTGACAAGAGAGAGCTTGTTGTCCTCCGCCGCCCGGAGGATCTTGCGTGAAGCGTTTTCACGCTTGGCCGCTTTGACGAGATCGCTGGAGGTGTTAAATATGTCGTCCAGTATTGTCATGGTTTTGGTCCAATCTTCAGTTTTTTCTGTTTGGCAAAGTTTTGCACTTGCTGATGCTTGTGTTTCGACGAGGCTTCTTTCAGCATCTGCATGGTCGCCTTCATATTCTTCTTCTCTGCGAGACTGTAAGCGGTGTTGCCCGCCGCATCGCGGATGTGGGGATTGGCGCCCTTGTCCAGCAGCAGGCGCACAATCCATCCGTGACCGCCTCCCGCCGCGCACATCAGCGCCGTACCCCTCATGCCCAGCTTGTCGGTATCAGCGCCGGCATCAAGAAACGTCTGGATAGAGGGTGCATGTGTGTTGGTCACAGACCAGATCAATGGCGTGTTGCCGTCGCGGTCCGGCTTGTTGATATCCGCTTTATACTCGATCAGGGCCCGCGCAATGCTGTTATATCCCTCACGCGCTGCAATAATCAGCGGCGTATATCCCTGATCATCCGCTTCGTCAGGGTCTGCCCCCTGTTTCAGCAGAGACTTTACATCGGCCAGCCTGTTGTTTTGCACAGCCGTCCTTAACTGACGGGACAGGTATTTCTGTGGGCCATTATTAAATGTGCTGTTCAGTCTTGTCATTACCGCCCGGACTATATGATAATTGTGTGATATGTTATATAGAACGGGCTGTATCTGTCAATACACAAAGACCGCGCTTGGGAGCCCTATATCTGCCTGATATAAATTGCTTTTTTAGCTGCTTGCGCCGCCTTTAAAACTGTAGCTTGAACTTGTAAGTTTTGGCTATGGCTTTTACCCTCTGTTGCTTCTCGGTGGCAGGGTTGTAATCACGCTTTTTTTGCGCGGCTTCCATCAGTTCGGCCATGTCCTGATTTTTTGCCCGACGTGCGTAGTCGGGTGCCGCCAATCCAAAAGAGTCCCTGTCATTCATGGATGCGCCCTTATCGAGCAGGATCTTCACAAAATCCGTCTTGTGGCTCCGGACAGCAATAAGCAGCGCGGTATTGCCGACCCCATCCTTTTGGTTGACGTTTGCGCCATGAGCGATCAGCCGTTGCAGCAGAGTCAGGTTGTTATACCGGACAGCGACAATCAGCGCCATGTCGCCATTCTCATCCACCTGGTTGACATCGTCGCCGCGTTTCAGGGCTTCGGTCAGTTGGTCTTCCCGTCCGGTACGGATCGCTGTGGTAATGCTGCTGGAGCTCATTGCCGCATTATATAAAATACGGCTCACCTGTCAATATCCAGTCTGTCAATATATAGAGCGCCTACTTTTTTGCGGCTAAAAGGTCTTTGGCCTCATCATCGCCGGCGGCAGCGGCCTTGGTCAGGTACTCATCGGCCTTTGCCTGATCTTTCGCAACGCCCAGCCCCTTCAGGTACATGATACCGATGCGCGTTTCAGCGTGCGCATCCCCTTTGGCGACGGCACGTTCATAGAAACTCATGGCGAGCGTGTAATTTATCGGGATCTTTTTGCTTCCTTCAAAGTAGGCATCGCCTGCCTTGTCGATCCAGTAAGGAATGGCCGTCGGCGCGGTGGCCACTTTCAATGTCCACGCAAGAGACTCCGCCGGGTCTTTCGGCACGCCATCGCCTGCGGCATACATGTTACTCAGCATCATCTGCGCGGAAATCATGTCCAGATCGGCGGATTTCTTCATCCAAACCAGCGCCTGCTTGGCATCCTTTTTAACCCCCTCGCCCGCCTTAATCATGCGGGCAAGGTCAAACATAGCAACACGGTGACCGCCTTCGGCCGCGCGCGTCAGCCAGTAGACTGCTTTCTTCAGCTCGGGCGGTCTTTTATAATTATGGTAGAAATTTCCCAGACGAAACCGCGCATCGCCGGCATCCTGCTCCGCTGCTTTGAGAAACCATTTCTCGGCTTCCTTATAATCGGTCTTCAGTCCCTTGAAATGAGCCTCGGCATTGAGAAATCCAAGCCGCAGCTGCGAAAGCCCGTGACCTTGCTTTGCTGCCATCAGATACCACTTCTTCGCTTGCGGATAATCAGGCTCCACGCCGTTAGAACCGGTAAAATATATTTCGCCGAGACGATATTGCGCCAGCATATCGCCCTGTTTTGCATCGCTTGTATACCATTGTATTGCCTGCTGCGGATCTGCAGTGATGCCGCAACTGCCTTTGTCATAGGCGCGGGCAAGATTGTATTCGTCCGTCTTCGATCCTTTTTCAGCTGCAGCCTTATCAGGACAGATAACGGACTCTTCTGGGCTGGAAAACCCCTGCTCCGCATTTGCGGCTGTAAAAAAAACCGGGTTGATGAGGAGCAGAGACAGAACCAACGCGGCGAAAAAAGGGGGGGTGATTCGCGCTGACATCCCCCGCACAAAATATTTTTTGTTTTTTCCGATGTGATGAGGCGCAATATTTCCAGCGCCAGAAAAATTCCCATCAGACAGAAAAATTGTACCTTGTTTTACACTTGCCACCGACCGCATGAAACTCTCCAGTGATAAAAAAATCGTTAAAATTTCCGACAAAATTATTCTAGGCGGGGAGTGCCTAAAGTAAAGCAAATACGGGGGTTTCTGAAACATCGCAGGGGCATGCGGCACAAAAGAAGAAGGGCACCCGTTGGGATGCCCTTCAATCTTTAGAAATAGCTAGTTAGAAGAAACTACTTCTTCTTCTTTGCTGTTTTCTTTTTTACAACTTTTTTAGCTTTTTTCTTAGCAGCCATGATTTTATTCCCTATTTCAGAGGTTGATTTAAACTAGGAAAGTAACAATGGATCATCGTCACCATCCTAATCATAACTAAATAATAAAACGATATTTCCAACTTGTCAAAACTTAATTACAAAAAAAAGGTCTCAAGTTACCTTGAGACCTTTTTTTATTCCATTTTCTATCCTGAGACAGAAAAAGCTGACGAATATTATTTCGGTGCAGCTGGAGCAGTAGGAGCGGCAGGTGCTGAAGGAGCAGCTGTGCCTCTGGTTGCTTCTTCCTTGGTGATTTCATCATCGCTGTGGCCTTTGCCTGACAGACACTTCTTCAGTGAAGCAGCTTTGTCAGTAGCGGAAGGAGCAGCTCCTTCTGTTGAAGAAGCAGAAGCGAGTGCATCGCACTCAGCGCGGTCTTTCGCGTAAGCGCCGCCAGCGTCAGCAGCCGGTGCAGCAGGAGCCATAACGGCAGGAGCAGCAGGCGCAGCGCCAGCAGCAGGTTGTTGTGCCTGAGCGAGGTATGAAACGCTCAGGAAAGCGATTGCACCCAGAACGGCTGCAAGAGTGAGGTACTTTTTCATGGTTTTCTCCAATGGTTGATAAGTAGACGGTTGATGATAGATGTAGTTACGAGAACGATTTGTCCTCATATCTAAGGACGCAGCGCCTTTTTAATCTACATGAGAATGTTTGCCTATATGCCTAAAAAAGGCAAGAGATTTGAAAGGGACCCCCCCCTAGGGAATCACTATTTTATTCCATAAATGCGATAAAATACCCACAACGAAGTTCGTCAATGCCAAAGCCGATATAATACCTTCGAAGCCGAAGTACTTCGCGCCCAGATACGTCAGCGGAATATAGAAGATGAACGCCCTCAGCAGAACGAGGCAGGTCGCCGGGAAAGGCTTACCCATGGCATTGAACATGGTGTTATAGACGACGAGCACGCTCAGCGCCGCATAGCTGACAGGCACGACGCGCAAATACTGCGCCGTATAGCGGATGACATCCC
>PLXM01000052.1 GCA_003153235.1 Rhodospirillales bacterium
CGGGCTTAATTTGGTTGCGGGAGGTGGAGTTGAACCTCCGACCGGCAGGTTATGAGCCTGACGAGCTACCGGGCTGCTCCACCCCGCGTCAATGTTGTGACCTCTTATAGCTACTTCACTTTGGCACGTCAACCTTTTGCTTTTGCAGGATCAAAAATTGACTCTGCATTTCCATACTACTATATACTTCCCTTTTAAAAGGCGCCCGTTCGTCTTAGAATCCCAGAAGAGGTCTAGAGTGATGCTCGTTTATATCCGTGATAAATTCCGTCTTAACGGCAAAACGACCTTCAGCAGGGGCGAACTGAGTCAGATACTGTCGGTTTACGGCGCCCACGTGCAACGCGGCGAGTGGCGCGACTATGCGATCGACAGCCTACCTGACATGGCAGTGTTTTCAATTTTCCGCTCCAGCCATGAGAGCCCCCTCTATACTGTCACCAAGATTTCCAGCCGCAGCTTGATAAAACCCGCGCAGTATGTTGTTTATTCAAAGGGCAGCTCTTTGAAACAGAGCACGGACCTGAAAGAAATACTGGCCTTTCTGGAAGAACAGACATAATGACACGTACCCTCTTCGGAATGATCGTATTCACTACTCTCCTTTGCAGCGCTGCAACTTCAGCGCTGTGCGCTCCGCGTACTGAACAAATATCAGGCGCCTCCGCGCCGGCACAAATATCAGGCGCCTCCGCGCCGGCACAAATATCAGGCGCCTCCGCGGCAGAAAACCTCAAATATTATCCAGACCCTGTCTATAAAAGACTCAACAACGATGATCCGCCGGCGATGAGCGACATGACGGATCTCGCCAATCAGGGCGATGTGCGCGCCATGTTCATTCTCGGCGATATGTACGAAAAGGGGAAAGGCGGCCTGCCGAAAGATCTCGTGCAGGCGCGTCACTGGTTCGAAGAATCAGGCATGCACGGCTATGGCCAGAGCTTCATCCGCCTCGCGGCCATCGCCAAGCATGCGAACAATACCACAGAAGCCTGGCAATGGTATTCGCTGGCGATCAAGAACCTTGATAACGATGATACGCAGCAATACGCCATACGCGCACGCAAAGACCTGACGGACTCCGCCAAGCTTTCCGATGGCGACATAGACCAGGCCCATAAACTCGTCAGCGCGTGGGAAGATGCGCGCGACAAGCATCTGCGCGATGAGAAAGACGCAGAAGCCGAAAAAGAAAAGCAGCAAAAAGAGCAGGAAGAAAAACAGGCGCAGGACGGCGCTGCGAATAGCAGCGTCGCAACAACAGCGACAACCGGACAAGACGATAAAAAACCAGAACAACAAGAACAGGAGAACGACAATGAGCAGAATTAAAGTAAAATCCCCCCTCGTCGAAATGAACGGTGATGAAATGACCCGCATCATCTGGGATATGATCATCGAGAAAATGATCCGTCCTTATCTCGATGTGGACCTGAAGTCGTATGACCTCAGCATCGAGAACCGCGACAAAACGGATGACAAGGTGACAACGGATGCCGCCGAAGCGATCAAGAAATACGGCGTCGGGATCAAGTGCGCCACCATCACGCCGGATGAAGCGCGCGTCGAGGAATTCAAACTCAAGAAAATGTGGAAGTCCCCCAACGGCACGATCCGTAATATTTTAAACGGAACAGTGTTCCGCGAGCCGATCATCTGCAAAAACATCCCGCGCCTTGTCACAACATGGACGAAGCCGATCGTCGTTGGCCGTCATGCTTTCGGCGACCAGTACAAAGCAACCGATATCAAAGTCCCAGGTAAGGGCAAGCTGACAATGGTGTTTGAACCCGAAGGCGGCGGTGAAAAGAAAAGCTGGGAAATATTCAACTTCACCGGCCCCGGCGTGGCCATGGGCATGTACAACCTTGATGAGTCTATCGAAGGCTTCGCCCGTGCCTGCCTGAATTACGGCCTTGCACGGAAATATCCGGTATACCTTTCCACCAAGAACACGATCCTGAAAGCCTACGACGGCAAGTTCAAAGACATCTTCCAGGCTGTGTTTGAAAAAGAATTCAAGGACAAATACGCCAAGGCCAGCCTCACCTATGAACACCGCCTGATCGACGATATGGTCGCCTCGGCGATGAAATGGGAAGGCGGCTTTGTCTGGGCCTGCAAAAACTACGACGGCGACGTACAGTCGGACAGCATCGCGCAGGGCTTTGGCTCGCTCGGCCTGATGACTTCGGTATTGCTCACGCCGGACGGAAAATGCGTCGAAACAGAAGCGGCGCACGGCACAGTTACACGCCACTACCGCCTGCACCAGCAGGGCAAGCCGACATCGACCAACCCGATCGCATCAATCTTCGCCTGGACCCAGGGTCTGAAATACCGCGGTCAGTTTGACAGCACGCCGGAAGTTGTCCGCTTCGGCGAAATGCTGGAGCAGGTTTGCGTTTCCACGGTCGAGAGCGGCGACATGACAAAAGACCTCGCGCTCCTCGTTGGCCCGAACCAGAAACATCTCACCACCGAGCAGTTCATGGACAAGCTGATTTCAAACCTGAATGTGGCGATGAAGAGGGCTGCATAGGGGTAAATGATTCACTGGGTTTACAGGAATATCGCATACCTGCTGCTTGTCCTTATAGGCTGGTATGCGCTGGATCGCGTCATGTTCATGTATAAAGCTCAACATATCACGGGCAATGTTATTTCTGTGGATGCAAAGCAAGACATGTGCGGTGGTTACTTCTCCAGCCGCAGCCTTACATACTATCCGCCTTACAAATGCACCCGCTACACGGCCCACCTGAAGTATGTCCCCACAACGGATAAAAGCTACGTTCTTTCAATACCGGCCTGTACTCGCGCGGAAAAAGACGACCCTGCAGAAGGCTCCTCGTGCTTCCCTGTTGGTACCCTTATACCTGTCATTTATAACCCGCAGGACCCTTCAGAAGCCTATGTAGATGACATAGTTGATCTCTGGGGCCCGCATTGGTGACGATCAATTTAAAGGAGAGATTTAAGTAGCCGACTTGATGTTGTTACGTCCGGCATTCTTAGCCTCATAGAGAGCCGTATCGGCACGCTCGATAAAGTTCGTCACGCTTTCACCCTTGATATACTGGGCGACTCCGCCTGAAAGAGTGATGCGGCCGAGGCTCTTGTTGCTGTTCTTGTTGACAACTTCCTTGCCCTCAACAGCATGCCGTAGTGAATCTGCCACACGTATCGCCGCCGATAACGGCGTGTCTGGAAAAATCAGCGCAAATTCCTCACCGCCAAAACGAGCAGCAAGGTCACGGCCTTTGATACCATCCGTCAGCGTGCGTGCGACGAGACGCAGAACCTGATCTCCCGTCTGGTGGCCGTATGTGTCGTTGAAGCGCTTGAAATTATCGATGTCCATCATCAGCAGGCACAGGTCGCTGCCGCTTGTCTCCACTTCCTCAACCCAGTCCCTGATCTGTTTGTCGAAGGCCTTGCGATTAGCAAGGTTGGTCAAACCATCCGTCAGGGCCTCCTTCTTCACATTATCAAGGTTTTTCTTGAGCTCCGCCACCTGCGTGGAGGAATTGGTGAGCTGGAACTCGAGGTTCTGGTTTTTTTGCATCATCATCTTGGTGTCTTCGACGATGGCGGACACGACATTACCCAGATCCTCGATGGTCTCAGCACTCTTTATTTTTTCGGCAACATCGCCGAGAGAATCTCCGTATTCTGTCGTCATCGACTGGACGGAGTTCAGCGTCCCCGCCAACTCGGTGATCGCCTGCTGGATACGGTCACTGATCGTCTTGATGGCGTCGCTGCGGGCGCTTTCGCTTAAAAAGCGTTTATAAAATTTATGGCAGGTTGGCTCATCCAATACGCCGGGATGCGCATCGATCGCGCGCACAATTTCAGGATCACCCTGAAAGTAACGGAACCATAGCTCATATACCTGCGGAGAAGGGTCAAGACCCAGTGCATTGATTTTCTCCATAGCCTTGTGCGCAAGCTCATGCGTACGGACTGCGCTAGCAGCAGGGGGCGACTGTTCTTTAGGGGCTGTTCCTGTAGGTAATTCCGCCAACACCAAGACTCCAATTTTTTTGACAGCCGATTATTGCTACTCTTCAGTCTATCTACAAGTCGTAAATAAATATATAAGACCCGATACATTCTTTCTGAAAAATATAAATATGGGTGTAATTTTATCTGCCATAATCATTATTAATGTATTACGAAAAAAAATATTCACTTGTATCCTGATGGAACCTGCTCAAAACTACACGCTCAAATATTCACGCGAAAGGACTCCGTAAAAATAATGGGCGAACTCATTGCTCTCATCAGAAAAACCCTGTTCGTTCCCCTGCATCCGGCGGGACGTCCGTTCATTGCCGGCGCTGCCGTTATAGCCCTGATATTGTCCCTGCTGGGAACAAAGCTCGGCTTTCTCGGCCTCGTGCTTTTTACATGGTGCGTTTATTTCTTCCGCTGCCCGATACGGGTGACGCCGACCCGCCCCGGCCTTGTTATCAGTCCGGCGGACGGCATTGTGCAAATGATCGTCGAAGCGCCGCTGCCGCCAGAATTGTCCGACTGCAAGGGGCAGAACGGTGAAAAGACGGGTGACCCGCTCTGCGACGCTGAAAAACTGACCCGCGTGTCTGTGTTCCTCAATGTTTTTGACGTGCATGTCAACCGTACCCCCGCTGACGGTGAAATTAAAAAAGTCGTTTACCGCCCTGGAAAATTTTTCAATGCCAGCCTTGATAAAGCCAGCGTGGATAACGAGCGCTCGACCGTGCTGATGAAGCTCAACGGCCACAATTCAAGTATCGCCTTCGTACAGATTGCAGGGCTGGTGGCGCGGCGCATTATCTGCAAGCTGACAGCTGGACAGAACGTCAAAGCGGGCGATATTTACGGCCTTATCCGTTTCGGCAGCCGTGTCGATATTTTCCTGCCGCCCGGCGTGAACCCGCTTGTGTGCGTCGGTCAGCGCATGGTTGGCGGTGAAACCGTTATCGCCGACCTTACATCCGCTGAAGCGGCCCGCACAGGCGACATCAGGAAATAAGGCGGCAAAACCATGACTGAAAAGAAGCCGCGAAAACTTTCCCTGCACAAAATGATCCCCAATATGATCACGCTGACGGCCATGGCCGCTGGCATGACCGCCATCAAGTACGCCATCGTCAGCAAGTGGGAAGAAGCCGTCATCGCCATCGTCGCGGCGGCCTTTATGGATGCTTTCGACGGTGCAGCAGCGCGCCTCCTGAAAGCGCAAAGCAAGCTCGGCGCTGAACTGGACAGCCTCTCTGACTTTGTCAGCTTCGGCGTTGCGCCCGCGCTGGTAACATTCCTCTGGGCGATGCATGACGCCGGTCGCTTTGGCTGGATCACGGCGCTGATTTTTATGATGGCTGTGGCCCTGCGCCTCGCGCGCTTCAACGTCTCCAAGGAAGAAGAAGTGCCGGACGATCCCCTGTCAAAATACTTTACCGGCGTCCCCTCCCCCGCGGGCGCAGGTCTGGCCCTGCTGCCGATGATGGTCAGCTTTCAGGTAACGAATTCCGATGTGACGGGTATTATCTCTGATCCCCTGCTCGTCGGCCTGTGGCTGATCGTGCTGGCAGCTATGATGGTGAGCCATATCCCCACCTTCTCCAGCAAGCAGATTCGCGTGACTCATAAGATGTCTGTCCCGGCTCTGGCCATTTTCGGCATCCTGCTCGCCGGATTGATTAACGAGACATGGCCGACCTTGACTTTTATGGGGGCCGCCTATCTTTTCTCGATGCCCTGGAGCGTAAAGCATTATGCCCGCAAGAAAAAATCCCTCGCCCAGGGAATTAAAGATCCGGACGACATTGACCACGATGAATAAATAGACAGCTGTTTTATAATATTATTATCCATAACAATATTGATGACAAATTATGTTATATAAGGTATGATGCTTAAAGCAATAAAAGTACAAAGCTGGGACATCAGGCCTCAAAACAGACGGATAAAGAGCTTTAAATGAGTGAACCTTCAATTAGCGAACTTGATCTTATCACTCTCAAGCATGGCAAAAGCTATGCGATTTTCGATCGCAATGGCGATATAGCTCCGGAACTGGGCCTCATGGGTATCTACGTTGACGATATGCGCTATACCTCGGCGCTGACCCTGATGCTCGGTGACAAAAAACCGCTCCCTCTCGGCGCACAGGTAACGGATGACAACGTTGAACTTGCAACAGCCTTAAGCAACCCGGCTATGAAAGACCAGACGGGCGCGGACCTCCCTGAAAACTCCATTCATCTGAAACGGCGCATCACCGTCGGCGACGGGCTGGTTCATCAGGCTATCACAGTGCGCAACTACAACAACGTGCCGGTTACCCTGCCGCTGAATTTTAAATTCGATAGCGACTTCGTCGATATGTTCAACGTGCGCGGCAACAAACCAAAAAAAGCCCTTGGGAAACAGGAAAAAGCGCAAATCACCAACGACGACACCCGGACATCATGGCTCTATGAAGGCGTTGATAAAACAGAACGTAAGTCCAATATCTTTTTCTCCTCCGTTCCCAAACCGGCCAAAATCGCAGAAAATCAGGCAGAGTTTTCACTCAATCTGCCGGCCAACGGCGAAGTGACGCTCTATCTGGAGTTCGGCAAGTTTAAGGACAATGCTGTCGGGCCGGGTCCAAAAAGCTACAAGGATGCCGTCATCGCCGTGCGTGAGGAAAGGGCGGAAATGCTGGCGCAGGGCGCGCAGCTCGAATTCTCGAACAATTATCTGCAGGAATGGTTCAACCGCAGCCAGGGAGACCTCGCCTTCCTGACCAATCACTACGACAGCGGCATGTACCCTTGCGCCGGCGTGCCCTGGTTTGCCGTGCCTTTCGGGCGCGACGGCATCATCACCGCGATGGAAATGCTGTGGGCCAAGCCGGAGATGGCCAAAGGCGTGCTGCAATTTCTCGCTGACCGGCAGGCACAGACGGATGACCCTGTACGTGATGCGAATCCCGGCAAAATCATGCACGAAACCCGCGACAACGAAATGTCCCGCGCCGGAATGATCCCCTACGGCCTTTACTATGGCGGCGTGGACACAACCATGCTTTTCGTTATGCTGGCGGGGGAATATCTCCGGCAGACCAACGACAAGGCCTTCGTTAAACAAATATGGCCCAATATTCAGGGTGCGCTGAAATGGATGGAAAACTACGCGGAGGACAAGAACTGGTCCAGCGAACAGTCCTTGGGCTTCATGGTATACCAGCGCAAATTAGAATCGGGTCTCTACAACCAGATGTGGAAGGACTCCGGCGATTCCATCTTCGACGAGAACGGCAACACCGATGTGAAATTTCCGCGCGCGGTCTGCGAAATACAGGGTTATGCCTATGCCGCCTGGAACACCGGACAAAAGCTGGCTGAGCTGTTCCATGAAGCTTCACAGGCAAAAAAATATGGGGACCGGGCTGATAATCTCTATAAAAACTTCAACGATAAATTCTGGAACGAAAAGGGCGAATACTATGTGCTGGCTCTCGATGGAGACAAGAAGCCCTGCAATGTGAAGGCTTCCAATATGGGACAACTGCTGTTCACGGGCATTGTTCCGCCGGAGCGCGCTGAAAAAGTCGTCTCGCTGCTGATGAGCGACAAGTTCTTTTCAGGGTTCGGCATCCGTACCGTCGCCGAAGGAGAAGCACGTTATAACCCTCTTTCTTATCACAACGGCTCCATCTGGCCGCATGACACGGCCCTGATTGCCGCGGGCATGGGCCAGACAGGCCATGCCGACGAAGCCGGAAAACTGTTTGCGGGAATGATGGCAGCCGCAAAAGAAAATGACTGGCGCCTGCCGGAACTCTTCGGCGGCTTTCAGGAAGAAAAAGGCTTCGGGCCTACGGCTTATCCCCATGCCTGCAGCCCTCAGGCCTGGGCTGCGGCAGCTCCCTTCCAGCTTCTGCAGGCCGTTCTGGGTCTTGAAGTCGACGCAAAAAAACTTGAAGTTAAAATCAACCCCGAGCACTGGCGCGCTGAATGGGGCACACTCAGGATCAGGAACCTTCCTGTAGGGAACAAAACCGCAGATATAGAGCTGTCACCCGCCGGTTTCAAAGTTCTCAGCAACAACGATGTTAAATTTGTCCTGTCCGGCACCGGAAAGAAGCCTGCCCCTGCCGGCAAGAAAAGAATGCGCCAGACGAACCACAAAAGGCATTAATGCTCGAAAAACAGCTTCCGCAATATTCCCGGCGCCAAAACCGATAACGGGTTAACGGACACATCAGGGCTGTCTTTCGGTCCTTTGATTGTATAGGTCGCAGCGAAGATGCCTTTACCACCGCCTGTCAGGATGTCTCCCACCAGTGGAATAATACTGAGCATTTTATTTAGGTCTGACACCGGAATAATCGTGCCACTCATGTCGAGCGTATTCTTCCAGTTGTCGATGGTGCCATCAAAGGTCAGTCCGAGGGATGCGCCGGATGTCTGCCCATCCTTGATGACCAGCAGGCGGGTGTTCTTGACTGTCGCCGGCTGGCCCCTGTCGGCCCACAGGAAGTCACAGCGCATTTTCTTGAAGGCAATCCCCTTACCATTCAGCAGTTCAATGAACCCGCTCAAAGAAAGAGCGTTCAGCAAACGTCCCAGCACGGGAACATCGGCAAGATAGAAATCGGTAACGATTGCCGAGCCTCTCATATCCCTGTCGCCGACACCCTGCGGGTTCGGAAACCCGTTCACAACGACCCTGCCGCCGCGCATGCCATGGGTGATCCCCAAAGCATTAAGCGCGGCGCCGGCATTATCTGCCTCGAAACTCAACGTATGCCCCTTGGCTGCAGGGAGATAACGCAATGTCAACGGCTGGCCACCCGCAGTGCCCGCTACTTCAAGTTGATCGAGCCGGCTCCAGATATTGCGCTTCATGAACATTTTCAGGCCGCTGATATATCTGTTCTTACCGGTGATAAGACGAGAGACATTCATTGTGACGGCAAACGGCGTCACTTTCTTTGCCGCTTCAGCATCGCTATTTGACACCTCGCTGTCACTAAAGAAACTTGAGGCGTCAAATTGTGCGCCTGTGATGCTCACATTGTAACCGTCACTGCCCTGACTGCTGACAGAGAGGCCGATATCGGTGTCGCCCAGCTTCACTTGTTTAAAATCGGCGCTTTTTGGCGTTTTACCGTCCGAAGCAAAGCTCATACTACCCTTGAGCAGCGCTTTATCCGTCTCGAGGTCAAGATCATCTATGCGGGAAAGCTGGCCGTTTTTGAAGCGCAAGGACATACCCAGCGTCCCCGGCGCAGACGGCTGTTTCTCGTAACCTGCTACAGGCACAACGAATCCTGCAGGCGTGATATCCCCCTTAAGAAGAAGCAGTGCCGTCTGGTCACTCGAAAGCGTATAGGTCACAGTGGCAGGCATGGTTCCGGTTATTTTCAGCTCATCAGGAACACCAAATGATTTAAGCGCCGCCGCATCAAGCGGCAGAGTAGCTTCCACCTTGTTGGCAACAGCGGCTTTCCCGGAAAAGTTCCTGAGCCAGCTGAACGTGACAGGCATCTTGCCGAGCAGGCCCTTACCCTTGACATTGAGAGCGCCACTATCAAGCGTCAAATCCATCGGCCCTCCCGAAAGCGGAAGATCGGCAACCATCCCTTTCAGCATAACATTATTCAACTTCGCAGCGGCCGTTACCTTGACATCGTCCAGCGCCAGGCCTTTATAGAGCGGAAACTTGAAATTCACATCAACCGCCGTGTCGCCGGCAACATCCGCCGTCTGGAGTCCCAGCTTTTTTGGATACTGCAGAGGCGGGCTGTCCAGTACCTTCAGCGCCGTCTTCAGCGGGCCCTTCAGGGAGACATTGATATCGATCTTCGAATGGATCTTGTCAGTCGCAACATCAAGATCGGTGATAGCGATTTTCGAGCCCGTCACCTGCATGTCACCAAGGGTGCCGCTCGTCAGGTCAAGGTTGAAAGACTTCTGGTCGTATCTTGCCCGCCCCTTCACTTTTGTCACCGGCATTAATGGCGGGAAATAATCTACCTTAATTCCGTTGAAATCGATCTGCCCGCCCACCTTCTGCAGCTTCGGCGCTAAAAAATCGTTCCACGGCTTGGTTACACAGCCGTCATTGCAGGCACGCGGCGACAGCATGGCCAGGTTAAGCGTGGCTTTTGTGGCAATGCCGGCAGACAAATGCCCGGTAACCCAACTGCGCGGATCAGGCGTCAGACCGGCTGGCCAGTAGGTTTTGAGCTTGTCGATCGGCATATCCTCGAGCACAGCATCAACTATAATGGCGTGCCCCGCCTCCTGTTTGACGATAGCGCCAGTCGCCGTCACTTTGGGGCCGCCTATATCCGCATGCAGCTGTTCCAGCGCTACTTCTCCGGTCGGCACATTAAACCGTCCTTGCATGTAAAGTTTATCGACAGGGAGCGGATCGGTATAAAAGCCGGCGGCGGAGAACTTCCCTGGATCCGATCCCAGCGCAAACTTGCCAAAGCCCGGATTAAAATCTTCATCCAGCGTGAGAGTGATGGAGCCTTTCAGCGGGAGATCGATACCCGCGAGGCTTTTGAGGGCCTCGCTTTGCTGCGCCATCAGCGACGGATTGAACTTGGTGAAGTGGATGATGCCGCTTGTCTTGTGCGTTGACCAGCTGTAGTCGAAATTNNAGTTTTGTCCTGTTCCAGATCGGCCATAGAGTCGATGACCAGACCATCCTCGCCGCGCGCAAAAACAATATTCGACTTGCCGGACTTCCAGCTGACGTTGAGGACCTTATCCTCATATAGCAGTGCCGCGTCGGTGATTGAGATTTCTTCCAGCCCCCCGAGAAGGCTCGCGCGTGAAGCATTCTTCATTTGCGCCAGAAGCGCCTTGATAAATTCGACCTGATCAGTTTTTTCAGGCACAGACGCGGGTGCGGCAGACGCGGGTGAGATCGCCGTAGCGCCCGCAGGCGAAACGGCGGGGGCAGGGGCGGAAGCCTCATCCGCATTTATATTTAGTGTAAAGTGTCCGTCTTCGCTGCGCACGATGCGCAGGGCCGGGCTGTAAATCCTAATGACGCGCGGGATAATCTTGCCAAAGACAAGGTTCTTTTTTGAAAGCTGCACGCCGATTTTTTCAACAGACAACACAGGCGTCTTGTCATTCCTGGCAATTTGCACATGATCCATCTCGAATATAAAAGGCTGCCCGGGACCGCCCCATGTCAGCACTGTTGAGCCGACCGTAAACTCAAAGCCGTTTTGCTGTCCATTAAAGGACTGTTCGATATTTTTGGTTAAGAAGTTGACATCCAGCGGCCCTTGCGACAAGCGGATGATCAGAAACAACCAGCTCACGAAAAGAATAAGCGTTATAAGTCCCAAGATCTCAGAGCCAATGACCAGGCCACGGTTAAAGTGGTGCAGATATTTTCTGGTCATTGCTACTTCTTATTGGGATCGGCGTTATACTTGCCAACATTGCCAATAAGCTGCTGCAGGAAAGTGTACTCTTTACCGGCGGCAGGCGTCGTCTGGCTGACAGGTTTTATATCCTGCGCTAGCTTGGGATCAAGTTCTGCAACTTCCACGACCGTGTCATTGTTCGCCGTATTGAATTTGACGCGGACAATCCGGCGGGTCTGGACTTCCGGTTGAAAAAGGCCCTTCTGCGATGTCTTCTCTCCGATGTAGTACCAGGTGTTCTGGTCAAACGGCGACTGCACGGTCGGCGGGCCCCACGCCTGCACAACATCGGCACGGCTGGATTTCTGCACCTGAACCTTCTGCATCTGCATATCCGTCAACAGATTGCCGCGCGTGGCAATTATCGGCGTGCAGGCGCCCAGAGCCAGAACGGCAAGCATCAGGGTAATAATGGCAGATCGTTTTTTCATGACAGGAACCCTAATCCTTTCCTCTTCCAAATACAAGGTATGGAAAACATCTTTGTGCCCATGAATAAGTAAAGCATATTGTCTTTTACCGATATCATGTATATCACTTTGGAATAAGCAATAACAGGATGCAAGAAATGACGATTCAGCCAGAATTTTCCCGTCTGATTGCAATTGAAGGCATTATTCCGGATAAAGGCCGCCGCGAGCATGTAGAAGCCAGCAAGGAAGAATGCGCGGCTCTGGCCAAGCGCTTTGACCTCAAGTCCCTGTCGGGGCTCAAGGCCAATCTGACCATCCTCCGCGTATCCGAAGGCAATATTATCAGGGTGGAAGGCGATATCGAGGCCGAAGTCGTCCAGACCTGCGTTGTCTCCCTTCAGGGCGTTCCTGCAGAGATAAAAGCTCATTTTGATACTTATTTTACAGAAGATGGAAAAGAAGGATTTGAGCATGAAGAGTTACTCGCTGCTGAAATAACCGAAGACGCGCCTGACATGGTTATCAACGGCGGCATGCTCGACCTAGGCGAACTCACTGCACAATATCTATCGCTGGAGCTCGACCCTTACCCGCGCGCGCCTGGCGTGAGCCTTGCCGCTCAGCTGACCGAAGTGGGTGGTCCCAGCAAGAATCGCCCGTTTCAGGTGCTGAAGAATCTGAAAACGGAAGAAGACGAGTGACGCGATGAAAAGGCTTTGTCTTTTTCTGTCATGCGCCATTTTCCCTTTCTGCATCACCACAGCCTATGCCGGACAAAGCAATTATACCGGACATGATGGTGTCAGTGTTTCCAGCGCCATCAGCATCCGGGAGTCACAGGCTGTACGGTTCGGCAATTTTTCCATCACATCCCCGGGCGGCGGTGATGCCTATATCGTCCTCGACATCAACGGCACACGCACAGCCTATAACGGCGCATCTACCACAATTACCCTGTTGAATGGCGGCACTTCCGACCTCGGCTCACAGGGTCCGGGCTATTATTACGTTTCCAGCGCAGGCTCGGGCGCAACACTCTACGTCACTTTCGTTGACCACACCGGCGCGGCAATCAACTCCGGCAACCCTGTCGTGCTGACAGGCCCTGTCGGCTCGGACAACTTTTATGTCGACACAATGGCCTTCAACAGCTCCGGCTCAGATGGCACCGGTCCCTACATCACGGCAGACGGCGCTGGGAACGCCGCCATCCGCATCGGTGCGACGCTGCACACTAAAGCAGGCGCAACCACTTATGCGCCCGGCACCTACCGCGGTACATTCGAAATCATGGTCAGTTATTAACATGAAAAAAATTCTTATTTATCTCTGTGCCATACTGCTGTCGCTTCATAGTAATGAAGCTCTCTCCTACACCCATGACGGTGTGGAAATAGAGCCGCTTTATTTCGGTCAGATCATCATCACCGATAACTCCGCCATACGCTCCTGCACCATACCTGCGGGCGGCACCATGACATGCGATTCGCAGATAACTATCCTTCAGACCGGTCAGTACGGCGTTTTCCGGCTGTCCAGCTTTGATCCGACCGTAGCCATATGGGCTTCAGTAGATGACAGCGCCACGACGCTGTCACTGCCCGATGGAACCGCCTTTGATGTTAAAAACTTCACCTTTGCCCCCGATATCAATAGCATCGGCAACGCACAAACCCCCGGTGCTGATGGCACACTCACATTGAAAATCGGCGCGACCTTGAAGACCCGTGCAGGTGTAACGTACGATCTGGCCCCTTATCGCGGAACATTTGACTTGCAGATCAATTACTAGGAATTTTTAATCGTTGCGATAAACAGAGATCCGGTTGCGTCCGGCCTTCTTCGCGTCATACACAGCGCTATCGGCACGGCTCAGGGGACCTTCCACCGTCATCTCGCCGGAGCGGTACTGTGCAATGCCGATGCTGGCGGTTAATGAAATTTTCTGGTCGTTGTAAACCAGTATGCTCTGGCTCACCAGTTTGCGCAGACGTTCGGCAATGATCACAGCGCCCTCGACATCTGTCTCAGGCAGCAGCGTGACAAACTCCTCTCCGCCCCATCTGCCGAAAATATCCACGGTGCGCAGCGCATTGCAGCATAGCGTCGTGAACCGCTGCAGTGCTTTATCTCCCGCCGCATGGCCATAGGTGTCATTGAGACGCTTGAAGTGGTCAAGATCGAGCATCATAATCGACAGCGGATGATTGTAGCGGTTCGCACGCTGGCTTTCCTGATCGGCCAATGACGTGAATTCGCGGCGGTTGAACGCACCCGTCAACGGATCTGTCGCGGCCAGCCTTAACAGCTCGTCTTCCGTTCTCTTGTTTTCGCTGATATCGCGGACAACGGCGGCATAACCCTGCTTCAGAGGATTGGTGCCAGTCTTGAGAATCGAAATGCTGGCAGCAAACTCGCTGTTATCCTTGCGCACACCGAAAATCTGGCGCGTGCGCTGCCCGATGGTCCGGATATTTTTATCGGCAGCGCCAAACTCCTCGATCATCAGATCATGCTGGAGGTGAAAGCGTTCCGGCAGAAGGATATTCAGATGCTGGCCTATCACTTCACCAGGTGTATACCCGAAAATGCGCTGCGCGCCCTCGTTGAAAAGGGTGATATTGTGGTGGCTGTCAATAGCCACAATGCCATCCTCGAGCCGCTCCACGATACTGGAGCAGATTTCCAACAGCGCTTTATTTTTTCCAAAACTAAACATTTTTTCTTTTATTATATCCCTCATAGGTTTAGCAGCGTTTAAATTATTTTCCAACTGGTTTGACTTTCATCTTTTTTCTAAGCTAGACTCACGCCAAAGGTGGGTATTTTCCATGTCACAAGACTCGTCTCCGTTCAAAACCAAATTCCTGCTGGCGGCCCTGCCCGATGTCCTCTTTGACGGCTGGACAACAGCGCTGATGGAAAGGGCGGCGGCCAAGCTTAAAGTCACAAAAGATAAAATTGATATGGAATTCCCGAACGGCGTTCGCGATCTTGTTACATATTTTTCCATCTGGGCCACAGAGGAAACCATAAAAAAAATGAAAAAGACAGACCTCGGCAGCCTGAAGGTCCGCGAGCGCATTACCCTCGGCGTCAGGACACGGCTGGAAATTCTTTCTCCTTACAAACAAGCTGTTGCCGCTGCATTGTCTTTCATGGCGCTTCCGCCGCAAAGCTTCTTGCTGCCCAAGCTGGTGTGGCATGCTGCCGACAAGCTGTGGTGGGCCGCGGGTGATACGGCGACGGATTACAACCACTACACCAAGCGCGCGCTGCTCTCCGGTGTTCTGACATCAACAACACTCTACTGGCTCAACGACACATCAAAAAATCACGCGCAGACATGGGCCTTTCTCGATCGCCGCATCGACAACGTCCTGAAGATCGGCATGAAGATCGCGCAATTCAAAAAACGGAAAACATAGACGGAGATCAGGCCGGAGCAGAGATCAGGCTGGAGGCTTTGTTGATGTAGAATTCTGCACTGGTACCGGAACTTTTTCCGGTTTCGCCGCACGGGGCACCCGTTTGCTTTTCTTGCCTGCCGAAGCGAGGGCTTTTTTAAGCGTCCCGTTTTGTTGCTGATTTTCAGGCCCATGTCCTTCTGTCAGCGCTTTCTCTTCTGCGGCCGTTAAAACCTCGATGCAATCTTCACTGCCCGCAGCAAGATCGAGCGCCGTGTAACCGTAAATATCTTCTGCAAAAATATTCACACCCATAAATATAAGTTCCTCGATACACTCCATCTGCCCGAACATGGCAGCGATCATCAGGACAGTTGTTTCATCTTTTTTCTTGGCCTCGATGTCAGCGCCCTTGCTGATCAGGAACTTAAGCGCTTCGAGGTCGCCATTCTGTGCCGAAGCCATCAGGGCCGTGAGATTTGTGCTGCTCTTGGCATTGATATCGGCACCACAATCGGCCAGCAGCCGGATTGCCTCCATGTCGCCAAGCTGTGCCGCAAGGATCAGCGCAGTCTCGCCCCGGTCATTCGTCTCTTCTTTATTGGCGCCTCTTTTGAGCAAACGCCGCAGTTCTCTTATGTCACCATTTTGCACCGCGCCGGTGAGCGTGGCCGCATTATTCTCTTTGCCAAAAGCGGCACTGGCAGCAGACTTTTTACGCGAGGACCCGCGGAATTCCCCTTTTAAGGCCATGTAATGACCTCCTTAAAGTCATTTAAACCATAGCATTATGATAAATTATTATAGTAAATGAATGGTAAATAACCCTGAATATTATTTTATCTATTTGATAAAGCTGGTAATTTTAAATCTTGTTCAGAAGGACGTCACATGAAAACCGGCACAAAAAAAGCAGCAGGATTTTTCGGGAAGAATTCACACATAGAAACGGTGGAGGCTTTTGTCGTTGATGTGAACGGCGTACTGCGCGGCAAATGGGTTCCGCGTGCCGGTATGAAAAAAATTATCCAGTCAGGCCTGCGCCTGCCTCTCTCGGCTTTCGCGCCGGATATCTGGGGCAATGATGTTCCTGATAATGGGCTGATCAAAGAAACAGGCGACAATGACGGCGTCTGTTATATCGTGCCGGAAAGTTTTCATCCTGTTCCGTGGTTGAAAGATACCGCGCAGATCTTGCTGGGCATGAATTTTTTTGGCGATCCGCGGCAGGTTCTCTCGCACGTATTATCCCTTTATAAAAAAGAAGGGCTGACGCCGGTTGTGGCGGCCGAGCTGGAGTTTTACCTGCTGGATGCTGCGCCGGATGAAATGGGCGCGCCACAGCCGCCAGTAATACCTTCCACGCGTCGCCGCACAAACTCTGCACAAACCTATAGTCTTGCAGAGACACAAAGTTTTAGAAAAACGCTGGCGGATATCAACAGGTTTTGCCACGCGCAGGGTATACCAACAGACACCACAATCTCGGAGAATGGCCCCGGCCAGTATGAAATTAATCTGGTTCACGAGGCCGACGCGCTGGCAGCCGCTGATCATGCTGTGCTGATGAAACGCGTCATCAGAGGCGTGGCACACCGTGATGGCATGGCCGCTACTTTCATGGCAAAGCCCTATGCCGATAAGTCTGGTAGCGGTATGCATGTGCATTTTAGTATTCTCGACAAGAAG
Organism: Rhodospirillales bacterium; assembly: GCA_003153235.1. Lineage (GTDB taxonomy): Bacteria > Pseudomonadota > Alphaproteobacteria > Micavibrionales > UBA2020 > PALSA-926. The sequence continues at coordinate 16,950 of PLXM01000052.1, forward strand.
GGCCGCAACATTTTTTCCGGAAAGGATTTCAAAGGTTCGCCTGCACTACGCTATGCCATCGGCGGGCTCATGACTACAATGCCGGATAATATGGCCATCCTTGCGCCCAATGCCAACTCTTACCGCAGATTCAAGGCGGGTTCGGCGGCACCGACGAAAATAACATGGGGTTACGATAACCGCTCGACGGCGCTGCGCGTGCCGCAAAGTGACATGGAATCTACACGCATAGAACACCGCGTCGCAGGTGCGGACGTCAATCCTTATCTTGTGTTTGCCGTGATCCTCGCAGGTGCACTTGAAGGTATAAAGAAAAAAATAAACCCCCACGCGCCCGTTAAAGGCAATGCTTATGACTCTAAGGCGCCGCTGCTTCCATCGTCATGGGAAAATGCGCTAAACATTTTTGAGAGCTCAAAATTTATTGATCGCTATATTGGCAAAAAATACAAGAAGCTCTACCTCGCCTGCAAGCAGCAGGAAAAAGAGCTGTTGGAAGCGCAGGTCAGCAGCGTCGAGCACGACGCCTACCTGCGGGATATCTAACACATGGGCTATCCTCACTCATACTACGCGGCCACAGCGCATGCCGCCCCGCCGCGACCCACATTGCAGGGAGAGTTAACCTGCGACGTCTGCATTATAGGAGCAGGATATTCAGGTCTCTCCACGGCGCTGCATCTGACGGAGAACGGCTACAAAGTTATTGTGCTTGAAGCAGAGTCCGTCGGCTTTGGCGCATCGGGCCGCAACGGCGGGCAAATCATCAATGGCTACAGCCGCGACTACGACACGATCCTGAGTTGCTATGGCACAGACACGGCAAATGCCCTGCTGAACATGAGCTTCGAAGGTGGCGACATCATTCGTGCCCGCATCGAGAAATACAAGATAGCCTGCGACCACCGCGTCGGCAGTTTTTTTGCAGCTTTCAATAAAAAGCAGATGGACGAACTAGAAAGACGCAAAGAAGTCTGGGAAAAATCCGGCAATAAGTCGCTGGAGATGTATGGCGCGGAGAAAATGCCTCAGGTCGTCGATACAACGCTTTACATCGGCGGGTTGCTGGACAGGCGTGGCGGGCACATACACCCGCTCAACCTTGCGCTCGGAGAAGCAGTAGCGATTGAATCTCTCGGCGGAAAAATATTTGAGAATTCCCGCGCCGTGCGTATCGAAAAAGTCAGCAAACCAAAAGTTTATACGGACAAGGGTTCAGTTACAGCCAACTATATCGTTGTCTGCGGCAATGCCTATCTCGGCGACACCGTGCCGGAACTGACAGAAAGAATTATGTCGGTCAGCAGTCAGATTGTAACGACAGAGGTGCTGGGCAAGGAACTGACAAAGAAGATGTTGCCCTCCGGCTTCTGCGTTGAGGATTGCAACTTCCTGCTCGACTATTACCGCATCACTGCCGACCACAGATTATTATTCGGTGGTGGCGTGGTTTACAGTGGCACAGATCCCGCAGATATCATCAACAGGTTGCAGCCGCACATCGCCAAAACTTTTCCCTACCTGAAGGATAAAAAAATAGATTTCGCCTGGAGCGGCAATTTTGCCCTGACCCTGACGCGTATGCCGCATATCGGCCGACTGTCGGATACCGTCTATTTTATTCAGGGAGACAGCGGACATGGAGTCACGACGTGTCATCTTCTTGGTAAAATTATTGCAGAAGCTATCAACAATCAAACAACACGGTTTGATATATTTTCCGGAATGATAAACTTTCCTTTCCCTGGTGGAAGAATGTTTCGCGTTCCGCTCACTGCGCTTGGTGCGTGGTATTATGCTGTCAGAGAAAAACTCTCTATCTGAATCTTATTAAGTAAATTTTTATTGCCGGGGTCCCATGTTACCGCTACCATTACATAACTTCATAAAAAAGATTCGGAGATTTTTTCGCATGACCGCCCCGTTGGACGACACAAACAATTCTTCTCTTTTGGACAATCCGCTTCTGGCTCCGTTCTCGTTGCCGAATGGCGCACCGCCGTTTGACAAGATCAAGACCGAGCATTTCCTGCCGGCGATCAAAGCCGCCATCAAGGAATCGGAACATGAAGTGGCCGAGATCAAAAATAACCGCGCCGCGCCCACTTTTGAAAACACGATCGAGGCGCTGGAGTTTTCAGGCTCGCTTCTGGGTCGTGTTGAGCGCGTTTTCTCGCTCATCGCCGGCACCAAGGGCAATGATGCCACGCGGGACATCGACGCCGAAATCAGCGTTCTGGGCACGAAGCATGGCAACGACATCATGATGGACGACGCACTGTTTGCGCGCGTGAAGGCTGTCTACGACCAGCGTGATAAACTCAAACTAACGCCCGAGCAGTCCATGCTGCTGAAAGAAACGTATAAAGAGTTTGTTGACAGCGGCGCCCTGCTCTCCCCCGCAGCAAAGCAGGAGATGCGCGATATCAGCGAAAAGCTTTCCGAGCTCAGCACCTCCTATGACCAGAACAGCGTCAAATCCACCGATGCCTACCAGAAGGTAATCGACAAGGAAAGCGATCTGGCCGGACTTCCTGAACGCGCAAAGAATGATTATAAAGATACCGCTGAAGCAGCAGGCCTTGCAGGAAAATGGCTGATAAAGCTCTCACCGCCACCAACGGACATCCTGACATACTGTGAAAACCGCGCGCTCCGTGAGGAAATCTACCGCGCTAATAACAGCATCGCCTGTCAGGGCGAGTTCGATACCCACCCTGTCGTTCTCGAGATTGCGCGCCTGCGCCAAAGACAAGGCGAAATCATGGGCTATCCGAACTACGCGGCCTTCAGCCTCAACGATACCATGGCTGACTCTCCCGAGGCTGTCATGGACATGCTGGAAAAGAACGCCAGTGTGTACAAACCCGCTGCAGAAAAATTCCTGAAGCAAGTTGCGGATTATGCGCTGAAGACAGACGGCATCACGGAAATCAAACCATGGGATTTCGCCTTTTACAGCCGCAAACTGAAAGAGGATACTTTCAAGCTCGACCTTGAGGAACTGCGCCCCTATTTCGACCTCGAGAAAGTTCTTGAAGGTGTGCGTACCCATGCCGAGAAACTTTTCAACATCAAGCTGACCGAGGTCAAAGGCAAGTATCCCGTCTATGACCCTGATGTAAAAGTCTATGAAGTCAAAGACAATAAAACCGGCCAGATGATCGGCCTGTTTTACGCCGATTACTACGCCCGTCCCGGCGCCAAAGGCGGCGGCGCATGGGAAGACCAGATCCGCAACCGCGGCATCGAGGACGGCGAGAACAAATTTGCGATCGTTTACAACTCTTGCAACTTCGCCAAGCCGACCAAAGACCAGCCGACGCTGCTGTCGCTGGACGAAGTGCGGACAACCTTCCACGAATTCGGACATGCCCTGCACGTACTGCTGGCGGAAGGCGATTATCCATCACTGACGGGCACGAACGTCAAACGGGACTTTGTTGAAGCTCCTTCCCAGATTCAAGAGAACTGGACACGGGAGAAAGAGGTTCTCGACACCTTTGCCGTGCATTACAAAACAGGTAAGCCTCTTTCGACAGATCTCATCCAGAAGATCAATGACATGGAAAACTTCGATGTTGCCTATCAGGGGCTGCGCCAGACTTTCTTCGGCCTGCTCGACATGAAATGGCACACAACAAATCCCGCAACCGTCAAAACAGTCGAGGAACTTGAGGATGGCGTGGTGGCGAAAGCCAGCCTGTTTCCACGGCTGTCAGCGCCGATGTCGGTCAACTTCGGGCACATCTTCTCCGGCGGGTATGCTGCCGGATACTACGGTTATAAATGGTCCGAAGCGCTGGAAGCCGACATGTTCACGGCATTCAAGAAAAACGGCCTCTATGACCGCGCGACCGCAGACAAGCTGCGCACCCTGCTTTCTAAGGGCGGTACTGTAGACCCGATGGATCTCTTTATTGCCTACATGGGTCGAAAGCCGGATCCGAATGCGCTGTTCCGACGAGAAGGTCTGCTGCCTGCGGAAGACAAGAAGTCGCCGAAGACCGGCCCTTCCAACCCTCCGCGCCCTTAAAAGTATTTTAGGGTTTGGCCGCAAAATGACTTGATGTTTGCAAGTTATTTTGCACAATAATGATTCCTCAAATTCAGGACAGGATATTTGAAGTGGAAACACTTATCGAGACACAGAGCGTTGAAGTCGTTAAAACCGGTACGCTGGAGAAAACCGGCGAGGAATACTCGCTCGTCCTGCTGTCAGCGCAGCACATACCGCAAATCATTGCGCTGCAGGACATCGCCTTTGCAGACCTGACAGAGCAAGAAAAAACTTTTCTGCTACGGAAAGACAGCGAATTTTTTAAAAAGCATTTTACCGAGGGCAACGCTGTCCTTGGCATCGTGCATGATGGGAAGCTGATTTCCCAGAGCGTTATTGTCAACCCGACCGCTGAAAACCCGAAAACCGGCATACCGGATATGGAGCTGACAAAAATTCTGGACAAGGTGACCGTGCTGCAATGTGTCATCGTCGACCCGGCTTATCGTGGCAACCGGCTGATGTCTGTCATGGTGGATGAATGGCTGCAGCTGTCCCATGAAAAAGGCCGCACGCAGGTTCTGTGCGAGGTGGCGCTTGAAAATTCCTATAGCTGGTCTGTGTTCCTGAAAAACGGCCTGCATATCGAACGGATCTCCGTTGACCCTGTTGACAATGCCGAAGTCTATACGCTGCACGGAGAGCTTCCGGCATTGTCCAAGGTCTTCAACAAGAGCGCCAAAAAGGTCATCTCCTGCCCGCAAAAAGATATTGCACAGCAAAAGGAGCTGCTTGCCAAAGGATATAGGGCCGCTAAATTTGACCCAGCTAATGGCAATTTGGAGTTCCGACCGGCTCCGAAAAAAGCCCCCTGTCCTAAAAACGGATAGTATCTAATTTTAAAATTATTATTATAAAACAATAACTTATAGAATAACCCCCCTTAATCAATGGGTATATTCGTGTTTAATCTTACTCAAAACTCTTGATTATGTTATATATTTCTGTAAAATAAATATAGTTTAAGAATCAATGGGACTTAACGGGGATGACAAAAAAAGCCGACCAATCTGACGACACCCAACAGAACAACAATGCCCCTGTATTCCTGATGGCGGATCCGTCTTTTTACGCCATCGAAAAGCCCTTTGATGACGGTCATGCGCCGGCAAATGATTTCTCCATTCAGGGCTATGAAGAATACGCGAAAGATCCTGAAGCTTTCACTGAAAAGGCAAAAGAACAGTGGACACAATTGCGCGATATTTTTAACCGTCTGGGCGTGCAGACGGTCGTGATGCCGTCCGAACCCGGAAAAGTGGATCAGGTTTTCACAGCTGATCCGTCACTGACCCTCCGGACGAAAAAAGGAAAGCTGGTCACCATCTCCAGCCGCTTCTCAAACGAAGGCCGCCAGCAGGAAGTCGAAGACCAACTGGCTCTCTTCCGGCAGGAAGCCGATCGCATAACGATCGCAGCGCCCTACCAGATGGAAGGGACGGGCGACAACGTATATGATCCGTTCCGCGATATTTTCTGGTCCGGCTACACTAAAACGCCGGGCCGCGAAGGCGCCGCCTCTGGTCGCTCCGACATCCGCGCGCATAAAACTCTATCGAATGCCACAGGCGTTGAAGTTATAAGCCTTGAAGTCCAGCAGCCTTTCTTCCATATCGATACTTCTCTGGCGCCGCTGCCAAGCGGCCACATTGTCTGCTACAAAGGCGGCATGAGTGACGAGGCGTTCGAGAAGATGCAGCAAAATGCTTTTGACCGCTATGGTTTGCCGCGCGATAAATACATGATTGAAGTTTCGGAGAGCGACGCTGCAGCCTATGCCTGCAACCTGCGCTGCGTCGGCGATACGATCGTCATGCCCACCTGCAGTCAGGAGCTGCAGGATAAACTCAAAGACATCGGCTATGACGTGATTACAACGGATATCAGCCAGTTCATCCATACCGGCGGCGGCGTCCACTGTCTGACCAACAATATCAATGAGACACGCATCCCCGGTGGCTACATCAGCCAGATGAAGATGTCGTCTTCCCGAAAGATGGCGCTTTAAATAAATTTAGAATCGTGTCATGTCGCACGTGCTAAATCTTGTCATGTTGCACATGCTAAAATCTTGTTGTGTAGCACATCATGTGCGGGCGGGCGCCCTGTAGCTTGCGCCCGGCAAGCCAGAGGTTAGCGTCTATATCCTGTGCCGTTAAACCCGAAAGTTTCGCCAGTTTGTCACAGACGACCACCGCCGCCGCACGGAGAGCCTGCACTTTATCCGAGTCTTCGGTTAAAGATTTGCGTTCTTCAAGACCTTTGGTCAATTCGGGACTGAAGGTCAGCACGCCGACATTATCCGCATTCAGAACTTGCGGCAAAATGTAATCCGCCGCGACCGTCAGATCCGACACATCCACCTTGATGCCGTGATGATGCGCATTACCTGCCACCATCAGCGCTGTCAGCGTCGCTTTTTTGAAGAAAGGGTCGTTGCCGAGGCCCGTGGGGAATATCTCCGCCAGCTTCTTTACAAAATCCATATCAAATTTATACGTTGCGCCGTCAAAAGCGGAATCGATGAGCTTCGTGACCTTACTATAATTGTCACCATCCGCAAACTCTTTAAAAATAGTCAGACGCTTTTCAGCAAATGGCACACCCTTGAGCATGTGGCCAATTTTTTTGTCCACGCCAGCGGGGGTGATATCGTAGAAAGGCAGCGCGCCAGTAGCGCGGATTTCGGCCATTTTCTCGACGATAGCTTTGGCGCCAGAGCCATCCTTGCCCCACTTCTGCGCCTGACCCTTGTCATCTTCATAAATAAATCCGCCGTTTTGCGCCGTAATCATAGCGAGCTCGTAAAAAGCGCGGTTAAAGTCGTAACGATCCGCATCGTTAGCGGCGGGACTGACATACTCTTTCCAGTCCGGAATAAAATCTGATGGCTTCAGCGTTTTTGCGAAAGCCTCCAGCGCGGTTTCATTGATCGAAACATAAGACTGCCTGCTCAGTATATCTTCGCAGTTTTCAATAAATTCCTGATGTGTACGTGATAGCTTGCTCATGATATTTTAATGTCGTGTGTTTTTGAGATGCCGAGCCAGTTTTCTTTCGACCTCACAGCCAGCGTTTTACCATTGGCAACAACATCATCATGATACCAGCGGAGAAACCCTATCGCCTGCAGGAGAACATCCTGCATCGGCGCTTTATAATGATATGAGAGCTCTTCCAAATCTTTATAAGCAGCGCCAGAGATTTTCATGCTGTATAACCCCTGCGTCACACAGTTTTCGACCGAGGACAGGCTTTGAACCGGTGATTTTTGTGCAACTTCATTGAAGTCGACAGTAACATCACGGACCTCGCCGCCATCCCTGACAGCCAGATGCTCGCCTTTTGCAACAACACTCTGCCTGTACCATTTTTGTACAGAAACGGCCTGTTCGACAACATCTTCGATGGGCTTTCCCGTGCGGTATGAAAGATGCTTCAATACGGCATAAGCCTCGCCCGAAAAATTCACCGTCAATAGATCTGGCTCTTCAGTGTTCTTTTTTGCTGCCGGCATCTCTACTCTTCCAATTATAGAATTACGGTCTTGGTCCGTTATTTTTAGCCAGCTTTTTTGACGGAGGATTAATCACGGCGATATCGGAAAGCTTTTCGATAGTCGCCGAAGTGCCGGAAGGAGCGACAACAGCCTCGAAGCTGACGCGTTTGCCGACAAACTGCTGGAGAGACGGGTATGTGAAAGGATTTTCACCCTGTATACGAATAATGAGCGTGGGATGAGCAACGCCGTCCGGGCGCAATACGATTGCTTCATGTTCGCTTTTTGACCCCTGCGCAACAATCTGGCGCTCAATAGTGCCGGTAAACTTGATTTTTTGGCCTGAAGGCATGTGCGTTTCTCCTTAAAAATTAAAAGACATAAATGTATTTACAGAGATCGGCACTGTAATAAATAAAAAAGCCGGAGTCAACAGACCCCGGCTCTTTTAAAACATTGAATAAGTTTACAACTAAACATTTCTTGGCTTGGTGGGCTTGGAAGACCTGGCAGCGTCTTACTCTCCCGGGTCTTNNGCTTTTCACGACCGAGTTCGGAATGGGATCGGGTGTTTCATCCTCTCTATGACCACCAGGTCATCCAAACCCACGCAAGCAAAAAATGTTTACAACAACTGACCGTTTATAGCTTTTGCACTTAATACTAGTGCTGTTCTTTTTTCTTATTGGTGTGGCCTTACTACTGCATGTGAGCAGATTCAAGCCGATCGAGCTATTAGTACTGGTAAGCTCAAGACATTGCTGCCCTTACACATCCAGCCTATCAACGTCGTAGTCTACGACGACTCTTATGGGGAATACTTGTTTTGAGGTTCGTTTCACGCTTAGATGCTTTCAGCGTTTATCGAGTCCGTACTTAGCTACTCTGCTATGC